>NZ_JBIAHG010000007.1:0-369164 GCF_042870385.1 Streptomyces sp. NPDC006602 | reverse complement strand
GCGGGCGGCGCGGGGCCGGCGCTCGCGGCGGCCGCGGGGCCGGGGCGGCCGCGCCCCCCCCCCCCCCCCCCCCCCCCCCCCCCCCCCCCCCCCCCCCCCCCCCCCCCCCCCGCTCCTGGTTCACGCGGACGAAGGCCGACAGACCGTCAGACCTCCACCACCACAGGCAGGATCATCGGCCTGCGCCGGTAGCTGTCCGAGACCCACTTGCCCAGGGTCCGGCGGATGAGCTGCTGCATCTGGTGCGGCTCCACAACGCCGTCCTGGGCCGACCGCTCCAGCACCTCGGTGACCCTTGGGATGACATCGGCGAAGGCCGAGTCATCGATGCCGGAACCACGGGCCTGGACGTGCGGTCCGCCTGTGATCTTGCCGGTCGAGGAATCGATGACCACGAAGACCGAGATGATGCCCTCGTCTCCGAGGATCTTGCGGTCCTTCAGCGCCGGCTCGCCCACGTCACCGACCGAGAGGCCGTCGACGTACACGTAGCCCGCCTGGACCTTGCCGGAGATCTTCGCCTTGCCCTCGACGAGGTCGACGACCACGCCGTCCTCGGCGATGACGATCCGGTCGTGCGGGACGCCGGTCAGGGCGCCCAGCTCGGCGTTGGCGCGCAGGTGGCGCCATTCGCCGTGGACCGGCATCAGGTTCTTCGGGCGGCAGATGTTGTAGAAGTACAGGAGCTCGCCCGCGGACGCGTGGCCGGAAACGTGCACCTTGGCATTGCCCTTGTGGACGACGTTCGCGCCCCAGCGGGTCAGGCCGTTGATGACGCGGTAGACCGCGTTCTCGTTGCCTGGGATCAGCGACGACGCCAGGATGACCGTGTCGCCGGGGACGATGCGGATCTGGTGGTCGCGGTTGGCCATGCGGGACAGGGCCGCCATCGGTTCGCCCTGGGAACCCGTGCAGACCAGGACCACCTCGTGGTCCGGCAGGTCGTCGAGCGTCTTGACGTCCACGACCAGGCCTGGCGGGACCTTCAGATAGCCCAGGTCCCTGGCGATGCCCATGTTGCGCACCATCGAGCGGCCGACGAAGGCGACCCTGCGGCCGTACTCGTGGGCCGCGTCCAGAATCTGCTGGATGCGGTGGACGTGACTGGCGAAGCTCGCCACGATGATCCGCTTCCGGGCGTTCCCGAAGACCGTGCGCAGGACGTTGGAGATGTCGCGCTCGGGCGGCACGAACCCCGGGACCTCGGCGTTCGTCGAGTCGGCGAGGAGGAGGTCGATGCCCTCCTCGCTCAGCCGTGCGAACGCGTGTAGATCCGTGAGGCGGTTGTCCAGCGGGAGCTGGTCCATCTTGAAGTCGCCCGTGTGGACCACCATGCCCGCGGGCGTGCGGATGGCCACGGCCAGGGCGTCCGGGATGGAGTGGTTGACCGCGACGAACTCGCAGTCGAAGGGGCCGATGCGCTCACGGTGCCCTTCCGCCACTTCCAGGGTGTACGGGCGGATGCGGTGCTCCTGGAGCTTCGCTTCGATCAGGGCGAGGGTCAGCTTGGAGCCGATCAGCGGGATGTCCGGCTTCTCCCGGAGGAGATAGGGGACGCCGCCGATGTGGTCCTCGTGGCCGTGCGTGAGGACGATGCCCTCGATGTCGTCGAGGCGGTCCCGGACGGACGTGAAGTCCGGAAGGATCAGATCGATGCCGGGCTGTTCCTCCTCGGGGAAGAGCACGCCGCAGTCGACGATCAGCAGACGGCCGCCGTACTCGAAGACCGTCATGTTCCGGCCGATTTCGCCGAGGCCGCCGAGCGGGGTGACGCGCAGGCCGCCGTCGAGGAGCGGTGGGGGCGGGGCGAGTTCAGGATGCGGATGACTCAAAAGACTCTCCTCACCACACGCGCCACGTACCGGTGGGCACGTGGCGCGCATGACGTTCGTGCAGAAGCAGTTGTCGTTGTGGACACAGGCACCGGTGGCCTGCTTATTCAGTTGTGAAGTCTGATCGCGCGAAGGGGTTCGCGAAGTCTGGTGCTAGAGCTGTACCCCGCCCGCAGCAAGATCGATCTTGAGCTGCTCGATCTCCTCGGGCGCGAGTTCGACCATGGGGGCGCGCAGCGGTCCGGCGGGCAGGCCCTGCAGGGCGAGCGCGGCCTTGATGGTCATGACGCCCTGGGTGCGGAACATGCCGGTGTAGACCGGGAGCAGCTTCTGGTGGATCTCGGTCGCCTTCTGGACATCACCAGAGGTGAACGCCTCCACGAGGGCCCGCAGGTCGGGAGTGACCACGTGGCCGACGACCGAGACGAAGCCGACCGCGCCTACGGAGAGCAGCGGCAGGTTCAGCATGTCGTCGCCGGAGTACCAGGCGAGGCCGGAGCGGGCGATGGCCCAGCTGGCGCGGCCGAGGTCGCCCTTGGCGTCCTTGTTGGCGACGATCCGCGGGTGCTCGGCGAGGCGCACGAGCGTCTCGGTGTTGATCGGGACGCCGCTGCGACCGGGGATGTCGTAGAGCATGACCGGCAGCTCGGCAGCGTCGGCGATGGCCGTGAAGTGCCGGTACAGGCCCTCCTGCGGGGGCTTGTTGTAGTACGGCGTGACGACCAGGAGGCCATGTGCGCCGACCTGCTCCGCCGTGCGGGCGAGCTCGATGCTGTGGTGGGTGTCGTTCGTGCCGACGCCGGCGACGACGTGGGCGCGGTCGCCGACGGCCTCCAGGACGGCTCGTACGAGTTCCGCTTTCTCCGCGTCGCTGGTGGTGGGCGACTCACCGGTGGTGCCGTTGACGATCAGGCCGTCGTTGCCTGCGTCCACCAGGTGGGTGGCGAGCCGCTGTGCGCCGTCGAGGTCGAGTGCGCCGTCCGCCGTGAAGGGCGTGACCATGGCGGTGAGGACCCGCCCGAAGGGGGTCTGCGGAGTGGAGGTCGGAGCCATGGGTAACACGCTACTCGTTGCTCAAGGTGGGGTCTGCCCTCGGGGGAGGCGACAAGTGGCGACAAATGCGGAGCCCGGCACTGCCTGCTCGGGGGTTCAAGCAGTGCCGGGTCCGTTTGATCAGGCTAGATGAACTTCTCTAAATGCCGCAATACGGGACACTTCGCGAGGCTGATCCGTACATCTGTGCCCTGCGGGAACGAGGTTGCGTTACGGCGCCACACGGCCGTTCGCATTGAAGGCCGCGTGGGTGAGCGGCATGAGCTTGGCCCACTCGGCCTCCATCTTCTCGCCGACCATCTCGATCTCGCGCTGCGGGAAGGACGGGACCTTCGCCAGCTCGTGCTGGGTGCGCAGGCCGAGGAAGTGCATCAACGAGCGGGCGTTGCACGTGGCGTACATCGACGAGAAGAGGCCGACGGGGAGGACGGCGCGGGCGACCTCGCGGGCGACGCCGGCGGCGAGCATCTCCTGGTACGCCTCGTACGCCCGTCGGTAGGAGTCCTCCATGGTGCGGGCCACCAGCTCCTGCTGGGACTGGGTGCCGTCGACGAAGACGTACTTGCCCGGGCGGCCCTCCTGGACCAGCTTGCGGGAGCCGTCGGGGACGTAGAAGACCGGCTGGAGCTCGCGGTAGCGGCCGCTCTCCTCGTTGTACGACCAGCCCACGCGGTGTCGCATGAACTCGCGGAAGACGAAGATCGGGGCGCTGATGAAGAAGGTCATCGAGTTGTGCTCGAAGGGGCTGCCGTGCCGGTCCCGCATGAGGTAGTTGATCAAGCCTTTGGAGCGCTCCGGGTCCTTCCCCAGCTCGTCCAGGGACTGCTCGCCGACGGTCGAGACGCGGGCGGCGAAGAGGACGTCCGCGTCGGACGCGGTGTGCTTGACGAGCTCGACGGTGACGTCGCTGCGGAAGCTGGGCTTGAGGTCGTCGGCGGGGGTGTCGGTCACGGCTCGGAGGGTCCTTCCATCACTTCACTCGGGCGGCGCCCACTCTACGACCCGGCACTGACATCGGGGCGTTCGGTGCCGGGAGGCGACAACTTTGGTGAACTTCTGCGATTTGGGGGAAAGCCGGCACCTTTTGGGGCACCCGCTCGTCTGTGTCAGTGAGAGTCACTCGTTCGATCCCGGAAGGGAGAAGTACCCCCGATGTTCCGTCGGCGCGAACCCGTACCGTTCGCCTTCCTCGCCGAAGCCGACAAGTTCCGCAGCAATGTCACTCCCCCGCCCCGCGAGCGCGCGTCCGTGAGTCAAATAGCCGGGCGCTGGCTGCTGGGGCTCAGCATCGTCGCCGCACTGGTGGGCTCCCTGGTCGTCGGGATGCCGGCGCTCAGTCCGGATCAGTCGGCGCCGACACAGCAGTCCCAAGCGTCACAGGGGCACTGACTCCATCTGGACCCCAAGGTGGTGAGCAGGGGTACAAGTCGATAACCTCACCGGGCACAGCCCGTGGATGGATTGAGTGAGGACCCAGCCGTGCCCCTGCCCTTCCTGACGGCCGACCGCGCATTCGAGTCGACGGACGACGTCGCGCTGCCGTTCGACGACCGCGACCGCTGGCGGCGCCCCTACCGGCCCGGTCCGTGGCGCGTGGGCGTCGCCGCGATCGTGTTGCTGCTCGCCTCGTACCTGCTTTTCGCGGCCGTCATCATCGCGCTGACCGGCTCGGTGTCCGAGGCGGGTGTGGTACTCGGCATCGCGCTGCTCGTCATCGTCGGTGCCCTGCGGTTGCTGCGCGTGGGCGTGTGGGTGAGCGCGCAGGGGCTGCGCCGGGTGGACTTCCTCCTCACGCGCACGGTGGCCTGGGACCGGGTGGCGGCCCTCAGGACGGTGCAGCAGCCGGTGCGCTGGCTCGGGCTGCCGCGCACCGTTCAGGGGCAGGCACTGCTCCTCGTGCGGCGTGACCGTGCCACGGACGACGTGCCGGTTCTGCTGACCACGCACAACGCGGACTTCCTGGCGCGTGCCGAGGCCTTCGACAAGGCGTCGGACGCGGTCGAGGCGTGGGGCCAGGAGTACCGGCGGGGCTGATGTCCGGCAACGCGAAGGGGCCGGCCCGCATCTGGTGCGGGTCGGCCCCTTCGGCGTGCGGCGGGCGTTGTCAGGCCGCCTGGACCGGCTTGCCGTCGTGCAGGGCTATCGCCCGCTGCATCGCCTTGCGGGCGCGCGGGGTGTCGCGGGCGTCGTGGTAGGCGACGGCGAGGCGGAACCAGCTGCGCCAGTCGTCGGGAGCTGCCTCCGTCTCGGCCTTGCGTTTGGCGAAGACCTCGTCGGCGGAGTCGCGGTCGATACGGCCGCCGGGGGTGCGTTTCAGCTCGTCGACGGGCAGGCCGCCCTGGGCGTCGAGTTCGGCGGCGAGCTGGTTGGCCTTGCGGACGAACTGGGTGTTCTTCCACAGGAACCACAGGCCGATGACCGGCAGGATCAGCACTGCCACGCCGAAGGTGACGGTGAGGAGCGTGCCGGACTGGATGAGCATGACGCCGCGGCTGCCGACCAGGACGAAGTAGACGACCAGGGCGGCAGCCGTTGTGGCGTAGGAGAGCTTGGCTCGCATGGCGGGTGTCAGCCCAGGTCCAGGAAGTTTTCCAGGCCGAAGGTCAGGCCCGGGGTGGTCACCACGCGGCGGGCGCCGAGCAGGATGCCCGGCATGAAGCTGCTGTGGTGGAGGGAGTCGTGGCGGACGGTCAGCGTCTCGCCCTCGCCGCCCAGCAGGACCTCCTGGTGGGCGAGCAGACCGCGCAGGCGGATGGCGTGTACGGGCACGCCGTCCACGCTGGCTCCCCGCGCGCCGTCCAGGGCGGTCACCGTGGCGTCCGGCGCCGGTGCGGAGCCGGCCGCGCGGCGGGCCTCGGCGATGAGCTGGGCGGTGCGCGTGGCGGTGCCGGACGGGGCGTCCACCTTGTTCGGGTGATGCAGTTCGACGACCTCGACGGACTCGAAGTAGGGCGCGGCGATCTGCGCGAACTTCATGGTCAGTACGGCCCCGATGGAGAAGTTCGGCGCGATGAGCACACCGGTCTCCGGGGACTGGGCGAGCCAGCCCTTCAGCTGGGCGAGGCGCTCGTCGGTCCAGCCGGTCGTACCGACGACGGCGTGGATGCCGTGCCGTACGCAGAAGTCGAGGTTGTCCATCACCGAGGCCGGCGTGGTCAGTTCGACGGCGACCTGGGCGCCGGTCTCGGCCAGCGTCTCCAGCGTGTCGCCCCGGCCCAGGGCGGCGACCAGCTCCATGTCCTCGGCGGCCTCGACCGCCCGTACCGCCTCGGAGCCGATCCGGCCCTTGGCACCGAGGACCGCCACGCGCAGCTTGCTCATCTTCTTGCTTCCTTAACCGGTGTTCCGGAGTTTCGGAGTTTCGGACTTGGTCAGGCGACGGCCTCGTCCAGTCGGGACGCCTGCTTGTCCTTCAGCGGGCCGATGACCGACAGCGAGGGCCGCCGCCCCAGGATCTCGCGGGCGACCGAACGGACGTCGTCCGGGGTGACCGAGGCTATCCGGGCCAGCATGTCGTCGACGGACATTTGCTCGCCCCAGCACAGCTCGCTCTTGCCGATACGGTTCATCAGCGCGCCCGTGTCCTCCAGGCCCAGGACGGTGGAGCCCTGGAGCTGGCCGATGGCACGGCCGATCTCGTCGTCCGAGAGGCTGTGTTCGGCTACCTGGTCGAGTTCGTCGCGACAGATCTTCAGAACGTCGTGCACCTGGCTCGGGCGGCAGCCCGCGTACACGCCGAACAGGCCGCAGTCGGCAAAGCCGGAGGTGTACGAGTACACGCTGTAGGCCAGGCCGCGCTTCTCGCGGACCTCCTGGAAGAGGCGGGAGGACATGCCGCCGCCGAGGGCCGTGTTGAGCACCCCCAGCGCCCAGCGGCGCTCGTCCGTGCGGGCCAGGCCCGGCATGCCGAGCACGACATGGGCCTGCTCGGTCTTGCGGCCGATCAGCTCGACCCGGCCGGCGGTGCGCAGGGCGCGGCGGCCCTCGCGGGGCGTGATGGGCTCGGCGTCCGGGTTCTTGAAGGCGCCCGCCCTCTCGAAGGCGGCGCGGACCTGTCGTACGACCTTGTTGTGGTCGATGTTGCCGGCCGCGGCGACCACGAGATGGGTCGGGTCGTAGTGCTTCTTGTAGAAGCGGCGGATGCGGTCGGCGGTGAGGGCGTTGACCGTGTCGACCGTGCCGAGGACGGGGCGGCCGAGGGGGTTGTCGCCGAACATGGTGTGCGCGAACAGGTCGTGCACGCAGTCGCCCGGGTCGTCCTCGGTCATGGCGATCTCTTCGAGGATCGCGCCGCGCTCGACGTTGACGTCCTCCTCACGGATGAGGGAGCCCGTGAGCATGTCGCAGACGACGTCGATGGCCAGGGGCAGGTCGGTGTCGAGCACGCGCGCGTAGTAGCACGTGTACTCCTTCGCCGTGAAGGCGTTCATCTCGCCGCCGACGGCGTCGATGGCGGAGGAGATGTCCAGCGCGCTACGGCGGGACGTGCCCTTGAAGAGGAGGTGCTCCAGATAGTGGGTGGCGCCGTTCAGGGCCGGCGTCTCGTCGCGGGAGCCGACGTGGGCCCAGATGCCGAAGGTCGCCGAGCGGACCGAGGGCAGGGTCTCGGTGACGATGCGCAGGCCGCCGGGGAGGGTGGTCTTGCGGACGACACCGATGCCGTTGGTGCCCTTGATCAGGGTTTGGGTACGGGCGACGGCCCGCGCCTCCGAGGAGGTGCGGGCCGTCGCCGTGGAGCTGCTCGACGTCACTGGTCGGTGTCGTCCTTCTTCTCGTCGTCGCCGTCGCCTTCGCCCTCGATCACGGGGATGAGGGAGAGCTTGCCGCGGGAGTCGATCTCGGCGATCTCGACCTGGACCTTGGCGCCCACACCGAGCACGTCCTCGACGTTCTCCACGCGCTTGCCGCCGGCGAGCTTGCGGATCTGCGAGATGTGCAGCAGACCGTCCTTGCCCGGGAGCAGCGAGACGAACGCACCGAAGGTGGTCGTCTTCACGACCGTGCCCAGGTAGCGCTCGCCGACCTCCGGCATGGTCGGGTTGGCGATCGAGTTGATCGTGGCGCGGGCGGCCTCCGCCTGCGAGCCGACCTGGGCACCGATGTAGATGGTGCCGTCGTCCTCGATCGTGATCTCGGCGCCGGTGTCCTCCTGGATCTGGTTGATCATCTTGCCCTTCGGGCCGATGACCTCGCCGATCTTGTCCACGGGGATCTTGACGGTGATGATCCGCGGGGCGTTGGGGGACATCTCGTCCGGCGTGTCGATCGCTTCCATCATCACGTCGAGGATGTGGAGGCGGGCGTCACGGGCCTGCTTGAGAGCGGCGGCCAGGACGGAGGCCGGGATGCCGTCCAGCTTGGTGTCGAGCTGGAGGGCGGTCACGAACTCCTTGGTGCCGGCGACCTTGAAGTCCATGTCGCCGAAGGCGTCCTCCGCACCGAGGATGTCGGTGAGGGCGACGTAGTGCGTCTCGCCGTTGATCTCCTGGGAGATCAGACCCATGGCGATACCGGCGACGGGGGCCTTCAGCGGCACACCGGCGTTCAGCAGCGACATGGTGGAGGCACAGACCGAGCCCATGGACGTCGAGCCGTTGGAGCCGAGGGCCTCGGACACCTGACGGATCGCGTACGGGAACTCCTCACGCGTCGGCAGGACCGGCACGATGGCGCGCTCGGCGAGCGCGCCGTGGCCGATCTCGCGGCGCTTCGGGGAGCCGACGCGGCCGGTCTCGCCGACGGAGTACGGCGGGAAGTTGTAGTTGTGCATGTAGCGCTTGCGGGTCACCGGGGAAAGGGTGTCCAGCTGCTGCTCCATCCGGAGCATGTTCAGGGTGGTGACGCCCAGGATCTGCGTCTCGCCACGCTCGAACAGCGCTGAACCGTGCACGCGCGGGATGGCCTCGACCTCGGCGGCGAGCGTACGGATGTCCGTCAGCCCACGCCCGTCGATGCGCGTCTTCTCCTTGATGACGCGCTCACGGACCAGGGCCTTGGTCAGCGCGCGGTACGCGGCGGAGATCTCCTTCTCGCGACCCTCGAACTCCGGCAGGAGCTTCTCGGCGGCCAGCGCCTTGACGCGGTCCAGCTCGGCCTCGCGGTCCTGCTTGCCGGCGATGGTGAGCGCCTGGGCGAGCTCGGGGCGGACGGCGGCGGACAGCGCCTCGAAGACGTCATCCTGGTAGTCCAGGAAGACCGGGAACTCGCCGGTCGGCTTGGCGGCCTTCGCGGCGAGGTCGGCCTGGGCCTTGCAGAGCACCTTGATGAAGGGCTTCGCGGCGTCCAGACCGGAGGCGACGACCTCCTCGGTCGGCGCCTCGGCGCCGCCCTTGACGAGCTGGATGGTCTTCTCGGTGGCCTCGGCCTCGACCATCATGATCGCGACGTCGCCGTCCTCCAGGACGCGACCGGCGACGACCATGTCGAAGACGGCGTCCTCGAGCTCGGTGTGCGTCGGGAACGCGACCCACTGGCCGTTGATCAGCGCGACGCGGACGCCGCCGATCGGGCCGGAGAAGGGCAGACCGGCCAGCTGCGTGGACGCGGAGGCGGCGTTGATCGCCACGACGTCGTACAGGTGGTCGGGGTTGAGCGCCATGATGGTGGCGACGACCTGGATCTCGTTGCGCAGGCCCTTCTTGAAGGACGGGCGCAGCGGGCGGTCGATGAGGCGGCAGGTGAGGATGGCGTCCTCGGAGGGGCGGCCCTCACGGCGGAAGAAGCTGCCGGGGATCTTGCCGGCGGCGTACATCCGCTCCTCGACGTCCACCGTCAGGGGGAAGAAGTCGAGCTGGTCCTTGGGGTTCTTGGAGGCGGTGGTGGCCGACAGCACCATGGTGTCGTCGTCCAGGTACGCCACGGCGGAGCCGGCGGCCTGCTTGGCCAGGCGGCCCGTCTCGAAACGGATGGTGCGGGTGCCGAAGGAACCGTTGTCGATGACGGCCTCGGCGTAGTGGGTCTCGTTCTCCACTAGCGTTTTCTCCTCGTCTTCGTCCCTTGTCTGCCCGTGTGGCAGGGGGACGGTTGCGGAGAAGCGCTCCGTCTGGTGCGGGCCGGTCTTCGATCGAAGCCCTCGGGGCTCTCTTCGTCCGGGGGCCACTACCGAGGACCGGCGGCGGCGAGGTGCGCTTCTCCTCGTTCTTTGTCGTATGACGCCATGCCCTCAGCGAGCACGCGTCATCACTCTGCGTCGTACGTATTGCGTTGTGCTACCACAGTACAAAGCGTCAGTGACACTCCGCACGTTTCCGTACGTACAGCAAAGGGAGCGGTCCCCATGGTCACGGGAACCGCTCCCCTCACGGCGTCTTACTTGGCGCCCGCCGCACCGCGGCGGATGCCGAGGCGGTCGACCAGCGCACGGAAGCGCTGGATGTCCTTCTTGGCCAGGTACTGCAGCAGGCGGCGACGCTGACCGACCAGGATCAGCAGACCACGGCGGGAGTGGTGGTCGTGCTTGTGGGTCTTGAGGTGCTCGGTCAGGTCCGAGATACGGCGCGAGAGCATCGCGACCTGGACCTCGGGGGAGCCGGTGTCGCCCTCCTTGGTACCGAACTCGCTGATGATCTGCTTCTTCGTAGCGGCGTCGAGCGACACGCGTACTCCTCGTAGTCTGTAGAGGGCCACCGAGTGCCCCTGGTCTGAATCTCAGGGGAGCTTCCGTAACTCGGGAGGCGGGGATCCGCTGGGCGCGGCCTCCAGAGCCTGCAGGTCTCCTGCAGGGGGCTCCGGGGGTGCGTACACAAACGGCCGTCACACAGCGTACCAGCACACGAGCGCGCTCCTGACAGGCGGCCCGGGCGGCCCTTCGCCGGTCAGATGCCGCCGCGGACCTTGCCGTAGACGTCGAGGACGGCCAGGCAGATCGGGATCAGGGAGAGCAGCACCAGCGAGTCCGCGAGGTCCAGCATGCGGCCCCAGAAGGGAGAGAGTCCCTTCTGCGGCACGATGAGGGCGATCGCGATCAGCAGCAGGACACCGGCGCCGACCGAGGCGCCGAGCCACAGGGTGCGTACGTCGACCGGGCCGGAGTTGCCCTTGAACATCTCCAGGACGATGTCGGCCGGCGGCGAGATCGCGAGGCCGAGGACCAGCAGGGCGAGGGTGACGACACCGGCCACGAACAGGCAGGTGACCTGGGCGGTGTACCGGAACAGTCGCGCCCGCAACATCGCGGCGAGGCCGGTGACCAGGGCCAGCAGCTGGGCCCAGCTGTTGTCGCTGAAGCCGAGCACCGCGCCGCCAGCGCCGACGATGACGACGGCGCAGCCGCCCACCAGGCCGAGCAGCAGTTCGTGGCCCCGGCTCGTCTGGGCGACGATGCGCTGGACGTCGACTGCGTCGAGGTCGCCGTCCTGGCCCTCACGACGCGCCCGGGCCAGGTCCTCCGGGTTGCGGAAACCGATAGGCAGCTTGGCGAAGCGGGCCGACCAGCCGGGCAGGAAGCCGACGACCGCCAGCGCGACGACCGAGGTGCCGGCGGCGATCTCCCGCGGCTCCGCCTCGGTGAGCACCCCGCAGAACACGGCGAGCGTACCGATCCCGGCGGCCAGCGCGGCGGCCACGAACGGGGCGTCTCCCTGCGGCAGCAGCATGATCAGTACGACGGAGAAGAGCAGTACGGCCACGCAGCCGACGAGGAACTGGATCCGGCCGGGGCCCTCACCCGCGTCCTGCGGGATCACGCCGGAGCCCGCGATGAGCGCGTGCGGCAGCGCCGAGACGCCGAGTGCGACGGCCGAGCCGCGGTCCTCGTACACCCGGGCCCGGATACCGGCGAGTGCCGTCAGGGCGAGCGCGGTCACTCCGGCGAGGATGCCCTGGAGGCCGTTCATGTCGTGCCGGATCGGGTCCGCGAACCAGAACACGAAGCCGAGCATGATCAGAAGCAGCGAACCGGAGACGAGACCGGCCACCCGCATCAGCTGGTCGTTCCAGCTGCGGGTGTCCTGCTTGACCGCGGCGGCGATCGCGTCCACCACGTCGTCGTGCACGGCCGGCGGCAGTGAGTCGGCGAAGGTCCG
This sequence comes from Streptomyces sp. NPDC006602, assembly GCF_042870385.1. Lineage (NCBI taxonomy): Bacteria > Bacillati > Actinomycetota > Actinomycetes > Kitasatosporales > Streptomycetaceae > Streptomyces > Streptomyces sp. NPDC006602. The sequence goes on along the minus strand of NZ_JBIAHG010000007.1, from coordinate 357,256 downwards.
CAGCAGCAGCACCTCGCCGTCCCTGACCCGGTGCTCGAGCAGCGAACGACTCGCGTCGAGCACCTGGCCCTCGCGGGTCACGAGATGGTAGCCGGAAGGACTGTTGTCCGACTGGACCAGGCCCGAGAGTCTGACGATCTCGGGAAAGAGGTCCTGGATCGGCAGGTCCTCGGGCAGCGCGACATCGACTCGGCTGTCCGGCGCTGCGATGGTGATTCGGCAGAAACCTGTCGAAGTCCCCGTGCTCACCGTGGTGTTCCCCCTGCTAGACAAGGCTTCCTCGCGCCGCTCGTACGACGCGGAGCGCCACCATATCCGTTGCGCCACCCCGCACAGGCCCTGCCTCCCTCATTCCTTCCAGGACCTGCTCCGCATCTCCATGCGCCTGGCTCCCTGGGCACCCGCGCTTATCAGTAGGATCGACGCCTACGCGAACGACGCCTACGCGAACGAGAAACCATCTCGGCACAGCGGTACACGGGGGCGTCGGTGCCAGGACGTATCAATCGCGAAGGATGAGTGCATTCGGTGAGCGTCGTCATCATCAAACGGCCACCGCGGATAGTTCCCCCGGTCGTCCCGGACGGCGAGGTCAAACTCGAGACGCCGCCCGAGATCCCACGCGAGGGCGACGAGAGCATGCTGATGAACCTGCTGCCCATGATGGGCATGCTGGGTTCCGTCGGCTTCTTCTTCATGCCCAGCCTGCCCGCCTACATGAGGGTGGTCGGCGGGCTGATGCTGGCCTCGACGCTGGCCATGGCCATCGCCCAGTTCGCCAAGGCCCGGCAGGGCGGCGGCGCGGGGATGGCCCAGGACCGGCGTGACTACTTCCGCTATCTCGAACAGGTCCGCAAGGACGTACAGAAGACCGCTGAACTGCAGCGGCAGAGTCAGCTTTTCCAGCATCCCGACCCGGAGCAGCTGTGGGCGGTCGCGGCCGACGGCAAGCGTCTGTGGGAGCGGCGCCCGACCGACGCGGACTTCGCCTCCGTACGGATCGGTTGCGGTGTGCAGCAGTTGAACACTCCGCTCGTCGCGCCGGAGACGGCGCCCAAGGAGGAGCTGGAGCCGCTGACCGCGGCTGCCATGAAGGCATTCCTCGACGCGCACGGCAGTCTCAACGACCTGCCCGTCTCCGTCTCGTTGCGCGCCTTCTACCACATGACGATCTGTGGAGACGCCGACTCGGTGTACGGCAGCGCCCGCGCGGCACTGTCCCAGCTCGCGACGCTGCACTCGCCCGAGGACCTGGTGATCGCCGTGGTGGCGCACCCCTCCGCGGCCGCGGACTGGGACTGGATCAAGTGGCTGCCGCACAGCCAGCACCCGAAGGCGAAGGACGGAGCGGGCTCGAGCCGGCTCCTGTTCGACGACCTCGGTGAGCTGGAGGAGGCGCTGGCGGACCAGTTGAGCGACAGACCCCGCTGGAACCGGGACGCGAACCCCGTCTACGACCAGCCGCACCTGATCGTGGTGCTCGACGGCGGCACCGTACCGCCGGACTCCGAACTCGCCAGCGCCGAAGGCCTCCAGGGCGTCACCTTCCTGGAGATCGCCCCCGGTGAGCTGGAGGAGGACCTCCGCGCGGGTCTGACGGCCTATGTGAAGCCGGACCGAATGCGGCTGTTCGTCGGCAACGACTCGGCGTACACCGGCAAGCCCGACGTGCTGAACCAGGCACAGGCCGAGTCCCTGGCGCGGCAGCTCGCCCCCTTCCGGGTCGGCACCGCGGAGGAGGGCGAACCCCTCCTGTCCAACCTGGACTTCACGGATCTCATGGGCATCGGCGACGCGGGCACCGTGGACGTCTCCCGCACCTGGCGTCCGCGCACGCTGCACGAGCGGCTGCGGGTACCGATCGGTGTCGGCGAGAGCGGCGAGCCGGTCATGCTCGACCTCAAGGAGGCCTCGCAGGAGGGCATGGGCCCGCACGGCCTGTGCGTCGGCGCGACCGGCTCCGGCAAGTCCGAGGTGCTGCGCACGCTGGTGCTCGGTCTCGCGGTGACGCACTCCTCGGAGACGCTGAACTTCATCCTCGCGGACTTCAAGGGCGGTGCGACGTTCGCCGGTATGGCGGACATGCCGCACACCGCGGCCGTGATCACCAACCTCGCGGACGACCTCACCCTCGTCGACCGTATGCGTGACTCGATCATGGGTGAGACGCAGCGCCGTCAGGAGCTGCTGCGGACGGCCGGCAACTACGCCAACCTGCACGACTACGAGAAGGCCCGGGCGGCGGGCGCCGCGCTGGAGCCGATGGCCTCGCTGGTCATCGTGCTCGACGAGTTCTCCGAACTCCTCACCGCCAAGCCGGACTTCATCGACATGTTCATCCAGATCGGCCGTATCGGCCGTTCGCTGGGTGTGCACCTGCTGCTGGCGTCGCAGCGTCTGGAGGAGGGCAAGCTGCGCGGCCTGGACACGTACCTGTCGTACCGGATCGGTCTGCGTACCTTCTCCGCGGCCGAGTCCCGTACGGCGATCGGTGTTCCGGACGCCTACCACCTGCCGTCGATTCCCGGTTCCGGTTATCTGCGGTACGACACCGACACCATGGTCCGTTTCAAGGCGGCGTACGTGTCGGGGCCGTACCACGGCGAGGGCCCGTCCCGGGTGCACCGCTCGACCCAGCTGCGGCCCGCGCTGTTCACGGCGGAGCACGTGGCGCTGCCCCCGCAGCCGGTGATCGAGGAGCCGGAGGCCGACAACCGCGTGGACGACGCGCTGGCCGACACCGTCCTCGACGTCATCGTCGGCAGGATGGTCAACCAGGGACCGCCCGCCCACCAGGTGTGGCTGCCCCCGCTCGAGGAGGCGCCTTCGCTGGAGCAGCTCCTCCCCCAGCTCGCCGTCACCCCGGAACGCGGCCTGACCGCGCCCGAGTACACGGCGCTCGGCCGGCTCAACGTGCCGGTCGGCCTGGTGGACAAGCCGTTCGAGCAGCGGCGTGACGTGCTGTACCGGGACTTCGCCGGCGGCGCCGGCCACGGTCTGTTCGTCGGTGGTCCGCAGTCCGGCAAGTCGACGCTGCTGCGCTCGCTCATCTCGGCGTTCGCCCTCACCCACACGCCCTCCGAAGTGCAGTTCTACTGCCTGGACTTCGGCGGTGGCAGCCTGATCTCGATGGAGGACCTGGCCCACGTCGGCGGGGTCGCCAACCGTCTCGACGCGGAGAAGGTGCGCCGTACGGTCAGCGAGGTCGAGGGGATCCTCAACGCACGCGAGGAGTACTTCCGCACCAACAACGTCGACTCGATCCAGACCTTCCGGCAGCGCCGGGCCGCCGGGCATCTGCCCGACCAGGCCTGGGGTGACGTCTTCCTCGTCATCGACGGCTGGGCCACGTTCAAGACGGACTACGAGCTGCTCGAGTCCACCGTCACGGAGATCGCGACGCGCGGCCTCGGCTTCGGTGTGCACGTGATCCTGACCGCGAGCCGCTACACCGAAGTGCGGCCCGCGCTCAAGGACATGCTGCAGAACCGCATCGAGCTCAGGCTCGGTGACCCGACCGAGTCGGAGATCGACCGCAAGGTCGCGCAGAACGTCCCCGCGAGCGTGCCGGGCCGCGGTCTGACCCAGGACAAGCTGCACTTCATGACCGCGCTGCCGCGGGTCGACGGCTCCTCGGAGACGGAGGACCTGTCGGAGGCGACATCGATCCTCATCCGCGGCATCAACGACAACTGGCAGGGCCATCACGCCCCGGCCGTACGGCTGCTGCCCAAGGTCCTGCCGTCGGACGCGCTGCCCAAGGGGTTCGAGCACCCGGACCGCGGTGTGGCCATCGGCATCGACGAGTCGTCGCTCGCGCCCGTCTTCGTCGACTTCGAGACGGACCCGCACTTCATCGTGTTCGGTGAGAGCGAGTCCGGTAAGTCAGCGATGCTGAGGCTGCTCATCAAGCAGATCACCGAGCGCTACACGCCGGACCAGGCGAAGATCGTCATGGGTGACTACCGGCGTGCCCACCTGCAGGGTGTGCCCGAGTCGCACCTGTCGCGGTACTGCGCGTCGGCGCCCGCCCTGTCGGAGACGCTGGAGGGTCTCGCCGGCTCGCTCAGCCGCCGGATGCCGGGCCCGGACGTCACTCCCGAGCAGTTGCGCAACCGCAGCTGGTACAGCAGCCCGGACGCGTTCGTCATCATCGACGACTACGACCTGGTGGCGACGGGCATGAACCCGCTGGCCCCGCTCCAGGAGTACCTGCCCTTCGCCCGTGACGTGGGCCTGCGCGTCATCATCGCGCGCGCGTCGGGCGGTGCGAGCCGGTCGCTGTACGAGCCGGTGATGCAGCGGATGCGTGAGCTCGGTGCCCAGGGCATCGTGCTCTCCGGCGAGCGGTCGGAGGGTGCGCTGCTCGGCAACATCACTCCCTCGCAACTGCCGCCCGGGCGTGGGTACTTCCACACGCGGCGGCGTGGCGGGCAGCTAATCCAGACGGGGTGGCTGCCGGCTCGGTTCTGACGGCTGTCAACTCGTAGGAAAAGGGCGGCATCCGCGTGGGTGCCGCCCTTCTGCGGTGTCAGTGGCCACCGCTAAAGTGGCATTGCGAGTGAGGCAGTGCGAGTGAGGCATTGCGAGAAGAGACGAGCCACGGGGGGCAGTTGTGCCGTCGGACTACATGGATTCCGATCCCAAGGTCCTCAAGGACGAGGGCTTCAACATGTTCACGGTCGGCCAGGACTTCGCCAAGGCCGTGAAGAGCCTGCAGGACGGGCTGACCGGTCTCGAGAAGGGTGACACCCCGCCGTGGGGTGACGACGACATCGGTGAGAAGTTCGGCGTCGTCTACGAGGGCCTGCGCGACGGCATGTACCAGTCGATGGGCAGCCTGGCGGAGCGGCTGGCGGGGATAGGGATCGCCTTCACCAAGATGGGCGTGGCCCACGAGCAGAACGAGGCCAACGAGCTGGACATCTGGAAGGCGACGACCGCCGAGTACGACGGCCAGGTGAAGCTGCCGCCGGGAGTAGCACAGGGCACGCTCACAAAGGCGCAGAACACCTGATCAGCAGCGAGGTGCGGCGGCCACAAGTAGGGTGAGACGCGTACTTCGTTCGCCTGTCAGGAAGAGGCCCCCGCAGCATGACCGAGGCACAGAACGACGAGGTCGAGACTCCGGCCGAGACTTCGCCCGAGACGCAGACCGAGACTCCGGCCGAGATCAAGGCGCGCAAGGAGCGGGAGCGGGACGAGCTGTACGCCCTCGACATCTCGGGCGTCGAGTGGCACAGCGCGCCCGGTACGGAGCAGCACGAGGAACGGGTCGAGATCGCGTACCTCCCCGAGGGCGCCGTGGCCATGCGCTCCTCCCTCGATCCCGACACCGTGCTGCGGTACACCGAGGCGGAGTGGCGGGCGTTCGTGCTCGGGGCGCGGGACGGGGAGTTCGACCTGGAGCCTGCGCCGCACGACGGGGGCGTGGCGGCCGACTAGGCGCTCCGCTGACCGCTGGAGATGCCACGAGGGTGCCGCCGATCGTCAGCGGCACCCTCGTGCTCCGTGATCAGCGATCAGCGATCAGCGATCAGAAGTCAGTACAGCGAGAAACCGCCGCTGTGCCGCCCTGGGCTCTGTGTCCCGGACCTCGAGTCCTCGCTCTCCGACCGCCTCGGCCCGGACGGCTCGGACGGACCGGAGGAGGGGTTTCCGCTCTCCCCCGCCCCCTCGTGAATGAGCTGCTCGCGCTCCTCTTCGGAGAGGGCATCCCACTTGCCCCGCAGGGAGGCCATGCCCCCGCCCAGGGCGCGTGCCACCGCAGGATCCTCCAGCGCGTCACGCAGGGCGAGGCGACCGGAGAGCAGCCTCTTCGCCGCGTCCTCCATGTCCTTGCCGACGGCGTCGGTCTCGGACAGCTTGCGCAGGGCCGAGTTCAGCGAACGTATCTGCCCCGGTTCGAGCGCTTCGTCCAGCACACCGCGGTCCTGCGAAGAAGCCTGCGGGTTCGGTGAGTTCTCGGGTTGCCTGGTCATGTGGCCTCTCCTCGCTGCCCTGGCCTCTCGGACACCCGAAGTATCTCCCGTCAGGTACGGATGCCATGCTGACCCCCCATTGTCCGATGGTCGATGTCCGAAGATGAGAAGGACCGCATTGCCATGGCGCGAACGCAAGGCACAGGACAAGGCGCAGGAACCGACCGTTCCGCCGCCGGCCTCGTCGGAAGAGCCTTCGGCCGCCTCGGGCGCGCGGGCGGCCTGGTCTTCCTCCTCGCGGGCCTCGCCCTGAGCGGATGGGGCGCGTACGAGGGGGCGTACGCGGCGGGATGGGCGGGCACGCACGGCACTCTGACGGTGAAGCAGTGCGAGCTGAACTCCTCGCTCAACACCTCGCGCAGCAGCCGCAAGAAGCGCCTCAATGTCCGTTGTGAGGGCACTTTCGTGTCCGAGGACGGCAAGAGCACGGACGCCAACGCCGCGGTGCAAGTGAGAGGCAAGTACGCGCAGGGCACCGAACTGTCGGTGCAGCAGGCTGACGCGCCTACGGCGGACACCGCCACGGACGGCGGCTACATCCAGACCAACAAGCCCCGGGGCTGGCGCTTCTTCGCCGCCTTCTTCGGCGGCTGGGTCCTCACCGGCCTCGGCGTCTTCTGCCTCGCCAGTGGGTATGCGCCGTTCGGCCAGAGCCGGATCTCGTTCGATGCGGCGTGGGAGGCGGCGGGACGGGCGGTGACGCGCCCGATCCTGATCGGGATGCTCGGGGTGGGCATCGTCGGAGCCGGGGTGTCGTTCCTGGTCAGCTACTTCGTCTGATCGGCCCCGGTGGAGGCCGGGAGGCGTTCCGGGGGGTAGCCTGCGCCGGTCAACTTCGCGTTGATCTCTGTTCGTCCAGTCAATTTCGTTCAGTTGATTACGGGGTCTCTCAGGCATGTCGACGCCTCCACCGCAGTACCCGAACCAACAGCCGTACGGGCAACCGCAACAGCCGTATGGGCAGCCTCAACAGCCGTACGGCCAACCGCAGCAACCTTACGGACAGCCTCAACAGCCGCACGGATACCCGCAACCGCCGCAGCCGCAGCCGCCACGCGGGCCTCAACGCCACCAGCCGGGAGGTGTGTTGCGGCTTGTCAAGGCCGGTGTCGTCGTCATCGCGATCTTCGGCGGTCTGGGCTATTACGTCTGGGACTACAACACGAGCCCCACCGGCGGCAAGGCGAAAGCGGAGGCTTCGGCGTCCGCATCCGCTGATGCTCACGACCCGGACATCGGGGACTGCGTCAAGGTCGCGGACCCCGACGGCGACCCCGTTCCGACGGTCGTCGACTGTGACTCCTCCGAGGCCGAGTACAAGACGGGGGACCGGCTGTACGGCAATGGCGTGGAATGCGGGTCGGAGTACGACTACGGCATCCAGTACCGCAACAGCCGGAGTGTCGACTACACGTTGTGCTTCACCAAGGTCTGAGCTTCGGCTCGCTTCCCCGGCCACCGTCCGCGGGAGCGGGCGGCGGCGGGTGCCGTGTTGAGGGACTTCGCTAAGCTCACGCCCCATGTCGCCGTCGCACACCCTCTCCCCCGCGCCGGACGCCACGGTCATACCCACCGGCCGCCGCGGCGCCATGACCGGGCTCCCCTGCTCCGTCCTCCTCATCGCGATCGGCGCCGTAGGCGTCTCGGGCGCTGTCGTGGTTGCTACCGGGAACCAGAAAGGGGAGTCCACCGCCGCGGGGTTCGCGGGCCTCGCGTTCATGGTGGCGCTCGGCGTTCTCGGCGTGTTCCTCTTCATCGGCCACTGGGCGAACCGCCGCAACAGGATCCTCGTCGATCACACCGGCCTGTGGGTCGACAGCGGAAACCTTCGGAACGTCATCCCCTGGCAGACCCTCGCCGAAGTTGGCCTGCACTGGAGCAAGTTCGGCCGCAACCAGAAGGTCTACTCCCTGGAGCTGTTCCCCGCCGGCCCCGTCGACCGGGACGATCCGGTGCTGTGGACCCTGGTCCGCGACGAGGAGCCATCGCACCCCGGCCTCCCCCGCGTGCGCTACCGACTGCCCTTCCCTGCCGCCCAACAGCAGCAGGTGGTCGCGGCGGTCCAGCAGTACGTCCGACAGATCTGGCTCGGCGAGTCCGAGCGCGCGGTCGGCCACATCGGCCGCCCCGACGTCAAGGGACATCGGGAGCGCACTCGGGGCCGTACGCCGTGAGCGGTCTCGTCTGTTGAGGTAACCGTCATGACCTGAAACGGATTTGTGACAGCAAGCCCCTGAAGTTGCCTGCGGGTGATTCCGTAAGCTTTGCCGACGGCTGTACTCCTGTGTGTTTTCCCTTGACCGGTGAGGGAGTTGTACGGCCGTGTTGTCTGACGGGGGTGCTTTCTGCTGTGTCGATGATGCTGCCGGACGAGCTCGAATGGGTTCTCGAGATGCTCGGCTACAACTGGCCGACGGCGGACGAGGACAAGCTCAGAGACTCCGCCTCCCAGTGGCGGAAGTTCGGCGACGACGTCACCGCGCTGCATGAGAGGGCGAACGCCAGCGCCCGCCAGGTGACCGCCTACAACGCCGGCGACTCGATCGACGCGTTCACCAAGACCTACGCCAAGTTCGACGGCGGCGGCGGCTCCGACGGCTACCTCGCCAACGCGGCCCAGGCCGCCCACATCATCGCGAACGTGCTGGAAGCCTGCGCCTACCTCGTCGAGTTCGCCAAATGGGCGGTGATCGCCCAGCTGATCGCCCTGGCCATCGAGATCTTCGCCGCCCAGGCCGCCGCGCCCTTCACCTTCGGCCTGTCCGAGGTCGCCGCGCTCGGTGCGACCCAGGCCACCCGGCTGATCGTGCGCCGTCTCCTCGACGAGCTCAAGGACGCCATCCTGGAGGCGATCGTCGAGGCGATGAAGGAGCCCGCCGTCTCCGCGATCGAGGCGATCATCACCGACCTGGTCCGCCAGACGGTGAACGTCGGCTTCGGCGCCCAGTCGGGTTATGACCTCGCCACGACCGCCAAGGCCGGCGCCGACGGCGCCTGGGAAGCCGTCAAGCAGACCCCGCAGACCCTCGCCGAGGGGGTGCGCGACAGTCTGGGCGCGAAGGCTGGCAGCCGGGCTCACCATGCCATCGACAGCCGTATCGACGGGTATGACGGGGCGTCGGGGACGTCGGGCCCCTCGGGAGCTGATGGCGGGGACGGCTCGGGGGGCGGTGACGGGGGTTCGGGCTCGTCCTCCGACTCGTCTTCATCCGGCTCGTCTTCGTCCGGCTCCGACTCCAACTCCAACGGCTCCGGTTCGTCGGGGTCGGACTCCTCGGCGTCGACGCGTTCGGGCAGCGGCGTGGGCACGAACATAGGTAGCGGCATATCCGCCGACACCGGCGGCAGTGGTATCGGCGGGCCGGATCTGGGTGCGGGGCCGGGCTCCGACTCAGGGTCCGGGTCGTCCGACTCCGGGTCCGGGTCCGGGCAGAATTCTTCCGCCTCGGACACGTCGGCCGCCAGGCCAACACCATCACTGTCAGGTCCGACGCTGTCGGACTTCGACGACCCCACACCCAGCGGAACATCGCCCGGAGCTACGGACTCCAACGGTTCGTCCGGCCCGTCCCACTCCGGCGGAGGCTCCTCCGTCTCCGGCCTCTCGTCGCCGACCTCGCAGTCCGCGCCCAGCCACGCATCATCCGGCGGTACGTCGTCCTCGACGGGCGGCGGCACGATCGGCACCTCGATCGACAGCCTCGCCGCCAGCGCCCCCACCCAGACCAACGCGGCGCCCACACCGACGACCAGCGACCCGTCCCCTGCGGGCACCGGAAGCCGTGCGGATGGCGGCTCGGCCATACCGACGTCGCCCGTGGCGCCGTCCACCGCGGGTGGTGGGACCGGCTCGCACCATGGCGGGAGTACGTCCGGCAGCACCCCGTCCGGAACGAGCCCGACCAGTCCGAGCCCCAACTCGGGCGCAGCGAGGAACCCTTCCGCCAGTACGCCCTCTCCCACGGGAACCGGGCCTGCCTCCACCCCGAGCCCCACGTCTCCGGCGACGACGCCACGGAGCACTCCGACCCCGACGCCGGACGGTCGCGCCCCCGGTACGGCGGACGGTCGCGTTCCGGGTACGGCGGACGGTCGTACACCCGGCACGCCGGACGGCCGGACACCGACGCAGCGCACGCCTGGGAGCACGACGCCGGGCGACGGTACGACGTCTCGGAACACGCCTGGGAACACAACCCCCGGCGACCGCACCGCGCCTCGCAACACGACGCCGGGCGACGGTACGACGTCCCGCAACACCCCGGGCCAGAACCCGAGCACGAGCAACCCGAACCAGAACCCGGCCCAGTCGACTCCCCCCAGGACCGCATCGCCGTCCACGAGCACGCCGACGACGACGCCCTCGACGTCGACCGGCACCGGATCCGAGCGCGCCTCGACGCCGAGCGGCAGTACCCCAGGCTCCTCGAACTCCTCGACACCGAGCAGCCGTACCCCGAACTCCACGGCCCAGCCCGGTCCCGCCACCAGCCACACCACCCCGGGCACACCCGGCACCCAGAACCAGCCGGGCCCCGGCACCGGCTCCACTCCCTCCAGGTCTCCGCAGCAGCCCGCGGGCAGCACGCCCGGCACACCCGGCACTCCCAACACCCCGCAGCAGCCGGTCGCGCAGCCCGGCACGCCGCCGCAGAACACCCCGCCCAACAACCCGCAACAGCAACAGCATCAGCAGGTGACGGCGGTCCCGATCCACACCGTCGTCCGCACTCCGAGTGCTGCGGCGCCACCGTCGCACGCGGGCCCTGTCACACCACACCAGCCGGGCTCGCCCCAGTCCGACCCCGGCACCCCCAAGAACAAGCAACACCCGCAGCAGGACAGCCTGGAGGACATCCGCGGGGACCTGGACCACTACCCCGGCGGCCTGACCGACCCCGACCCGGCCGACCAGCAGGCACTGGCCGACGCCGTACCGCACAACGAGGACGGCACCCCGGAGCGCTTCCCCGACCCCTCCGGCTCGTGGCCACAACTCCAGAACGACGGCGGCAACACCGTCCCCGGACGCAGCAACAACTGCGCCGACTGTTCCCGCTCCTTCCTGGAGACCTGGTACGGAAACCCCCAGGTCTCCGCCCCCCGCACCCTCGACACCGACGAACACGGCAACCCCGACCCGTTCGCCCCCGAGAGCAACGCGAACGAGAACCAGATCCGCTGGACGGGCGCCGCTCACACCTACGCCGGTCCCGGCAACGACCCCGCGACCGCGAACAACATCGCGTCGGTCCTCCAGCAGTCCGGCCCCGGCTCGGCGGCCATCGTCCAGGTCGACTGGCCCGGCGGGGGCGGCCATGCCTTCAACGTCGTCAACCACGACGGCAACATCGTCTGGATCGACACCCAGAGCGGCGAGGTCAGCAACGAGCCGCTCCACATCGACAACGCGGAACACGTCTGGCACATCCCGCTGGACGCCGACCGGAACCCGATCGACACCACCCCGCCCGAGGCGGACGACTCCGAGAGCCAGACCGGCGAGGACTCCCAGTCGGAGAACTCCGAGAACAACGGGCAGCCGGAGAACAGCCAGAACCCGCAGAACGACATCTCGGGCGACACCCCGAAGCAGGCCGACGACACCGACACGGGAACCAACTCCCCCAAGCGGCCCCCGGAGACGCCCGACGCGACGAACAACGCGGACCCCGCGCGGCCGTCGACCGCCGACCCGAACGCGTCGCCGGACCCAACGGACGGCAAGCCCGAAAACGAGAACGGCCGCCCCCAGAACGAGAGCAACAACCCGCCCGAGCCGGACAGCACGCCTGATGGCCGGGAACCGTCCCAGGAGACCCCGGACAACCGGCAGCCTTCCCCGGCCGAGACACCGAGCACCCCGGACCAGAAGTCACGCCCTGACGAGGCGACGCACCCCGACGAGGAAGGCTCCACCCCCGACAAGGAGTCCCAGCAGCCGACCGCGACGACGGAGAGCCCGGCGCGGCCCGACTCCCCTTCGGAGCACCGGCAGCCGCCCACCGACACCACACCCGACAACGCCGACAACGGCACGCCGGACCAGGCCACGCCCCCCACCCGGCCTGCGATGGACACCCCGAACGACCCCACGCCCAACCGGGACACACCTCAGCAGACCAACACGCCCTCGGACCCACGTACGTCCATTCCACATCAGCAGACCGGGGACCCGCGCGCCGCCGATCCGCGCACCACGGATCCGCGTGCGTCCGATCCCCGCACCTCGGACCCTCGTACGCCGGACCCGCATCGGGAAGCCCCCACACAGAAGAAGCCGGAGACCAACGAGCGGCCCGACGACCAGCGCCCGAGCACCTCGCCACGGCCGGACCAGACGCGTCCAGATCACCTGGATGACCCGCGGTCGGAGACTCCGGACAAGGACCCGTCCGAAACCCCGGACCGGACACGGCCCGACGACTCGCACCAGCCGTCGGCCGAGGACCACCGTGACCGGCCGAGCGACATGAACAAGGACTCCGCGGTCCCGACCCGCGAGAGCTTGCCTGACGGGAAGACCGCCGACGCCTCCAGCTACGTCAAGGACTCCACCAACGGCAAACAGCCGTTGTACGGCCCTGTCTCGAGCGAGAGCGCTACGGGCACGAACAGGCCTGATACGGATGGCACCGCACCTCCACGTGGTCCTGCCGAACCCGGCGCGCGCAGCGAGGACGGCAAGAAGTTCGTCCGCAAGATGGTCGACTTCGCCAATGAGAGCAGAGAGAACCGCAAGAAGTACTGGCAGAAGAACGGCAATCGCAACAACCTGGACGACAGGGTCGATGGCCAAAGGCTTCCGCAGCTCAAGCGGGACCCGGACCAGCCGGACGATCCAGATAAATTCATTGCGGCCAGCGACGTCCCGCCACCGGACGCGCCCGACTACATGCCCGAAAGTATCGTTAAGCCCGTCAGGCTGGGACGCGAAGCCGGCCAGATCACACCCGAGAATCTTGAGAATCTCGACGCGGAGACCAATGACCGCGAATGGACACTCCAGGCCGACCGCATCGCCGAGGCCGCCAAGCTGCAGGCAAAGGAGGACCACGGCGAGGATTCTGAGGAATACAAAGCGGCCAAGCGCGTGTACGCGGACACACATTCCGCGGTACGCGACATCGGCGAGAGCCACGGCGAGAACGCGGCGCTGCACCATGCGATGGCCAGCCAGCACCCTGAATACGTACTGGTCGACGTACCTCACACCGGTAACGGCAGCGATCAGTTCGACCAGATTTACGAGGACCCGAACAAGCCCGGCCATTACATCGTGGTCGAAGCCAAGGCGCCCACGGGTCAGCTCGGTGAACGCAACGGCCATACCGGCAAGAAGGTGATGCAGGGCACCCGGGAGTATTTCGAAACCATCAACATGCTGATGCAGGATGGGACCCCAGAACAACTGGCAATTGCCAACAAGCTGGAAACCGCCTATGAACTGGGGAACGTCCAGTACGTCTTGGTGCAGTCCAAGGTCGAAAGCGATCCGGAAGCCAACGCGCAGGCCAACAACGGGAACCATGAAGGCGGTTACCTAGGCGAGGACGGTCACCGTGATCGCAAGAGGTACGGTGGAGCGAACATGGACTACTTCGACATCCGGAAGCCGGAGGACAGGCAGCAATGACTACACAAGTGACCCGTCACGAGGTGCCTGCCGACCGAATTCACAGTCCGCAACAGCTCCTTGACGACACTGAAGCACGGGCCCGGAAGCTCGAAACCATGCCCAGCACGTTCAACACGGGACTGAACCGGGCATTGGCGAACGCCAAGAATCACTGCGCCCTCGATCCCCGCGCCGCACGGATCGAGACCTGGGAGGCATGGGTCGCGGCCATGCAGATCGGCTCCGCCCTGTTCCGATCGGCCACCTCGTCGGAACCCACAGTGGAATGCCTGATCTCCGGCAAACTGCGGACGATCCCCACCACGGGCCCGCACTCGCCCGCCGACGCGGGCAACTGGATCACCGCGTTCTACCTGGCGCTCGTCTGCCGCAACAGTGAGCGGCTGACCGAGCTGAGCGACGTCCCGATCTCGCTGCTGCGCGAGTCCGGAGCGGTGTTCGACGAGTACATCTACAACTGGGTCGACACCCTCCAGACGTACTGGAAGGAAGGCCCCGGCCTCGGCGACAAGCTGACGGCCGCGATCAGGGGAACGGACCCGGAAGTCCTGGAGGTCACCGATCGCAGCCTGATGCTGCGCATCCTGTATCCCCCGCTCAACCTGTTCTACCGCTGGGCCGCAGGCGACGGTGAGCGCTTCAACGTCGAGCTGGTCAAGGCCCTGGAATCGCACAAGGAGTACTGGACGGCGGAGGAGTCAACGGCAGCACAGGTGAGCGGTCTCGTCGCACTGGGCCCGCTCGCGATGGCCTGCCTCGCCTACGACAGCGGCATGCCCATCGAGGTGGAGTCCGGCTACATCCCCAAGTACCTGCTGGAACGCGGCCGCGTCGGCGACTTTCCCACCTGATCCCCAACAAGGAGTGCCTCCATGGCCCCGGACATCCCTGCCCCCGCCCCCCAAGGTCCGCCCACCACCCCTGGTCAGGCCCTCGAAATCGTCCGCTCCCGCTACGCCCAGCCCAAACTCCCCGACGGCACCCCCGCCGAACTCCGGGTCCACGAGTTCGACATCGGTTACCTGGTGTACGCCGTCTACCCGCCCCGCACCGACGCCGCCGGCCGCCCCCAGGCCGCCCCGCCCGGCGGTGCCAAGATCGTGGTGTCGAAGGAGACCGGGGAGACAGTCACCGTCCCCAACTACCCGACCGAGCAGGCGATCGCGCTGTACCGGAAGAACCTCACGCAGAACCCGTGACGGCCGGGCATGCCCACCAGGGCCGGCCCTTCAGCAACCGCTCACCCGACTACCCCAACCAGGACTGATACCCATGGCCCGCGCAACCGATGGCTACGCACCGCATCCCTACATAGGCGGCCGCACCGCAGTGCTGCGTGCCCTCGCCGCCTGGCGGACGGAGTGGCCCGGCACCCCGCGCGTCGTGGTCCTGACGGGAGACCCGGGCAGCGGCCGATCACATCTGCTCACCGGATTCCTGATGCTCTGCGACCCGGAGTACCGCAAGCGACTCCCTCTGGGCGACCTCGACCCGTCGACCGTGCCGCCCGAGCTGCCCGCACCCGCCGTGCCGGGCGCAGCCGGGCTGACCGCAGCCCAGGTCGTCTGGCTTCTCGCCGATCATTTCGGCCTGGAGGCCGAGGACGTGTCGGGCGTGTTCACCGAGCTGGCCGCCCTCACGGGCCCCGTGACCGTGGTCGTACCGGACGTCGACCGGGCCGGACCGGTGCGTACGACAGACGAACCGGCTCGGCTCACGCGCGAGGTACTCAAGCCTCTCGCCGCCATCGAGACGGTCCGCCTGCTCACCGATATGCCTCGCCGGCTCGCGGAAGAGTTCACAGTCGACCTCCCTGCCGACTCAGTGCAGATCATCGACCTCGACGCACCGCAATGGGCAGACCCACAGGGCCTGGTACTGCAGGCCGCGGCCCTGCTCAACCCCCAACTCAACGCGACACCCCTGCCGTTCATCACCGACCCACCGGCGAGACGGTCTCTCACCGAGGCGATCGGACGCCGAGCCGGGACCAGTCCGCTCATCGTGGAACTCGCCGTGCAGAGCATCTTGACGAGCCCGGACACCGTCGCCCCGTACGACGAGTCCCTCCTCCCCTCCTCCATCGGCCAGGCCCTCGACCTGCACGCCCGCCGCCTCGGAGCAGATCCCCACACACTGCGCCGCCTCCTGGCGCCCTTGGCCCTCGCGGAGGGTGACGGTGTCCCCGTAGACATCTGGGCGCGGCTCGTCAACGCCCTTGCGGGCAAGGACATGAGCGAAGTCGTCGCAGACAGCAGCGCGCTGGCCGGACCGTTCATCCAGTCACCTCACCCGGACGCGGACGGCAGCACGCATACGCTCCTACGGCTGCTCCATCCGGCCATCGCCGACGAGATCCGCGCCGGCCTGCCCAGCGTCCGCGCCGCCCAGACCCAAATCGCCATGGCGCTGCTGGAGGCCGTACCGGAGCAGGACTGGAGCAAGGCCGCCCCGTACGTACGCGACCACATCGCAGGCCACACCCTGGAAGCGGGCCTGCTGCCCCAACTCCTCACGGACCCCGGGCTGTTCGTACACGCCGATCCCGTACCGCTGCGCGCCGCCATCGAGGCCGTCCCACCCGAGGAACTCGGCGCACCCGCCCGAACCTACCTGCGCACGGCCCCCCTCATGACCCGCACCCAGGCACCCGCCGCCCTGCGCGCCG
Organism: Streptomyces sp. NPDC006602; assembly: GCF_042870385.1. Lineage (NCBI taxonomy): Bacteria > Bacillati > Actinomycetota > Actinomycetes > Kitasatosporales > Streptomycetaceae > Streptomyces > Streptomyces sp. NPDC006602. Next base: position 340,968 of record NZ_JBIAHG010000007.1, on the reverse strand, counting down.
CCCTCCTGGAAACCGCGTTCGTCGAGGACGGCCTGCCCGAGTACGCCGCCGCCATACACGGGCTCGGCCTCGGCACAGAGTGACTACACGAGTGACACGTCACGAGGTGCCCTGCCGACCGTGTTCTCGAGGTGCAAGCACTCGTTGCCGACACTGAAACGCGGGTCCGGAAGCTCGAAACCATGCCCAGCACGTTCAACACCGGTTTGAACAGGGCACTGGCGAACGCCAAGAACCATTGCGCCCTCGATCCGCACGCCGCACGCATCGAGACCTGGGAGGCATGGGCCGCTGCCATGCAGATCGGCTCCGCCCTGTTCCGGACCGCCACCTCATCGGAACCCACGGTGGAATGCCTGATCTCAGGCAAGCTGCGTACACCATCTACGACTGGGTGGAAGCGCTGCAGGCGTACTTCCTCAAGCGCCCGGAGTTCGCCACCAGGATCCCCCGAGAAGGACGGAAATTGCTCCGCCCCGCCTCACGAAGCGCTGTACTCAGCCTTTTCCAACCTGACTGCGGCGGCCAGGTGTTGGAGGTTGCCAGCTGTACGGAACGACGAAGCTCCTGATAGACGGGTTCTCGACCAAGATCACCCGTGTCCGCCAGGAGCCTCGCGTGCTTGCCTACCCCTCGTCGATCGATCTGTCCGGCCGCACCCTGCGCTACCTGACCACGCGGCTCCGTGCCCGGCAGCGAGAGATCGGGACCCGGTGGCGACGGCTGCCCGTCGGCCGACAGGTCCTGCTCGTCCTAGCCCACCTGCGGTGCGGGGACACATACGCGCGGCTCGCCGCCGGGTTCGGCATCGGCGTCGCGACCGTGTACCGGTACATACGTGAGGTGATCGACGTCCTGGCCGCCGCCGCGCCGACCCTGACCGAGGCGATGAAGACCGTGCGGGCGAAAGCCTTCGTGATCCTGGACGGCACCCTGCTGCCGATCGACCGGATCGCCGCCGACACCCCGTACTACTCCGGAAAACACAAACGCCACGGCATGAACGTCCAGGTCCTCACCGACCCGTTCGGCCGACTGCTGTGGGCCTCACCGGCATTGCCCGGATCGACCCATGACCTGACTGCCGCGCGTCGCCACGGCATCATCGATGCGCTCACTGAGGCCGACGCCAAGTGCTGGGCGGACAAGGCTTACCAGGGCGCCGGGCGGCCCGTCCGGGTGCCGTTCAGGGGCCGTCAGCTCAAACGCTGGCAGCGGCGACACAACAGCACCCACGCCAAGATCCGCTGTCTCGGCGAACAGGCCATGGCCACCCTGAAGGGCTGGCGCCTTCTGCGGAAGCTCCGCTGCAGCACCAACCGGATCACCGACATCGTGAAGGCCGTCGTGGTCCTTCACCACGCCTCAACTGAGGTTGGAAAAGGCTCATTGGCAGACGCCCTCGACGAGGCCCTGAAGGCGAACCCGTCACGGGTCAAGTACATACTCGTCAAGGGAAACTCTCCCGGGGAGCAGCACCAGGGCTACGAGATGAAACAGTTCGATATCAGAACACAAGCGGAGAAGGACAGCGATGCAGATTCCACGACATGAATTTCCGACGCGAAATGTTGCGTCGGTCCTGGAATCCGATGCCAAACGTTTCTGGCGGAACATTGAAGCCCTCCAGAGAGAACCCTCGTGGTTCTCGAACACTCTGGCTTCCGCCATCCAAACCTTCGGCCTGCGTTGCGCCGTGGACCCGGAGGCCGACAAGCTCGAGACCTGGGAATCCTGCGTCACCGCCATGCAGGTCGGCTCCGCCCTCTTCGCGTCTGCCCAGGCCACGACCGACAGCATCGAGTACCTCATCGATCACAAGATGCGGACCATCCGCGCCGACGCCCTCCCCCGCGCCCATGCCGGAAACTGGCTCAACACCTTCTGGCTCGCCTGCGTCTGCCGGGAGAAGAAGCGCATGACCGAGCTGTGCCATTTTCCGGTCTCACGGATTCGGCAAGCCGACGGAGTCTTCGACGAGTACATCTACGACTGGGTGGAAGCACTACAGGCCTACTGGCTCAAGCGCCCAGAATTCGGCGACAAACTGGTGGCTGCGGTGGACGGCACAGATCCCGCCGTCCTGCGGCACGCGCCGCGCGACGGCGTCCTCCAGATCATGTATCCACCGATGAACCTCCTGACCCAATTGGCACGCGGCGACCAGGACAAGTACAACGCCGAACTGGCCAAGGCCGTGGAGTGGCACAAGGACTACTGGACCCGCAACGAGGACCGCGAACTGGAAACCCAAGGCCTTGTCGCCCTGGGCCCGCTGGCCGTCACCTGTCTTGCCGTTCAGGCCGGTTTCACCATCACCGTCGAGTCCGAATACCTCCCCAAGCACCTCATCACCGGCGCGTGGATCAACGAATTCCCCACGTAGTCCCCGCCAGACATCCCGAGCAACAGAGAGGGCAGCACATGGCTCCGGACACCCCCGCCCCCGCACCGCAAGGCCCACCGACCACCCCGGACCAGGCCCTCGAAATCGTCCGCTCCCGCTACGCCCAGCCCAAACTCCCCGACGGCATGCCCGCCGAACTCCAGGTCCACGAATTCGACATCGGCTACCTCGTATACGCGGTCTACCCGCCCCGCACCGACGCCGCCGGCCGCCCCCAGCCCGCCCCGCCCGGCGGAGCCAAGATCGTGGTGCCGAAGCAGACCTGCAAAACCGTCACCGTCCGTTGCAGCGGATGAACGTACCCGTCGGCAAAGTCCTCGCCGTCCACACCGACCTGCGCCCCAGCCTGCTCCCCGGCGGTTACACCGCCGAACTCCTCAACACCTTCCCCAACGCGCAGCTCTTCTTCGCCAACGCGACGTTCTCCGCCAGACAAACTACGACGGAGTTGATAACCATGACTCGTCTCGCGCTGCGGGAGTTCGCACAAAATCGGATTTCTCAAACGTGGATGGGTCGGACAACAAGAGCAGCTCGCCGGCCCAACGCACGCGGCATTATCTCGATGAGACGTACGGTGAAACCGTCGCCGACCAGGTGGTGGCCGCAACCGGCGGCATGAAGCCCGACTTCTCTGGTCGGAACTTCGCGGTGATCGAGGTGCACGACCCTCATACTGGAGAAGCGCACTATGTGGCCGATAGCTCGTTCAGCCATGCCGGACCGCGTCCGGCACATTCAGAACCGCACATAGGCGGCTGGATAGAGCGCCTCAACGAGGATCGTGCAGCCGAGGGGAGGAAGCCCTTTGACGTGGTGCACATGTACACAGAGCGCGAGCCGTGCGGGCACCCTTCCGAGTCTCCAGGCCACGCGGACTGCTCGGGATACATCCTCCAGTACATGCCGGAGCACATGCCGGTAAGTTATGGAACCGGATACCGGAAGGGCGAGCAGGCCGTCCCGTTCAGTGACCCCAAGGAACGAGAGGGAGTGAACACTCCGCGCCAGGCAATGGACGCAGATTTCCAGCATCACCTGAACAGGGTTGCAGACGTCCTCAAAGCATATGCTCTTCCGACTCCCACATCGGCTTCCTAGAAACGACCTGAGGTATGAGTACATCCATCCCGGGACCGGCCGAAGTCTCACCCGATCTCGCCCTGGCCAGTGCAATGCGGTGGATCGACAGGCCACGTGACAGCAGCGCCTGGTTGTGGTTCGGCGGCAAGGAGGGGGTCGGCAAGACCCGTGTCCTTCGGGAGATCGCCAGGCGGCAGCCTGATTCGCTTTTCCTGGATTGCGCAGGAATGCACTCCGAAGAGATCGCGCGTAAACTGGCTGATTCCTTCGGCGTGGCCGCATTCGACACCTATGGTCGCAACTTTGCGGAGGCAGTAACCAAAATCACTACAGGGCCGGTGGTGGTCCTGGCTAATACACAATCGGCAGGCAGCCTCCACACCACACGCGAGCCCGAACGAGTCATACATCAGGTGGTGCGGACCCTCATCAAAAACCACAGGCGCAGCCTGCGAATGCGGCTCCTGATCGAGGTAGAGCACACAGCAGACATGGTGGCATCTCTGCGTGGCCGTGAACTGACGCTGCGCGGCCCCGATGAGCACGATGCCCACACAATCGTTTCCACGAACCCAGTCGAGACCACGGCCTTCCGCGCCCTCGCGCTGGCCGAATCCCGCACAGTCCCGCTGATTGTGTGGTCAATTCTGTGCTCGGCATTCGGACAAGACATCTCCGTAGAGCAATTGGAGCAGCTGACCTCGTCGCACGCGCCGGGCATACTGGCACGGACAAGCAGCGAATTCGCCTGGCCGAACGCCGCCTTCCGCCGTGAGTCCACCGCGCAGGAGTGGCGTGCGACGGTGCCCCCCGAAGAGGCGGAGAGCTTCCATCTGCAGGTGCTCTCCGCGTTGCGGTCCGCGGAACCCACGCCCGCGGTCCACTGGTACGTAAATCACGCGGTAGCCGGCCACGCAGCCGCGGCCGGAGTCTTCGAATCCCTGCTCGAAGACGCACCCACCCTGGCCAAGGTCGGTCATCACAGCCTGTTCGAGGCGTTCGAAGCCGCCTACCACGACCGCCCTGTCCCCCCGTCAAGCCTCGCCGCCAACCTCCACTATCTCGCCGAACGTGGTGTCTGGTCCTCCACACATGCGGAATGGCTGGCTCTCCTGCACCACTCCCTCCTCAACCGAGGCCCTTCAGGTGAGGCCTTGGCCGATCAACTCCTCGCCGCTGCCGACTCCTCTGCCTGGCCATGGCACACCCTGTGGGCACATGGCACCGGTCCTGGCATCGCCACCACAGAACGAGTCATCAGGCGGCCAACCGTACGCCGGCTGCAGCTCGTTCAAACTGATTCGGACTTCTTGGCCATGGCCACGGACAGTCAAGACAACAGCAGCGTCTGGCACGTCGACAGCGGGGAGCCCTCCCTCGAAGACGCGTTGCCAGCACGGTGTGGCATAAGCGGCGGCATCGATACGAGCGACTGCCCGAACAGGCACCGGCAGATCCAGAGTCTGAACAGCCGCGAGACGAACCGTAACCGCTCTCGGCGTGCACGACCTTTGGCCGGCCACCACGGTCATGGGTGTGGCCGCCACCACTCAAGCCACCGACTCCCTCCAGTTCCAGGATTCACAGGGAACACCGACCGCCTACCGGTTGTTCATCACACCGGAGTTCATGACCTGGCGCTCGGATGTACAGATCCAGAACTGGCGCTTGCTGTTGGGAAATTCGTTCATCGACCAGCTCGACGGCTTCGCACTGGCCGACAAACTCAGCGAACGATACGGTGAAGCTCACTTCTACGTCATCGACCCCTACAATTCGGCCGAATGCTGGTACGTCGCCCGCGAAGGCCACAGGGTGCGAAGCTTCGGCACTCACGACCAGCCGCAGTTCCGGGGAGAACCACTGTCCTTCGAGGTGGAGTACAGGGAAGACGCGGACGAGGACGAGGCTGACGAATACGCCGAGGGCGTTCCCTACACTCTCACGGCAGCCGACAGCCTCTCCGTCGAACCCGGCCCCATGCCCGCGTCCGGTACCCACGGCCACGGCTGGCTCGCCACCACCCACCCCGACGTACCCAACTCCCGCTTGAAGGGGGCTTTGCCCCTCTAATGTCCACACCGTGAACCGGCCCGCGCAGCCCAAAACCGAAAACCTTCACACCACCCCACGACTGCGGGCAGTCGTACGCGCGAAATGACAGCAGCTACAACGCGTTTGAGAGCCAGCGGCGTCAGCCATGGGTTCCGCGATTCCCTACCCTTCGCCAGCAACAGCTGAACAGGCCTGGCCGAGTTAAGCGAGTGGCAGAACAGTCAAAACTCTCACGACGTCCGAGTTCAGTCGACCTCGACATCGGCAGGGGAATGCCGAGATCGAGAGGATGCGGCAGCAGGCCGTGGACGCCCGGAACGCCGATATGCACCGCTTCCGCAGGGAATTCGCGAGAGTCTGGATGAAGCTCGCCGCGAGTGCTGACGTACCCTGATCGGTCGGGTCTGAGCGGAGTGATGCACAGTGATTGCCGAAGAAGCAGATCAGGAGATCGTCGGCTGGCTGACCGACCCGCCGAAACACGCGCCGAAGCTCGTATTGCGCGGCTCGCCGGGAGTTGGCAAGACGGCTCTCCTGGCCGAACTGCACGCGGAGTTGCCCGGCTCGTTCTACCTGGACTGTCGTGGTTTGACCGCGGACCAGGTGCTCGAGCGACTCCTCTCCCACTTCGGCCTGCAAGTCAGGCATCGCGCCCTGGGCAACCCGCTGAAGGACGCCCTGGCAGGTCTGCGCAGGGGTGGGATCGTGTTTCTTGCCAACGTGCAGTGGGCGGGCACCCTCCAGTCGTCGACTGAGCCAGACCTCATCGACCGCGTGGCCGGGGAGTTCAGCAGCCAGGGCCGTGGCCATGTGCTTCCTGTCCTGGAGTTCGACGAGCCGAGCAACCAAGCCCAGGCCCAACGGCCCCACGAGATCCTGCTGGAAGGACACACCGGAGGCCCAACTCCTACGGCACTTCTCGACGAGCACCCCGCCCTCCGTGCCCTGGCCGCGACTGAACTTCGTGAAGTACCGCTGCGGATCTGGGAGTTCATGGACACAGCATTGGGCGGACCGCACACCGAGGACACCCTGCGCCATATCGTGCGGCAGCTGCCAAACGCACTCCACCTGGAAGTGGACGGCAGTGGCACCTCGATCGTGCGGCTGGCGTCGGACGCACTCAAGTGCCTGCTCCGCAAGGCCGAGCCCCTCACCGACGCAGAGCAACTGGCCATCACCAACGCCCTTCTCTCCAACCTGTCGAGGACGGCCGCAGGCACAGCCGACGTGCAAATCGCCGCATACGCCGGCCGCGCGCTCGCCGTCCATGCCGCGCTCTCCGGCGCGCTGCCCCGACTCATCGACGAACAGCCGGTACTGGCAGCCATTGCCGATCGCGTCTCGCTACAGCAAGCGATCAAGCTCGCTTGGCCTGAAGGCCCTCCGGTCGGGGGCGTCGCCGCAGACGCCCACTACCTGGACGGAGACGGTGTCACCCCAGACTCACAGAGCGAGTGGCTGGCCTGGCTGCACTGGGCAGCCGTGAGCCGCGGTCGCCGGGACTGGGCCGACCGGCTCGAGAGCGCCAGCCCAGTTCCGCTGGCCTGGCGCACCGCGTGGTCGAAGTGGCGCCCTTACGGCGTGCTGGGCGCCCGACCCGACCTGCCCGGACCCACGCGCGGTGTGGACGTCGGCACGTACGCAGGCATCCAAGTCGTGGCCAGCGGACACAGCGGCGTCTTCAGCCGGCAGGAACTCGATGGAGCCTTGGCCGACAGCCTGGACGATTGGGGCGACGATCAAGTTCGGGAACGAGTTTGGCGGTTGTCCGACGGCGAGGAGTTGATCGAACCCAGGGTGGTCCATCAGTTCATCAGCGACGACGGAGATGTGGAACGGACAGTCGGAAGCGCCCTCGACACCCGCCGACACGTCAGCTCGTCCACCGCCGACCGTCCTGAATGGCCAGGGCTCCTGATTGCACGCAGCGGAGCGGAAGCGGCAGAAGCGGGGCGCTGGGTGGCCTACGGCTCAAGAGGTCTCTACGCCTTCGATGTCCTGCATCCTGAGTCGCTGACGGCAGGGCCTGGGTTCTGGCAGCGGTCCCTCGTGCCGTCGTTCCGTTCCACGGCTCTGTGGCCCATGCCCGCCCCCGTCGCCGAGCAAGGCAAGGCACTCAACACATGGTTCACAACGGCCTTCGGCGACCATGCACTGCGCCGCATTCGCGTAGCCGACCTCCCCCCTGACCTGTCCGAGCCACGGGCCCGCGCGCTCCTCTCCGAAACGGGCTTCCCCGCCCTCGACGGGACTGCACCAGCATTCCTGACCACGGTCGCAATCGACCAGACCGGTCTCGAACCCATCGAAGGCCCGGACTCCCCCAACTGCTCTTACCTCCTGGGACACTGGCTCACGGAACCCATCTTCCTGGAGGGCCGCACCGGCCGCGTCCTTCTCGCCTCCGTCACCGGAACCGAACTCCTTGGCAGCAGCCTGTCCCTGTTCATGACCCTCATCGGTCTGTACCGCCTGCTGCGCCTGAGCGACTTTGCCTTCCGGAGCGACGAAGAGTGGGACGCTCGCCGCAGCGTAAAAGCCTGGGCGCGAGAGATCGATCCCGAAGCCACAACATCGTTCAATTGGCAGGGAGCTCTCGACGGAAACCTGGACCGCCTCTGACTCACTGTGGCTCAATGCGAAAACCGTGGCAGCTTCCCCTCAGCGCCCTTCACGCGGCCCGCTCCGGGCCCGACGCCCCCCTCCTGATCTCACTGATAACTTGCTGCTTCTGTCATTCACTCCGTGGGGAATCAATGAGCCAGCCGCCGTTCCAACCGCCGCCGCCGCCGGCACAGCCACCCCAGCCGCCTCAGCAGCAGGCGCAGAACCCCTACAACCCGTACGCCCAGCCCGCCCCACCGCAGCAGCAACAGCAGCAACAGCCGGGCTTCGGACCGCCGCCCGCCCCTGGACAGCCCCCGCAGCAGCCCGCGTCGGCGCCGGTTCCCGGCCAGACCCCGATGTACCCCGGACAGGCGCCTGTCCCGGGGCAGGCACCCGGGCAGGCGCCGGGGCAGCCGATGTACCCGATGCAGCCCGCACCGCCGTTCCAGGCGCCCCCGTTCGGACAGCAGCTGAACACGCAGGGCGGGGGCGGGCAGCCCGTCGGTGCGGTCTTCCTCGGGTTCTTCGCCTCGGTCGTCGTCTCGCTGCTCTACAGCGTTCTCAACATGGTCACGTACAAGGACCAGTCGGAAACCGCGGCCCACATCCTCTACGTGGCCCACGCCCTCCTCAACGGAGTGGCCGTCGGCGTTCTGGTCGGCCTGGTGGGCCGGCGTAGCCCCGGCGCCTGGTTCTGCGCCGCCGTCATCGCCCCGCTCGGCGCGTTCTTCGGCTACACCAACTCCATCCCGCTCATCATCGGCGACAGCCAAGGAACGCCTGCCATCGGAGACATGATGGAGGAGGTCCCCTTCCTTCCCGCCAAAACCTGGTGGGGCACCCAGTACGACACCAGATTGATCTCCCTGCTGGGCCTCTTGGTGGCCGCACTCGCCGGATGGGCTCTCGCCTACGCCGTAGGAAAGAAGCGCAGCCAGGCGTGATCTTCGTCAGGTGCCGGTCCGGGCCGCTGCCGGAGGCCCGGTCGACGGGCCGCTCGGCTGTCGACAGCCCGCCGGTCGACAGCCCGGCGACTGACCGGAGTTCATCTCGTTGATCGCGTAGTCTGCTGCGCGTGCTGATGAATGACATGGGTGACAACAGCCGGGAGCGACTGGCATCTCGCATCTGGTGGAACGCGGCCATGCTCGTCGGCACCCTCAGCGCGATGGTGGCGCTGGGCAGTGCCGCGGCGGCGACCATCCCGGGCGTCGGTGTCGCCATGCGCGTGGCGAGCGGAGCTCTGGCAGTCGTCGGCGCCGTCGGAGTATGGGCGGCCGTACGCGTCCACCGCAGCCGCAGCGGCAAGCTTTTGGCGCTCGCCCTGGCGTGTGCTCTGGGGAGCATGGCGGCGCTGCTGGCACTCCGCAGCGCGGCCTGATCGCGGGGGAGCCGGCCCCCGCCACAATCCGATCGCGCTACGCCCCCTCAAGAGACGCCAGCACGAACGTCAACGGCAATGTCGCAGCCGCGAGGGCCAGCCCCGTCGCCGCCAGCCCCGCGCGGATCTCCCGCGCGCCCCGCACTCCCAGGTAGGCGGCGATCAGCGGCAGGACGCAGCACAGGAGAAAGCTGTAGTGCCAGCCCTCTTCCTTGATGAAGAAGACCATGAGGGCCAAGCAGGCCGGCACCGACCCGACGGTCATGACGCGGGCACGCGAGAGGAAGAGGTCGAGGCCGCTGACCCCGCTGAAGAAACTCATGAGCCGAACCGCCTTCTACCGCTCATACCGCGGCATGGTCGTAACCACCCGTACCCACCTGAGGAAACCCGTCCGCCGCGGAGAACCCGTTGACCGCCGTGGACATCACCAGGCCTAGCGCGCTCAGCGCCGACGCGAACGTGTCGAACGCCCTGGACGCCTCGGCCCACATCTCCATGAGCCGGATGGCCTCTGCCGCGGCCAGCGCGAACATGGCCACCGACGCGGCCTGCCCGCCGATGGGGATCGCGTTGACGGCCTGCGCCGCGAGCAGGTTGACCAGCCAGATGACGAGCAGGTCGCAGAACATCACCAGGAACGACTTGAGGAACTCGGCGAACTGGAACGCCATCTGCGCCGCCTGCGCGTAGCACTGCTGCAGAGACTTGAAGGTCTCCTTGATCTCGTCGAGCTTCTTGGTGAACTCGTCGAAGTACACGGTGGCGGCGTTCGCGGCGTTGCCGTCCCAGCTGAGCGAGACGTTCTGGTTGCCCTTGCGCACATTGGCGGCCACCGCGTCGCAGAACGACGCGAGGCTGCCCCAGGCGTCGGAGCAGTCGTTGTACGAGTTCCAGTCCCCGAACACCCAGTTCGTCACGACGCCGAAGGGGTCGAAGTCGAAGAGCAGCTTGGACGCCTCCACCGCCATCGCGGAGGGGCTGCCCAGGTCGAGGACACTGCCGAGCGTCTTCTGCACCGGACTCATCTTGTACTCGTCCACATGGCCCGACCCGTACTTGACGAGGGGATTGCTGCTGTCCCCCGCCGGCGGCTTCAGCGCGTCCATCGCGTCACCGGCGTCGGAGAAGTCCTGCGAGTCGCCCCCGGAATCACCGCCCGACACCTTGGAGCCCGGATAGGTGGCGTCGAGTTTCGCCGCCGTGTCCCGGTCCGTCTCCCTGTAGTACTTGGCCGTCCCCGCGAGTTCCTTCTGGGACGACTCCAGAACGCTCTTGACCTTCTCCAGAGCCTTCTTGGCCTCGCTCACATACTGGTCGTGGTCACCTGCGACGAGATCCCAGGCCTCCCCGCCCGCGGACTTCTCGATCTGCGTATGAGCGCTCGCGTACGAGACGGCCTGCGCGCCACCGTCCGCGGCACGCCCCACCAGCTTCGCGAAGCCGTCGATCGCACCGGGCTCTACCCGAAAGTTCACGTCTCCCCCATTACCCGCGTCAGCAGACCCGTCGGTGGTACGGCAGCCAGGTACCGTCGCTCAGTACAAGGACCAGCCGCGCCCATCGTGACGCCCTTTCGCACCCGACCGTTTCTCGGACTCCGCACGCCGTTCGTCGTCGAACTGCCGCCGCTCCTCCGCGAGCCGCTGCTCCCCCTCTGCCGCGAGCGCCTCACGCGCGCTGTCGGACATGGAGGCCCACTTCTCGGCGAGCGGAGCCGCCTGCTCCACAGCCTGCTCGGCGTACGCCGACACATTGGCCGCCTCCCGCAGCCCCATGCGCCCGGAGAGGACCTCCTGGGCCATCTCCTTGAGCGCATCGCCGCCCAGCCCCGAGGCGAGATGCTCCAGGGACTGCCGCAGGATCTTGGCCTGGGCGGGGTCCTGCTGGGTCATCTCCAGGAACTCGGAGTCGTCCACGCGCTGGCCGGAACTGTCGGGTGCGCTGTCCAAGGGGTACCTCATCGGGAGGGAGAGTCGGCGGGTCGCGACCGGCGAGAACCTACCAACGCATCTGCGAACACTTCAACACACCGCACCACACGGCCGTCGCAGAAACCTCGTAGGTTGCACCAACTCCACGGTGGCTGCCGGTCGTTGTCCTTCCAGAAGCCGTTCGCTTTGCGAACTTGATCGCTCGCCTCGGGGCGAGGGGCCGCCGTACGGCCCGATTCTCCGTATTCCTACTGGATCACCCGAAGTCGTTCGTGCCCGGCGTGGGACGGGTGCTGACACTCTCGTCGTACGTCGGCATGTTGGTGCCGTACGACGTGCGCGGGTCCGGTGCGCCATCGCCGGCCGACTGGCCGCCGGGGTCGAAGTCCGGATGCCCGACGGGGTGGCGCTCGCCCCCGCTCGGGCGCAGCACCGCGGGCATCCCACCGGGGGTGGCCTGCGTCGCCGTATCCACACCGGTCTTCTCGAAGTCCTGGGAGACCCGCTCGTCGTTCCACTCATGGCCGTCCGCGGACGACCTGAGGTTGTCCCCGCCGGCCTGGATGCGGGCGTGCAGACCGTCGAGCGCGGGCTTCCAGCTGGTGGCGATCTCCGTCAGGGCGGGTCCCATCGACCAGCCGGTGAGCGAGCCGCCCGCGGTGCCGGCTTCCTTTACGGCCTTGTCGGCGGGGCCCTTCATCGTGCGGGCGATGTCGTCGCAGGCCGCGGCGGAGGCGCGAAGCTCAGCCGGGTCTACGTCGGTGCGCTGGGACACGTCCTGGTCCTCTCAGGGGTTCAGGCTCTCAGAACTGCTGCTGCTTGGCGCCGGGCGGGAGCATGCAGGGGGTGCGTACGGCGAAGGAGAAGCGCTGGGGCTTCGTCTTGCCGGAACCGACCGTCTCAGCCTCGACGCTGTACTCATTCTTCTTGTTGCGGGCCCGGAACACCGACGACGCGTAGGCGCTCTTGAACTCCCGGTACGAGGTCACCTCGTAGCCCTGCTCGGGGAGTTCGCTGCGGAGCTTGCGCACGATGCGGGTGTGCTCCGTGGCGGGGGCCGGGGAGTAGATGTAGTAGAAGAGGCTGTACCGACCGTCCTCAGCCACCTCGTCGTTCTCCCCGATGCACGCTTCGAAGTTCACCTTGGCCGTGTCGGGGAGCAGTTCGACGTCGGTGAGCTCGGCCATGTGGGCGGTGTAGTCCTTGGCCCACTGCAAGGCGGCGTCCTTCGCCATCCGGGGCAGTGGGGCGTTCGGATCATCGCGTTGAGACATGCATCCTCCGGTCAGGAGTAGGGCGACTGATACTGCGAGTACCGCGGGGATCAGGCCGTTACGTGCCGGGCGGAGCGTCAGCCTGCGGCGGCATGTCGAAGTCTCGCTTGGGGGCCTCCGAGGGCTCCTTCCCCGCGATGACCGCCCCTTGGTTGGCAAGCGATTCACTGCCCTGGTCCCAGTAGCCGCTGTGTCCATGCGTGTCGACCTCGATGTTGTTGCCACCGAACATTTCGATCGCAGGGTTACGACCGAGGGTGTAGCCGGCGGTGTTGTTGGCGACGCTGTCGTCGTCTGCGGTTCCGATCCACACGTGCTCCGGATCCATCTGCAGATCGGAGGCATGGTCCACCGTCATGCCCGGACTGCCGACCGCCACAACGTCGTCCGCGCCCAGACCGCTGCCGCCCGACGCGGCGGCGCCGACCACCGTGGAGCCGTAGCTGTGCCCGAGGACGGTGGTGTGGCTCGGCGACCCGTCGTGCGAGGCATGGGTGCCCGCCACGAACTGACGCAGGTCCGGAGCGGCGTCCTCGGCCCGCCCGGTCCCGCCGACGCTGTTGAAATCGGTCGTGGAAGCCTCGGGAGCGTCGTAGCCGAGCCAGGTGACCATCGCCACGCTCTCGCCGTCGGCCTGTTTGTCGGCGGCGTTCTGCAGCTTGTCGATACGCTCGAGCTGGCCGGGCACGCCAGTCATGTCCGTATTGGTGCCCGGCACCAGTATTCCGGTGTGAGCGGCCGTGTCCGGGTTGCCCATCGCAATGATGGCCCGCCCGTCGTCCTTGGAGTCGTATCCGAGGAGGTACAGCTCCTTGCCCTTGGGCGCGCCGTCCTGGGCTTCGAGCCGGTCATTGAGCAACTCGGCATTGTTCAGACGCCTGTTGACCGTCTCGTCGCTCTCGCCCGGGAACCCTTCGTCGTAGTCGCCCTCCTGGAGCAGATTGAGCTCCTGGGCGAGGGCCGTGCGATTGGCGTCGTCGCGTACGTCCGTCGGCAGACCGTCGGTCGCGCCGATCTCCTTGGGATAGAGCGTGGTGTAGGCCTGGCGCTCCTCGGGACTGAGGGCCTTCCACCACTCGGCAGCGGCCTTCGGGTCGTCCTCGGGGATCTGCGGGGACCGGACGCCCACAGCCTTCATCGCATTCTTGACGTCCTGGGCGGATTCCGCCGCCGCGTCACTGTTGAACGGGTCGGTGAGGATGTCGCCGTTCAGCTCCGCCAGGGCCTTCGCGCCGTCATTGCTGGCCTTGTGCGCGTCGGCCAGGGCCGCGTCGATGGCCGCGCGGTGCTCCGCGCGCAGGGTGCCGCGCTCCTCGGCGACCACCTGGTTGCTGCGGGGAAGGTCCGCGAGCACCGGATCGCTGATCTCGCCGTCGCCGTCCACCTCCAGGCCGTCCTCCTCCGCACGCCGCACCGCGTTGCGGAGGTCCGTCTGGGCCGCCTCCATCCAGAACTTCGTGGTGTCCATGACCTCGGCCATGGCCATGGTCTCCGTCTCGACCACGCCGATCCGCGACTCGACGTCCTCCAGGTAGAAGAGGGCCGCGTCGGCGTCGTCGCCCTTCCAGGATGCGTGCAGCGGTCCGGTCACCTGCCGACGGTGACGACCCGTCAGGGAGTCCATGGTCGTCGACATTTCACGCCAGGCCTTGGCCGCGGCTTCCAGATCGGAGAAGTCCTGCTTCATCAGCCGGGAGAAGTCAGAAGCCATATCGGCGGCTCCTGCTCGACCGGCCCGAGCGCACTTCGTGCCCTTCAAGGCGTGACGAGTCCACGCAAGTGGACATAAGACAACCCCCGTTGCTCCTGCTCACTCATGAGTTCGAGGCACACAGAGTAACTGACGCGTCCCTGCCAGGGGCAAGCCCCGTTTTCCGTGGATGGACTGCGGGGGGGTGGGAGTTGGGGCCTGGCTGCGTTGTCCTGGTACTGATGAACACACACATGTATCCCGCGACGGCCACCACCGTCCCCGCACCCTCCTGGCGCCGCTGGTCCCTGCTGGCGGCGGCCTTGGTCCTCGCCTCGGGAGGGCTGTTGGCGGCCCACTTCTCCTTCGACGGCGACACCTTCCAGAACTGCCGTTACCTGGGCCCGTCCACGCGGATGTACGTCACCGTCTGGGCCGCCCCGGCGTGCGCCCTCACGGCCCTGCTGCTCCTGCTGGCCCTGCGCCGCGGGGCGCGCCGACGGGGGCAGCGGCCGGGGGCGGTGTGGCAGGGGCGCGTGGCCATGGCAACCGTGTGCGTCGTACCCCTACTGCTGCTGGCGCAGGTCGCGGCCCTCTACTGGGTGTACGAACCGGATCCCGCCGGTGGGCAGGACTGCTCGGGGCTGACGCTGGTGCGGGAGCGGGCTGCCACACTTCGGTGAACTGCCTGGCCCTGCACTGAAGTTGAAGGGCAGGCCGGGCAGGACGGGCATTACGCGGGTCGCAGCCGGGGAGGCCCCGAGCCCCAGCGATGAGCCTTAGCACTGACCCTCAGCGACGAGCCTCAGCGCTGAGTCGGCCGCTCTCCTCGGCCTGAGCCATGCCCGGAGCCGTGCGTCGGCGCGTCCCGCTCGGCACGCTCGCGGTCCAGCTCCGCCTGCTGCTTCGCGTCCCATTCCGTGAACTGGGCCTTGGACTGCTGGCGTTCCGCGTACGTCTGATCGTCGGCCGCCCGGCGGATCTCGTGCATCCGCTGGAAGACGGCCTCGGTGTAACGCGGGTCCTGGAAGGCGTCCTTGACGTCGACGTGCCCGCTCAGCACCGAGCGCGCCATGTCGCGCAGGGCCGGATCGAGCGAGGCCGCGTTGGCGATGGTGCGCAGGGAGCGGTGCAGCCGCAGGGCTTGCTCGGGGTCCTGGGCGATCCCCATGAGTTCCTCGTCCTGGATCTCCCGGTCCGCGGTCATGGGTGCGGTACGTCCTTCCTGTCTGCGGTGAGGGTGGTGGTGAGGTCGGCGAAGCCAGTGAGATCGGCGAAGCGAGTGAAGTAGGCGAAGCCAGTTAGGTCAGCGAGGTCGATGAGGGGCGTCGGCGATGTCATCCGAACTCGCTTCGAGCCCACTCCTGCGCGCCACCCGTGGTGCCCGAGGAGCCGGAGCTCGCGGAGGCGGAGGCGGTTGCCGTGGCCCTGTTGGAGGCCGACGCGGTGCCCGAGGAGCCGCCGGAGCCCGTCGTCGAGGCGGTGGTATCCGCAGTCCCGTCGGACGTCTCCGCGGCATGGGAGCCTTGTCCGGACACCGCGTCGACACCTTGCTGCACGCGGTCCCCGGCCGCCCCGGTGACCTTGTCCGTCGCGGCGCCCACGGCGTTGTCCACGTGCCCCTGCACGTCCGTGTATCCGGCGAGGGTTGATCCCTCGCCCCCGGTGACCTCGTTCTTGAGGCCGTCCACGTACTCGCCGGCCGCCGTCTTGGCGACATCGGCCGTCTCGCCGAGGTCGATGCCGGAGCGCGCGTCGAAGTAGGTCTCGATGCTCTGCTGGCCGATGTTCTGGGCCATGCCCACGGCGGCCTCGGTGGCCTTCTCCTTGGCGGCGTCGACCACCTTCTCCTGGACGAACTGCTTGGCCTCGTCCTTGATCTTCTCCTTGGCGTACTGCTTGACCTTCTCCTTGGTGACCTTCTCGAGCTGCTCCTTGGCGATCTTCTTGAGGGCGTCCATGGTGGCGTGCTCCATGCCCTTGGTGACCGCCTCCACGACCTCCTTCTTGAGCCGGTCCAGCAGCTCCCGGACGATCAGCCGCGTGGCCTGTGTCGCGCCGAGCGCGCCGACCTCGGACAGTCCGAAGGTGAAGGGGGCCGCCGCCTGCGCGGCGATGATCTCCACGGCCAGGGCGACGAGTTGGGCGATCACGGACAGCTTTGCCGTAAGGACCGCGATCGCGGCGGCGTCGAAGGCGAAGGCGATCACTTCGCACGCCGTCTTCGCGTCCGGGATGTAACTGTCCTCGCCGTTCGCGCCGGTGTAGGCGCCCCAGGCCTTGCTGAAGCCGTCGACGGCCGAGCCGCTGTTGAACGAGACGACGGTGCGGGCGAGTCCTTCGCCCTGCGCCTGGATCTGTTCGAGTTCCGCGCCGAAACTCCGCCAGGTCTCGGCGACTTCGTGCAGTGCTTCTTCGTCTACCTCGGGCCAGGTGTAGCCGAGGAGGTCGAGCACCCAGACAAGTTCACTAGGCAGTGTGAGCGACATGCCAATAGCCCCGTATTTGATTAAAGTTGACCGGTGAGCCCATTCATCAGACCGCTGTTCGACGCGTCCGAATCGTCGTAGTTACCTGCCATGTCCTGCAGGTTGTGCCCGATCTGCTGAAGCCGTTCCGCGAGACTGTCCATCGACGTGAAGATTCCGTCGCGAATCGGTGTGTAGACCTGACCGAAGATCTCCCCGAAGTCCGCGTCCGCCCAGGGCTCACCCAATCCTTCAAGGGTGCTCTGAAGGCGCTTGGAGGCGTTCGAGAAATCACCCCCGAGATCGGCGAAGCTCTGCCCCTGCTGCCGGAGTACAGCCGTCTCCACGTCAAAGATGTCGTACGCCATTGTTCTCCCCCGAACTCCCTTTGGCTGCCGTTCATATTGCACGATTTGCACGACAGGTCGATAGCTTAGACTCCTCGCGCACGACCCGGCGAGCCCGCCAGTCAAGAGATCGTCAAATCACTCAGGGGGACGGCCAACAGTGGTGACAACACAGCCTAGTTACAGCAGTACAGGACGCCTGTGGGTGGGAAGGCTGGTCGGACTGGGTCTGCTCCTCGTGGCCGCGGTCGTCGCCGTGGTGACCATTCCGGAACTGCGCAGCGAACTCGCCGGCGAGGGCACCGACGGAACCCTCACCGTATCTTCATGCGAGACGCACACGAAGACCCACTACGGCACGCGCAAGCGTTCCACGGAGCTCAAGTTCAGCTGCACCGGAAGCTGGGCCGCGCAAGACAGTGGGACCACCTACAAGGACGTAGTAGTGGCCACGACATCGCGTTTCGAAACGGGAGCGAAAATCCCCGTCGTGCAAGTGGACGACACCTTCGAGACGCCGCAGGACCGGGACCCCGGAAAAGACGCCGGGATTCTCGCGTTCTGCCTCTCCTTGGCGGCATTCGGCGCCTACTGCCTCCTCACCGGCTTCGGCACCCGCAACGGCCCCGGTTTCGCAGCTTCTTGGCAGAACCTGCCGGCCCGTACTGTCACCGGCCCCGTTCTGGGCGGCCTTTTCGTCGTGGGCGCCCTGGCAGCACTCATCTGCGCGCTGGTCCTGTAACTCCCGTATCCGTCTTCTGACTTCTGAGTTCTGACTTCCGAGTTCTGAGGAACCCTCAATGACCCAAGTACAAGGGAACGCCGCACCGAACGACGCCTCACCGGGAGAGCGGACGAACCTCGGCCGCCTCATCGGCGCGGGTCTGATCCTCGTAGGCCTGGTCCTCCTGGCCCTCGGCGCCTTCCTCGGCCCCTACACCTACGCCACGGCCACCCCGGGCAAGCTCACCGTCGAGACCTGCACCGTCGACTACAAGTACCGCTCCAGCACGTCGAGCGGCTCACGCAAGAAGACCAAGACCAGATACTGCTACGGCACCTTCACCGCCAACGACGGCAAGACCAAGGACCTCAACGCCGAGCTGAAGAGCGACGCCCTGCACACGCGCGGCTACGTCATCGAGACCATCAAGACGGGTGACACCAGCTACAAGGAGGACCATGGCTGGGTCGGGGCCATCGCCACCGGCTTCGTGTGGTGGTTCGGTGCGCTGATCCCCCTGGCCCTGGGCCTGTTCTGCGCGAGGACCGGCTTCTCCTTCGGCGGCGCGGCAGACATGAACCGAGCGTCCCGGTCGGGCGGCCCAGGTTTCGAGAATGCGCTGATCGTCATGTTCGCGGTGGGCCTGCTCGGCTTCCTGATCAGCATGTTCGTGCTGTTCCTCGCGTGACGAGACCTCGGAACACCTCACGGACCAGCTGATCTGACGAAGCTCCCCACGGCAACGGTTCGCCCAGTCGGCCACCAGCCGTGGGGAGCTTCTCCTTCGTTCACGAATGACAGCATTTCCGTTTGCAGTCGAACATCCACGATAATCCTGGACCATGGACCAACTGCTATGGATTCTGTTCAAGGTGGCGTTTTTCGGCTTCCTCGCGGGCCTTGCCGCCCTGGTGATCTCCTTGCCCATGCGCGATCGCAGGAATCGAAAGCGGATAAAGCGCGAACTGGAACAACTTCCCCAATTCGCTGCGGAACGCGGCTGGACGTACGAACCCTTCACAGAAGGGCGGATTGACCAGTTTGCCGGTGCGGGCCCGATCATCTACAAGGGTGCCGATCAGCCCGCATGGAACTACACGACCGGACGGTTCCGCGGCCGCTCCTTCATGTACTTCGACTACCGCTACAAGAAGTCGAGGGTGAACGGCGACACAGACGACGTCGACGAGCCCAGGCCTCTCGTCGTTCAGGCAGTCTTCATCATCACCACGCCCGGCTCAGGGGCGCATATGGAGATCCGTCGCAGAACCAGGCTGGACGCGCTGTTGAACAAGAAGCTGACGATACCGGTCGGTGTCCCGGAATTCGACGAGGAGTTCCTGATCTTCACCAAGGATGAGGCCTTCCCCCGGACGGCCTTGAGTGGCAACGTCATCCCTTTCCTCCTCACGGACCCTCGAGCCAAGAAGTCCCGGCTTCTGTTCCACGAGAACGGGCTCGGCACTTGGTACACAGGCACCCTGTCGCGGCAGGCTGTCGACGACAACCTGAACTATCTGTGCGATGTGCTCGACCTGATCCCAGAACGAGCCTGGACCGCCGCCTGAGCCGACACGACGCCCCTTGCCGCCGGGGTAGCAGATGCACCGGGCGCGCAAGGGCGTCCTGTTGGTCTGGAATGAGGTTTCGCCTAGACCGAAGTTTCATCGTCGGCCAGGCGCACGGTCCTGACGAACTGCTTGAAGTCCTCGATAACTTCCCGCAATTGGCCGGGCTTCGCGGTGAGGACGAGCTCGATGACGGCGCGCTTCCCCGGGTCCTTGACGTCCTCCATGCCCAAGTAGACCTGGCTCTGGAGCAGTTCGATGGGTTCCCCCCGCAGAGTGCCGGAGAGTCGAAGGTTCTGGACCACGCCAGGGGCGTCCGTCAGCCCCGGGGCGTCCGGAGTGCCCGCTTCGGTCTTCTTGACGACCTCAACAGAGGCTGCCTGCTGGAGCCTCCGTACCGACTCCTCGGCGATCTGCCACAGAGAGGCACTGTCGTTGCGCACACGTCCCGCGATGGTGATGTTCGCCGTGAACCCGTCCATGGAAGCGAGGTGGAGCGCGACGAAAGCCGCGCCGGGTGCCCCCACCTCGTCCGGCGGCGCCGGCTGCCAGCCGTCCGGCAGCGAAAACGAGATCTTGACCGGCAACGTGGTGGTCATCGTGACTTCACTTCCTTGATGAGCGTCAGCACGGGCTAGAGCCAGCTGCCGACCGTGTTGTCCCAGGCGTCACCCACTGCGTCAGCCGCGTCGCCGGCCGAGTCGACCACCTTGGCGGGATCGATGGTGATATCCATCGAGGCCTTGGCACCGAGGCCCAGACCGATTCCGTACTCCCCGCCGATGGTGATCTTGCCGTCCTTCAGGCCCACGTCGGCACCGGCGGAGATCCCCGCCCCCGCCCAGGCCTCACCGGTGACACCGGCGCCGATGCCGCCCACGTCGCCGGAGAGTGCTCCTGTGACCTTGCCTCCGGCGAACGCATCCAACCCGGTATGCAGTCCATCCTTGCCGACGGAAGTGGTCGTAGAAGCTTCGGCGCCCACGAGTCCTTTCGCCTCGGCCTGGACCGCGGCGAGGCCGTATTCCGCACTGCCGCTCGCGGAAGCCCGCGCCAGGTAGGCGCTGCCCGAGACACCGGCCTGCGCGCGCCCGTCCGCGTAGCCGCCGGAGGCGGATCCCTCCACTCCGAGCAGCGAGATCCCCGCCGTGCCCTTCAGCTTGGCGCCATGCCACGTGCCCTCTCCGGTGGGAGTGTTCGCCGACCAGACATCGGCGCTGCCCTTCCACTCGGCAAGATTGACGTTGACGTTGACCTTCTTGCCGGCTGCCGGATCGGCCGGGTTCCCGCCCTCAGCCTGCTGAGGCTTGTCCCGGACATACCAGTTGCCGTTCTCGTCCCTGCCCCACTCCTTGGTCTGGCGCTCCCCGCCCCGCCACTTCTCGCCTT
The DNA here is from genome assembly GCF_042870385.1 of Streptomyces sp. NPDC006602. NCBI lineage: Bacteria > Bacillati > Actinomycetota > Actinomycetes > Kitasatosporales > Streptomycetaceae > Streptomyces > Streptomyces sp. NPDC006602. Next base: position 320,038 of record NZ_JBIAHG010000007.1, on the reverse strand, counting down.
CCCGGCCCCAAAGGTTCTGACTGGTCTTGCCGGCCGAGTGCTCGTCCATCCACTGCTTGGTATCCACCCAGTCCCTGGCCTCCGTGAGCCAGCGGGGACTGTCGGAGGCGCCCCCCGCAAGGTCGCTCAGCTTCTTGGCCAATGCGTCGGCCTCCTGCTTGAGCTGCTGACGCGCCGTCGTCAGTACCTCTTCTGCGTCGTCGTGCTGCCCGACCGCCCAAAGGCCTATCGCCGTCGCGGCCTGCTGCTGCCCCCAGCTGAGCATGGAGGAATAGGAGACGACCGCCGCTGCTGCCCCCGACATCGCGTCGGCGGCGAGGTACCAGTTCGTCTTCTCCCTGGCCAGAGTCGGCCAGAAGGCGTCACTCGCCTGACCGGTCCAACCCGGGATGCGCACATCACGCAACCCGTCGCCGATTCCGTTGAACTTGTTCGACCAGCCGGTGAACGTGGCAGCGAGCTCGCCGAGCTTCCCCACATCCCCCTCGACAAGCTCCTTCGGGTCAGTCGTCTCCCCGAGTGCGGCTGCCATGAATACGGGCTCCCCGTTTCCTAACCCAAGTCCGACTTGACCGAATTCACCGCGTCACGGATGGCCTCATCCGTCGCAGCGTAGTTTTTGCTCGCCGAGTTCAGCCCCTCCGCCAGGGTCGCAGCGCAACTGGCGAGGAACTCGGCACCGGACTGCCACGTCGCGCAGAATGTCACCAACGCCGCGCCTGCCGACTCGACCCCAATCGAGGAAACCTGCTCGGCCGACGGCTCCAGGTCCACCTTTTCGACCGGCGTAAGGCATTCCAGGATGCCCGAAGCGCCCTGCTTGAGGATCCCGGGATCTACTTCGAGATCAGTCACCGCAAGGTCCCCCCTTTAACTCCGCCTGCACGCAGACGCGTTGACCACATCCGACGTACGCTATCACCAAGATCACACTTGGAGTCGCGCCGTCCTCCGCCTTCACGACTCCTGTGCATGAATTCGCCGAAGTCGCTCGGCATAACCGCAGCCGGCCCTCAACTCGCGGTGCTGTGCGCCAGGATGACGTGCTGCCGACATGGCATCGCGGCACGCCGCCACCCAAGGGCCTGGACCAAACGACCAGTTATCAGCTCGCAGCCGGAGAGGCCGTTTCGTCGGCCTCGATGTCGAAGTTGACCTGCTCTCCGTCAACAGAGGTAACGGTGACCGTCACACCCAAGGTGCTGCCGTCGTCCCCCGTGAGCGTGCAACGGGTGGTGGTACCGACCTTCCCGACGAGGTCCTCGGGGCAGGTGGTGTCCGGCTTCGGCTGCCCCGTTGAGGCGGCGAGCCTCTCGGCAACCGTGGTGGCCAGCTTGTCCGCGGACACCTTCGGCGCAGATACCTTCGGCTCGGTTTTTCCAACGTGGACCGAGGCAGAGCAGCCGGTGAGCAACACGCCCACAGCTACGACCGAGAGGCTCCACGTCGTTGCGGAAAAATAGATTTTGGCCATGTGGGAGGAGACCCTTTCTGGGTGATCAAGGAAAGAAGATTCCGAAAGCATACTGGGCATAACTGCCCCGGCACGTTGCCGGAGGGGCTCCCTGGACTCGGCCGGGGCAGCTGCGCTTTCGCCCGAACTGAGCAGGTGACGCTCTTCCATGAAATCCTCGCCCCACCCGCAAACAATCTTCAATTACAGGAGAACGGATGGGGCATGCCGAACAAGGCTGCGTGCTTTGACCGATTCAATAGAAGCAACCCCATGCCTCGAAGCTCCGGATTCTCCACCCTCGGCGAATGAGACTCACGCAGGCAGGCGGGTGTGGCCCGGCCGCCTCACAGCTTGCCGAAGACCACGCTGCGCCAGGTCCAGCCCGACTTGAGGACGGCGTTCTGCAGAGGGTTGCGCAGCTCCGAGCTGTCGAAGCGGAAAGTCTCCGTCGCTTCAAGGTCACCGCTGTCCCCGCGTTTGACCGTGTAGCGACGGGAGACGGTCCTGTCAGGCCCACGCGAGTACGCCTTTGAGATCTTGAGCTGCGGCGGATTCCCGACCCGGGTGACCTCCCACCCTTCCTCAAGGACGCGCACCTCACGGTCCTCTGGGACCAGGCGCATCCGGATGCGGACGGCGCGAGTCAGCTGCGAATCAACGAAGACGGCCTGCCAAACGGGCTCCGCGATCCGCCACTCCGCCACCAGGTCGGAGTCCTCGGCGGCACCGTCACGGATGACGTACGGAGCATCGGGCCGGTTGACGCCGAGCAGGGCTGTGCGCACGTCCTCGGCTGAGCGTGGCACGACACCGCCGTCGGGATGCTTGGTTCCAGTCAACTTGTCGAAGAGTCCCATGAAGTCCGCCTATGAAGGGTCGGGTTGTCGGTACCAGAAACGCCACTCCTGCGGGACGGCGTACGACGTCGCGCAGATGTCCGGGCGGCCTGTGCGTACGGGGTCCTGGAAGTCGCCCAGCACGGCGGGGACCCTTCGCGTGAGGCCGGCGGCCTGGGCCCGGGTGGCGCGGTCGTGGGCCTCCGGCTTGCGGTTCTGCGCGGCCGTGTCCCAGTCCACAGGCTGCATTCAGATCCGCGCCCAGTGTCGGCCCCCGAACGTCATGATCACTTAGATCAGCCTCTGCTTGCAGGCCAGGGGCCGGCTCGGCAGGCGAAGCTCCCTTCTCCAATGGCTCGATTTGAACCGACCACCGTCCATGGGGAGCTTCACCAACGCTCTTGGGCTACCCAACAGCCCACCACCGGCATCAGGTTCGGAAAGGACCTGACGGTGGTGCCGAGACCGCCACGCCTGCACCGGTCCTGCGACGGCCCCTCAGTGCCAGAAGCAGCCCACCGATCAACATCAGCAGCCCCACTCCGACTGCGCCCAGGCCGGTCAACCACGTCACCTGATCAAGAGGAGGATGGGTGGTCTTCGACGTGCCCACGGGGCTGGCGAAGTGCTCCTTGCCCTTGTATTTCACGACAACTGTCTTGTCGTCAGGTGGCGAGGCCGCAGCCTTCACTGCGGCGGCGGCATTGATCTGCCCGTACCCAAGGAGGGCATTCCACCCACCCTGCGGGTGACGGGCAGTGCTGGTGAGGGTAGCGCGCGTCTGGGCCGGGGTGAGTTTGGGATTGTGGGAGAGCATCAGTGCCACGACACCTGACGCGAGCGCAGTCGCCGGCGACGTACCGTCGATCAACTCGAAGCCACCCGTGTTCTTCGCACTGTTGATGTCCACACCCGGGGCGGCCACCTCGTTGTACGTGTGCACAGTTGAGAACTCGGCGCGCCCTCCACCTTGTTTCGTCGCGGCTACAGCGATGACACCTGCATAACCAGCAGGGAATGAGGAATAATTGAGATTGTCCCCACTATTGCCAGCCCCCCCGAGAACCGTCACCCCGTGACTCACCGCATAGCCGATGGCTGCAGCTTCGTCCTCATCCTTGGAGTTATCGACCTCGCTGCTTCCAATAGACATCGAGATCACGTCGGCGCCATGGTCCACAGCGTAGGAGATTCCGCTCGCGATCGAACTCACGCCGCGCTGCAACTCGACGTTTCCGTCGTCGTCCTTGTCCTGGTCAGAACTCACCCTCACCGAAAGAACCTTGGCCTTGGGTGCGACCTTGAGTACGTCCGACGCCATGGCAGTGCCATGCACCCCCCACTCGGGGCTCTGCGGGTCGATACCGTCCTCGCGATAGTCAGGGCCGGTGGTTACTCGGCCCTTGACCGCAGGGTGATCAGCCACCACTCCACTGTCCAGGACGGCCACGGTGACACCTTCCCCCTGACTGAGCTGTTGCGCTGACGAGAGACCAAGGGCATCGCCCTCCCACCCGATGGGAGCGGGGGCGGCGTGCGCGGGGACGACCGGCAGCACGTAAAGGAGACAGCTCAGTGCAGCCCCGACGATGACCGTCCTCGTACGTCGGCCATTCATCGGGTACCCCCCAACTGCAGGTAATCCATGTGGGATTGGAACAAACTGGCCAGGATTTCCGCCTCACCGAACCAGGAGGCCCGGTCTTCGCTTACATCTAGTTCATCCCCCCAAGCGCCAGGCAGGTTTCCTGCAACCCGTCGTCCATCAACCGCACCTGTGGTGACAGCGACGGCATAGGGGAGGTGCTCGCCACCAGTTGTACGCAGCGCCACTCCGCTACGTCCGTCCCCCTTCCAGCCTGCGGCCAGAGTGCCCGGCACCGGCAAAGGGGCCACCGTTCCCTCTGCTTCCAGATCCCCGTAGGCCTCAGCAAGCTCCTGCCTCTTCGACCCGTCTTCGGGGAGCACAACGAGTGCGACCGTTGCCAGCATGTCTCCGGTGGGGTCGACATACGTGGCACGCAACACAGCCTTGCAACCCACTCGCTCTGCGATCGCCAGCGTCTTCCCCGTCAGTCCCCTACTGCAGGATGTGTCAGGGGAGATGCCGAGCCGACGCCAGCTCGCGTACTTGGGATTGGCGAAATCCCCGCCCCCGACGGTGTCCGGAAAGATACTTTCGGCGGGTTCATCGCTCCAGATCACCTCTCCGTACTCGACATTGGCAATCGTCTGCTGACCATTGCTGTACTCGTTCGCGACGAGAGCGCCGCCTCCTACGAGACCAAGCACGCCGAAGAAGCAGAGAATTGAACCAATCACGATGCGCGCAGTGCGCCCACTGCCGCCTGGAACACCTGGAGGAGCAGAGGGAGCCACGGGCTGCATCCCCGGCGGCACGGGTCCCCCTTGAACCGGCACCTGCCACTGCTGTTGCTGCCATCCGCCTTGCTGGGGCGGCTGCCCGTACGGGTTGGCGCTGCCCGGACCTCCAGGCGGCGTCGGATAGGACATGGGTTTCCTCACACGTTTCTACTGGTGAGGGGGCATGATGCGCGGCTTGATCACGTGCAACAAAGGTCCGGCCTATCGGCTGACCTGTAACCGAGTTACGCGTGCTGGCTCAGCAGAGCGCAACTGCAGCATCGCGAGTACATCTTCCCCCGTAAGTCACAGGACACCCTACGGCGTTCACCAACACAGCGGCGCACACCCCTCGTGAGGCTTCCATGCACAATGTGTGATCAACACACACAGCCGCCCTCCGCCCACGTCGGCGCATCACCTGACGGTCTCCAGCGGTGCCGAGGCCAGCTCGCACTCGGGCAGCGGAGACGACGAGGGAAGAGGCACGTCCTCAACCACGTCAGGGCCGGCTTCGGGTAGCAGAGCGCACTCCCAGCGAGACACAGAGGGGAAGTAACCGCGGCAGCGATACGACCGACTGCATCGGCTACGCGTCGATCAACCGACCTCCGACGTGGGCCCGGTGGATCACACCTCCATACGCTCGACCGCGTTCTTGGCCTCGACCAGATCGGCGTCCGTGAGTTCACGGTAGAGCTTGATCGCCTGGATCTTCTTCCCTTGCCGCACGAGAGCGGCGACCCGACCGTGTGCAGGGTCGACATCCTGGACGCCCAACTGGGCAAGGAGGAGATCGACCTTCCGCTCCAACCGAGCGGCTCTCCGGTCGATGCGGCGGGCTCTGGTCTCGGTGGATCCCCACAGCACGCTAAGGGCAACGAGGAGGTACAAGAGCACGGTGATGTCCATGAGCAGCAACCCTAGCCGTCTGCCGCCAGCAGCAGCGATCACGCGGGTGCCACCCCGGTTTCCTCGTCCGCCGAGCCCTGTGCTGTCGCGTACGGCCGTTCACCGCAAGTGCCCGAGGAAGGCGCTCCAAGCGTGTGGTCTGAAGGCGAGCACGGGGCCGGTCGCGCACTTGCTGTCGCGTATGGGGACTATGCAGGGAAGGCCGTCCGCGACCTCGACGCACTCGTTGTTGCCACCGCTGTACGTGCTGCTGCGCCACCTCGCGCCCGACAAATCCGGCGTGCTGCGGCGTTCGCTTTCCATGATCCCTACTCCTTGGCCCGGCGCTCGATGAGGGCACGGGACTCCACCGGAGAGAGCGCGGATGTGCGTGCGGCGTCGAACAGGTCCCGGTATCTCGCGACCTCTGCCTCTCGCTCCAGCCATGTGGATCCGGTCGGGTTGTCCGCCAACACCACGTCCAGCGCTCCCTCTTCGGGAAAGCCCAGCACCACGTACGGGCCGAACATACTCGCATGGGCACCACGGGAGAACGGCAGTACCTGGACCGTCACGTTGGGCCGCTCCGAAGCGTCCAGAAGATGCTGTAGCTGCGCCTTCATCACCTGTGCTCCGCCGACTTGTTGGAGCAGTACGGCCTCCGACAGAACTGCCCAAAGTCGTACAGGCGAGTCGCCGGTCAGACGCTGCTGACGAGCCAGGCGCACCTGCACGAACTTCTCGATCTCGTCCCCCGTCTCCCATTGCCGTGATGCCACCGTCACGGCCCGGATGTACTCCGGGGTCTGGAGCAGGCCGGGGACGAGCTGCGCCTGGAAGGTGCGGATGGACTCCGCCATGGTCTCCAAGGCGATGTAGTCGCGATAGGTATCGGCGAGGACGGAGCTGTACTGGTTCCACCACCCGTGCCTGCGACGCCGGTTGGCCTTGCGGGCCAGTGAGGCCAGCCGCTCGTGGAGCTCGGTGTCGGAGACCTGATACGCCTGCAGCATGGCCGTCAGGTCGGGAAGCCGAACCGCCACTCGCCCGTTCTCGATACGGCTGATCTTGCCCTTGGTGCAGTCGAGGGCATCGGCTGCCTGGATGGTCGTCAGCCCCGCCTCCTCCCGCAACCGGCGCAACTCGTCGCCGAGTTGGCGTCCGAGGACGGTCGATGGGTTTGGGGTGGCGCTCTTGGCAAGCATGCCAACACCTTTAGCAGAGGATGCAGGTCCGGCAAAAGAGCTCTAACTCGAAAGAGGGAATATTGACGTCAACTCAATCGGAAACGTTGCAGATTCGTCTGATGCGCACGCATCCTGCTCGTCATGGACACCGGTGTCCCACTGCCAAACTGGCCTTCTCTGTGCGGGATCCCGGTCGAGCGTCGACTCCCTTGGGGGCTGCCAGTGGCCGTACCGAACCAAGTCTCTTTCCAGCTATCCCGTCGTCGGAGCAGCGTTCCCAGAGCGCGGGCCTTGCTCAACGCCATGCTCCGAGACTGGCTCATCGATCAAGAAGTCCTCGACACGGCGGAGTTGGTCCTGTCGGAACTCGTAACCAACGCCCTGCGTGCGCGGGCACCACATGACCGTCAAGTCGGCGTGTGTATCGCGCACTCGGAGGATGACGGGCTGCTGCGGCTTGAGGTGAGCGACGCCGGGGAAGGCCGACCGGAAATGCGGGGCCCCGGCGAAGACGAGGCCGGCGGACGCGGGCTGCTGCTGGTGGAGGCGCTGACCCACTGCTGGGGTGTGCAGGAACGCGAGGGCGGCCTCGGGAAGACGGTCTGGGCGGAGATCAAGGCCCCGAACATCACGGCTGTTCAAACCGAGAAAGTGATCGCGGCCGTAACGCTTCACGCCGGAGATGAGGTCAAGCTGCAAGGAACGTGGCGAAAAGTCAGCAGCGTCCAGGGCGAGCGGTCCACCTCGGGCGGGTTCGTAATGGTGCTGCGACTGGACGACGGCCCTGCGGTGCGCTTGGACGCCGCCGAGCCGCTGATCGTGCGGAGCGGAGGCCCACATGGTCAGTGCGGCTCGGCGGAAAACGGCGCAAAGCGAAACGGCCGAGCGGCTCCACTGTCGGACTGCGTCAGTCAGCGACCCGCGCACCGATGGCCCGGGCACGGCGGCGGGATTCAGGGCTGAGGCCTTTGCGGCGGGGGGTGGTGCGGGGATTGAACGCGGTGGGCTGGGCAGCGTAAGTCAGCGCCCCAGGCCGGGTTTGGCGATGACGCAGGCGAAGCGGGGGTCGCCCGCGTACCACAGGTCACCGTCGAAGCCCTTGCCTGCGATGCGGTCCCAGGGCCGGAAGAAGAATCCGGAGATCTTCGGCGACACCGTCTTCTCCGGCCGGTCGGGATCGGGCAGGACGAAAGAGAACTTGCGCCCCCGTGCGTCGTACCGAACGCCACCGGGCTGCTGACTCCAGGGGTAGACCGTCAGGATCCGGCGCATCCGCCCGAATCTGCACAGCTTGATGAGCGACATGAGGGCGTTGTACATGAGCACGGCCAGCACGACCGTCATGGGCACCGCTGCCCCCACGGGCAGCAGCCCGGCCGTGACGAACACCGCACCCCACCACAGCGCCACCCAGCCGAGGAACCTGCCCTGCGGCCCAGTGGGACAGGGGCACTGGCAGTGCCGGGCCCCTCCCATGCCGCCGGGGCACCGAAGCGGCCCTTGTCATTCAGGTTCATGCTCACTCGTCACTCACCTGTCTGAGTTCTTACGGGTGTTGCTGGTGTCAATGCAGGTCCACACCTTGTACGTGCCCGGGGTGCCGTAGACCCCTGCGGACAGGGCGAGTTCAGCGGTCGCGGTTCACCCACCAGAAGGAGGTCACGAGGGCGAGGATGCCGCCGCCTACCCAGTCGACTACGCGCACTACCCGCCCACCAAGATGCGCGGCTCCTTCTCCAACAGTCTGGAGATACCGGCCTGTTCGGCTAGGGCCCTGCGCTGCGGGTCGGCCTGGGCGCGCTCCTGCTCGTACTTCTTCCAGTCCGCGGGCTGCACGAAGAGCATGTCGTTGCTCCCCGGCACGATCAAGACGCCGCCGAAGGCCTGGTCCCCGGCGAACCAGGCGCCGCCCTCCTCGGCCGCCTTCGGCCAGCGGCGTACCGTCGAGGCGTTGACCGCGCGCAGAGAAGGGGCGCCGTGCTGCCCGCGCACCGACAGCCGGACGGTATGCACATCACCGAGGTATTTCCACTCGGAGCCCTTCTTGGACACCCGGGTGCGGTACTCCAGGGGGTAGGTGTGGAGCACCTTCTCGCACACCCCGAGCCGCGACCCGTGGCGCAGCCGGAGCACCAGGAAGATCAGCACGAACAGGGCAGCCGGGATACAGAACGCGGGCAGGGCCCCGTCATAGCCGAGCAGGTGCGCCACGAACGGCACCGCGAACAGGACCACGGCGAGCGCGAGGCGCGTGGAGATGTGCCGGTACAGCAGCGTGCGGTTGTGTTTGACCACCTGCGCAACGTTGGGTGCCACGGGCGGATTGTTCATGAGAGGCTTCCGTCCTTATCCGACTTATCCGAAGTCGTTGCGCATGGCCGCCTCGACTGAGCCTGCCCCCGGCTCGCTGTCCGGTGCAGGCGCCGGCTTCGTCGGGTCGGTGAACGTCAACGTACGGGCAACCCCGAGAAGGATGTCCCGGTACACGTCCGCGAGATGGAGAGCGGGCGTCACCAGCTGGACCATGATGATGTCGGGCGTGCCCGAGCCGGTGGCAGCGACCGTGCCTTGCCACACGTCCCCGCGCAGAGGGCCTTCGGGGCTGTCGGGGTCCCTGCCCGGCGCGACGGTGCGCTTCTTCTCCTCCGCGAGGTAGCCGAGGCCGCACGGCAGTTCAAGCGGGCGCATCCCGGAGTCCGGGGCGTCGGCGGCTGTCCCAGCGAGGCCGGCGATCACCAGCTTTGCATTCTGGCCGGACGTCGAGACAGTGGAGATGGTGAGGGTGGACGTCACGATGGTGCCGTCGTCGTCCGGGTGGTAACCGACCGCACACATGTGCACGTTCTGCGCATTGAGTGTGGTGACCATGCCCGCATAGAACTGCAGGACCTGCGAAGCCTGCGCCCGCTGCTCTGCGGGCAACGTGTTCAGCTCCCGGACCAGTTCCTCGATGCGCTCGCGCGGGGGATCGAGGTCCATCTTCGCGTAGCCGTGCGGAATGCCGTACCAGAAGACGGGTTTTGCAGCGCCGCTCGCGGCGGAGCCCGAGAGGGCGGCCGTCGTAGTCATGCTTCGTTCACCTCTCGATTCGGCTAGCTCGCCGCCAGGAGGGACCGCACGATGTCCTGCCCGGCCCAGGCTCCGGCTCCTGCCTTTGTGACCTCCGCTGCGGTGCCCGCCGTGCCCTCGTCAGGCATGAGGTTCGCGGCGACATTGAGGCCGTTCACGCTGATGTCAGTCAAGAGTTTGGCCGAGCCTGCGGCGCTCTCCCCGGCTGCCTGCCACGCCTCGTCCACGGCGGTTCTCGGAGCCGTTCGCAACACGTGGCCGACTTCCCGTACGAACTCGGTGCCGACCTCGCGGCTCGTGACGCTGACGCCCATTTCCGCGGCCTCGGTGAGCCCACCGCGGATTCCGCGGGCCGCCGAGCTCAACGCCCTGCCGCCGGGCACCATGCCGACGGCGTCGCCGCCGACGGAGGCCCAGGCGGAGAAGGTGTCCATGTTCCAGCCGAACTTGTCGCCCCAGGGGAGGAACGCGTCCCGGAAATCCGGGTCGGAGAAGTTACTGGCCATGGACACCGCGCTGGCGGCAATCGCGATGCCGGCGAACAGCGGGGCAAGCGGCGTCGGAAAGAGGGCGAGCAGACCGGCGATGGCGCCGATGGTTCCTGCCTGGTCCACGAGAAACTCGCCGACCGACTTGAGGATGTCGCCGACCTTGTCCCAGAAGCCCGGCTCGTCGGGAGCCCTCTTCGCCGAGCCCTCCAGGGCCTTGGCGACGGTTTCGGCCTCGCTCGTATGCTCGGCCTCGAGCTCCTTGACCTTGCTGTTGAGCGACTCGTACTCGTTATTGGCCTTGGTGAGGGCCGTGCTCGCCTCGTTCATTTCCCGCTCGGCCGAGCGCAGCCGCGCGGTCGCGGCGTCGGCCTCTTCCTGCGAAGGGAAGGTCTGATTGGCGAGCCTCAGGTCCGGGTGCTGGGCGGCCTGGTCGTATGCGCTCTTGGCCTTGTCCGCCGTGGCCTTCTTCTCGGCCGCCTCGGCGTCGTACTTCTTCGCCAGCTCCCGGTTGGAGGCCAAGTGACCGTCCCAGTTGTGCAGTTGGGTCGCGGCGGTACGCAGGGAGGAGGCGGCGTCCTTGATGTACTTCGGCAGGTCGCCCTCGAGGGACTCGCGGAACTTCTCCGCCGCGTCGCCCTCCCAGTAGCTGCTCTCGCCGGTGAGCTTCGTCAGCTGCCGGTGCGTGTTCTCCAGCGCCGTCGCGGCAGCGGCCACCTTCTGCTGCAGCTTCGTGACCTCGGCGGGGATGCCCGGTACGGGGTTCCAGCCGATGTTGGGGTACGGGTTCGCGGCCATCACTTACCGCCCCCGACGCCACCCGAGGTGCTCTGTTCCGCGATCTGCTTGAGGGCCTTCTCCAAGGCTTCCTCGACCTCTTGGTAGCCCTTCTTGTTGGATTTAACGCCCTCTTTGATCGCGTCGATCATTTCCTTGGTTTTGTCAGCCCCGTACTTCCACTCCTCCTGGAACTTGTCACAGGCCTCGTCGAGCCGGGCGGTGCCGATCTGGTCGGCACGCACGTGGTCGAGGGCGGACCGCGCCTCGTTCAGCTCGTCGACGCATCTCTCCAGATTCGTCAGGAACTGTTCGAGTTGCCCGATGTCCGTCTTGAAGTGGTCCCCCATGGGCCGGTTCCTCCCCGCTCGGCTCGGTACGTTATTGGACCCAGACGACTCAACTGATCGCCCAGGCCTCCTTGGCACCATACATGCACTGACTTTAGACGTTCATTGCCGAGTTCCTGTGGCCCCGTGGCTCTGCGGAGAACCGCCACAGGAGCGCCACGGGATCATCGCCTGCCTGTGACATGGGCCCACGCCCGGGAGGCCGTCGGTAGGGCGTCTTGTACCGGCCCGGCGTTCAGTGGAACGGGGCCCACGCGGCGCGGCGCGCCAAAGCGGTTCCAGGTGTTGATCGCTGTGAAGAGTTACCGCGGAGACCTTGCAGCGGCTTCTCGGACGGCCATGCTGCGTCGATCTGTGTGGGAAAACGCCCAGGCTACTGACCCTGGTACGGAGGTTGCTGGGCGTAGGGGTTGGGGGGCTGCGGAGGCTGTGCCGGAGGAGCGGGGTGCCCGTAGCCCTGGCTGGAAGCTGTGGAGGGATACGGATACGGCTGTTGGGCGGTCGGGTACGTCGCTTGCCGGGACGGGTAGCCCATGTTCTGCGGGGAAGTTCCGCTAGTGGAGCCGACGTTCCCCGAGTTGCGGCGACTACGGGTTACGGCGAAGACGGTGACGGCGGAAATCACGGCTCCGATGCCGATGACGCCGACGATAAGGGCGATGGCGCCCATCGAGGAGATTCCCTTCTCATTCTGGGGCTGATTCTCTATGGTGTCGTTGCTTCTGGGCGCCTCGGCGGCCAGTTGGATGCGACCGAACGAAGACCATCCTTGAGTCGCTTCGTGTATCCAAGATGAGAGCCCTGTAGAGGCGGTGATCCCGTGGGGTCACTTCATAATCGCGGGTACCACGAGGCAAAGCAGCAGGGTTATAGCGTGAGACCCTGCTCCCCACCTCTTCAACGCGCGATTGTCATCGCGGTACCCGCGCAGCATGACCAAGAGACCACGTGCGTACCGATCAGGTCCAGCACTGCCAGCCACAACCATTTGCCAGACATGATTGACATGGCGAAGAGTAGCCAAGGGGCGAAAACTGCAATCCCGAGCAAAATCCCGCTGAAATGGTTCGCGGTACGCGTCATCATCTCATCGGCAGAAGCTTGGGAATTCAGCTCAGGTAGTTCTGAGTTCACAGCCTGTCCACGGGCGAAATACTCCTACTGCCCTTGGTGAGGGGGCTGTTGGGCGTAGGGGTTGGGCCCCTGCTGCGGGGACTGTCCTGGAGGTGTGGAGTAACCGCCCTGGTTGGATGCTGTGTTGGGGTACTGCTGATAGCCCGTCGGGGGCTGGGGCGGGTAGCCGCCCGTGCCGTACGGGGGGTTCCCGCCGCCGGATCCGGGGCCGGGGCCGGCGCCTCCACGGTTGCGACGGCTGCGGATCACCACGAAGAGGATGGCGATGACGACCAGGCCGGCTGCGATGCTGGCGATGATAAGAGTGCTGCCCGAGGAGGACTTCTTCTTTTTCTTGGCCAGGCTCGTGCTGTCGTCACCGGAGGCGGCGCCTGAATTGGTGGACGTGGACGGCGACGCCTGGGCGAGGGGGCCCTCCTTGGAGCCCTTGGGGATGTCCATCGTCAACGCGGAACCGGGGCGGGCAATCCCGTAGCCCAGCTCACTGTCCGGGGCCTTCTTGCCCTTGTGCTGCAGGAAGGACGCCGACTTAATCAGGCGGTTGATGACTTGGCCTGCAGTGAGGTCTGGGTATTTCGAGCGAACCAGGGCGGCGATGGCTGAGACGTAGGCGGTGGCATCGGACGTGCCGGAGGCTTTCGCGTAATCGCCTGTACCGGTGGCTCGCGGGATGTCGACACCAGGGGCGGCAAGGACCACGCCTTTACCACCGTTGGATTTACCCCAGAAGTCCAGGTTCTTGTCGACTGCGGTTACAGCGACGACTCCTGGAAGTGCAGCTGGGTAGTTGACATTTCCTCTGTCGTTGCCCGCGCCTGCCACGACTACCGCGTCATGCTCCTGAGCATAGGCAATTGCCTTCGCAGCCTTTGTGCCGGGGGTTGCACTGGTGTCAATGAATGAAAGGTTGATGACCTTGGCGCCTTGGTCTACTGCGTAGCGGACTCCGTCTGGCCAAGTGTCTGCCATTTCCCCGCCGTCGTCAGCGCGTACCGGGAGGATCTTAGCCTTCGGCGCAAGGCCCATCACTCCCTCAGAGCCATTCGCCCCATGCCCGTGACCAGCGATGACACTCGCCATACCAGTCCCGTGCCCATCGCTGTCCTTGTGAGGATCGTCCCCGTTGAAGTCCTTGCCCGGCAATACTTGGCCTGTGAGGTCTACTTGCGTGGCGTCCACGCCAGTATCGACAACGGCTACCGTGACGCCCTCCCCTTGAGACGTCTTCCAGACCCTTTCGGCGTCGTACACCGTCAGGGGCCACTGTGCGTCCCGGACGGCGTCCGCTGAGGCGATGGGGGCCGAAGTGAGGAGCAAGGCTCCCGTCAACGCCACGACTCCTGTCGTGGACCCGACTCGCTTGAAACCCAATTCCTTGCTCCTCACTCAGCTGTGGCTGGGTGTGCCAGCCTTCATACATGGGCAGAAGAAGACTTTCCGCCCGGCGCGTTTGCGTGGTTACTCGATGGTCCGCGGTACGTTGCGGTTGCGGTCCTCTTCCGAGATCCAGGTCTCTTCGTCCTCGACCAAGTAGTCGGGACGGTCGCCCTGGCTGTTCTCTTCCTCGGACCGTCGGCCGCGACCACTCGCACCGCCAGCTCCGCCCGCCATGGCGCCACGTTGCGATCCGCCTCGGCTCCCGTGCAGGCCTGCACCGCCGCCGGCGCCCTTGCCCGTGACGCCCTTGGCCGCGCCGACCACACCGCCGCGGGACCTTGCGAGCGCTCCACGACCGCCAGCGCCGGCACCACCTCGACCAGCCGCACCGGCGCCCCCGCCACCCATGCCGCCCATACCCGATCGACCTCCGGCACCGCGACCTGCTGCCGCGCCACCACCAGTCCGGCTACCTGCGGCTCCGATGCCGCCGCGTGCGGCAGCAGCACCGCCCGCGAGACCGGACGTTCCGCCAGGAGTCACGATGCCGGAACCCTGAGCTCCGCTGGTGCCGAAGTTGCCACCACCGACGCTGGGTCCGCCAACGCCTGTGCTGGGGCCAGTCCCTGTCAGGCCTGGGGAGATGCTGTCCACGTTCGTTCGGGTTGTCGGGAGCTGGGAACCGCCCGTGATGCCTGGGGCGCGGGGCGTCGTAGGCGTCGTAGGCGTCGGCTTAATACTTGTCGTCGACCCGGCGCTCCACGGCTTGATGGTGCTGCTTCCGCTGCCTGGACGCGAGCTGGCAGCAGACGGCATGGAGATGGGAGTGGGCATCGGCGTTGTGGGGTTCGGAGCCGGAAAGGGCTCCGGGTCGTCAATCGGTGGCTGCATCTTCGCATATGCCTTGTAATTGACCCCCAGCTGCTCCATGATCGCCACCCCCTCCAACTGCTTTTCCTTGCCGGCCGAAAGGGAGTCGGCGTTCGCCTGGCGGGCGGCGTCCGTACTCACGCCCCTGTTGATGTCTGCCAGCAATTGCTCATCGCTGCGGTTGTCGTCCGTAAGTTTGTCCCAGGCCCTGTCCCAGCCGGAGGGCTCTTCGACGTCCCGCATCTTGTCCATGGACGTCCGCAGGTCGTTCTGTACGGAGTGCATAGATTCGCCGTAGTAGTTGGCCCATGCAGCTCCGTTCCTGACGTTCTGCATGATCTCGTTGGCCTTCTTGCGGAATGCCTCGGCCGCGTCGCCCTCCCAGTGCTCGAGAACGTTTTCAACGGCGCTCTGCATCATGCCCGCGACGCTGTCCTTCGCGGATACCGAGTCCACGCCGCCGACCTTGGGGTCACCATCGCCGCCAGACAGGATGTTGTGGACCGACTTCCAGTGCTGGCTGACCTCGTAGATTCGGCCAGGGTCCGCGTCCAGGATCATGGACCGCAGCTCAGGGATGCCCATCTGCATGAAAGGCGTGTCGAGCTTGCTGCGGTCCGGGCCCCCCATACCCCCGTCCTTGGTCGACTCAAGCTTTTCGTCGTGCTTGTCCTTGATCCGCTGCTGTTGTGCCTGCTGCTGAGCCTCGTAATACTCAGCATTGTAGTAACCGCCGTAACCCATCGTCGAAACGTCCCCTCTGTCAGTGACCGGTCGCTGAACCGCTTAGTAGGCCGAACCGCCCTTGGGGGCGCCGTCGGGAGCAGCACTCACGCCCTGCTTGTTCGCCTGCTCCTGGTCGTTGTACTTGTCCCTGACCTTCGAGGCACTCGTTCCGAAGTCATTGATCAGCTTATGCAGATCCCTGATCATGGCCTCGATCCGGGCCTTCCCGTCCTGGTGCGCCGTGTGAAGCTCGTTGGACTCCAAGAACTTCATGCTGCCGAAAGCAGTGCTCGGGATGTCCGTCTCGTACTTGGCCTTGGTATTGGCCTTGTCCATGTCTGAGAGAAGGCCGTTGAGCTTGCGGATGACGTTATCCAGCTCGCTCAGATCAACCCGCATACCGTTACTCATACCCCGTTGTCCTCTCCCCTGTTCCTCAAGTTGTCAGCACCCACTCGGTGCCCAAGTTGCCCAACTCGCCCAGTCATCGCACAAGTCGGCCACCCGACTGACCAGCTTGCCCAACCCGACCAGCCCGACCATCGCGCCCAACCCGCCGCCCCCGCCAGTCCCGCACAGCAACCCCACTCCCCGCAACCACGAGTGCCAGAGCAAGTCCCGTGCCGAGCACGTAAATTGCGATCCGGCGTTCCCGTTCCGCCTCGCTCTCGCCCATTGTCACGGCCATCGGGATGACCCTGCCGGCGCCGGCCGCGACCACCGGGTCCGGCGACGGAGAGGAGCCCGGCGTCGAGTCGTCGGACAGAGCGGCGACCGGGTCTACGACTCCCCAGCCGATGTAGCGGTTGGCACCGCGCCCCGGGCGCTGGGCCGTCTCCTCGATGCGGGTGGCGATCTGGGCCGCGGTCCAGTTCTCGTGCTTCTCCTTCAGGAGAGCCGCGACGCCCGCGACGTACGGGGCCGCGAAGCTCGTGCCGTCGGCGCTGCACTGGCCGCCCTTGGGGACGGTGGAGACCATGTCGACGCCGGGGGCCGCGACGTCGACGAAGTCGCCCGACTGTGAGAAGTAGGCGCGTTCGTCGTTGCGGTCGGAGGCCGCCACCGCCAGGACGCCCGGATACGAAGCCGGGTATGTGTCCGCGGACTTGCCGTCGGCTCCGTCGTTGCCGGCCGCCGCCACGATCAGGGCGCCCTGGTTCACCGCGGCCTCCACGGCGCTTCGCAGTGTCGGGTCGTCCTTCTTGCTCGCGGTGTCCGAGGAGATGTTGATGATCTTCGCGCCCTGGGCGACCGCGTAACCGATCGCGTCGGACATGGTCCCCGAGTTGCCCTGCCCGTTCTCTCCGTCCCCGCCCGTGTAGCGGAGGGAGAGGATCTTGGCGTCCGGCGCGATGCCCTCGAAGCCCGTGCCCTTGACCGGGCGCGCGGCGATGATGCCCGCGACCCGGGTGCCGTGGCCTTCGAGGTCCTGGGTGCCGGAGCCGCCGACGAAGGACTTGCTTCCGGAGGCCATGGCGCTGCTCAGTTGATCGTTGGAGGCGTCGACGCCCGTGTCGATCACCGCGACCGTGACGCCCTTGCCCGTCGCCTGTGCCCACAGTTGGTCCAGGAGGATCCGCTGGAGCGACCACGGCGTGGACTTGATGACGTCGCCGCCGAAGACGCATTCCGTGCTGGCCGCCAAGCCGAAGTCCGGGCCGCCTGAGTCCGTGAGGCGGGTGGGCACCGCCGTATCCGCCGTATCCGCCGTATCCGCCGGGTCAGCCGTGTCCGCCAGTGCCGGCAGTGCCGACGCCACCACTGACGCGCAGCAGATCCCCGTCGCCGCGAGCACGCCAAAAACCCGCTGCAGTGCGCGGGTTCCACTCTTGCGGCTACGCGAACGGGCGGTCAGACCCTTCACGTTCAGGCCCCCCATTTCCAGGCCCCCAGGGCTTCCGTGATGACGAATGTGAAGATTTGCGGGATTTACTGTGAGCTGTCCTGCATGAGTTGCGTACGACCCCGATGCAGAGGTCGGCCCAGCGGTCGCCGTGGCGTCCGCTGGGCCGATTCTCTTCATCTCATGTCCCTCGGGTCGCCGACGGGCTCAGCCCCAGGTGGAGGCGTTGCTCTTCTCGGTGGCCTGGTAGCTCTCGGCCGCGCTCTGCAGGGCGGTGGAGATCTTCAGCAGGGTCTGGTGCAGGTCAGCGGCGGTCTGGTCCCACTCGCGCTGCTTGCGCTGGTAACCCTCCTGCGCTTCACCTTCCCAGGAGTTGGCGACGCGCTTGACCGCTGCCTCGAGGTCGTCGAGCTGCTGCTTGATGCGGCCCGCGGTCGACTTCACGTCCGTGGACGCGTTGGTGATGGTTGCGTAATTGACGAGGATCGACATCATCGTTCCCTTTCAGGAAGAGTCGTAAGAGAGGATGCAGAGAAGGAAGTCAGTGGAGATCAACCGGGATCGGCCGGGATCGGCCGACATCCGTTGGAATCCGTTGACATCCGTCGAGATCTAACCGGAGTCCGCGGCCCTATCAGCCGAAGTCGGACATGATCTTGCTGATCTCGCTGTTCTGCTGCTCTTCCGACGCGGAGTAGTTGCTCCGCGTGGAGTCCACGGCTTCCTTGATGTCGTTGAGGATGTCGTTCATCTTCTTCGCATCCGAGTTCCAACGGTCCTGCAGCTGGCGGTAGGACTGGGCCGCCTGACCCTGCCATCCGCCCGCGATCTGGTCGATCACTCCGTTGAGACGGCTGATCTCGCCCTGCAGCTGACCGCTGACAGTACTGATGTCACCGGAGAGCTTAGTGAGTTCGTCCTCTGTTACCCGGAACTGTCCGGCCATGTTGAGCCTTCCCCCATGTTGTCGTTGATCCGGGAAACCTGCAGTGGTGCCCGGAGAAGCTTCACAGCGTTGAGCGCTGCAAACACTCTATCGTCAGCCTGTCCCACATCCACAGGCACGACCAATCAGTTACACGGCTCACACACTTGAGCGATCATCTCGTGACCCGTGCGCCGCCGGAACCCTGAAGTACGCCTGCCGGTCAGCTCGTTGACCGACCGTCATGGCTCTACTGGCTCTGTTCCTGCGATGCGCTACCGGTATCCAGAGTGGGCCCCTTCGGGATGAACGTCGCCCACGTCTGCGGCACGATCGCGGGGTTCGAAAGGTCCTCGTAACCCAGCCGCGTGCGCGCCTTGTCCGTCTCGCTCGCATCACCCTCCGACGAGGAAGAGGACGATGACGATGACGATGAGGACGATCCCTTCGCCTCACTGTCGTTGTTCGCCGGCAGCGAGTACCGCAGGCCCGTGTCCGTCAGCAGGTATGTCGCCCCGCCGCCCCCTGCCGCACCGGAGACCTCCCGGAAGAGGAGTCCCGAGCCGGACGAGACGTAGGCGCTCAGCGAATCGGCGACGATCCTCTTGGGATACGTCGTTCCGGCCCAGGCGGCGAGCCGCGGCTTCTGGTCCGCGCCGAGGGTGCCGTCGTAGACGCTGCACGAGGTGGTACGGGCCTCCTCGGTCGCCGTGGCCGCGGAGTTGGCCTGCCGCGGGACGGTCTCGGGCCAGCCCTTGTCCGCGTAGAAGCTGTCCGCCGGGCCGCCGTTGGCCTTGATGATCTCCGAGGGCGAGATCGTCATGCCGTTGACTCCATCCGTCCCGTTCGCGGAGGACGAGGCCTCGAGCAGGCTGGCGACGAAGGGCGTGATGTAGGCGACCTCGTCCTGGAGGACGACGTAGTACTGCTGCTTGCCCTGCGCATCCGGCGCCTTGAGCACCTGCCCCACCGTCTGCGCCTGGGCGGGGAGCCCCTGGACCTGGGTCGGCTCGCCGGCGGACGGGACCGTCGGGAACGTGATGGTCCCGCCGTCATTGAGGGTCTTCAGCCATTCCTGGCTCACCGGCTGCGGCTTGGCCGTGGTGCTGTTGCCGATGACTGCCGCGCGCAGCTGCTCCATGGTGGTGTCGTCGAGACCCGACGTACCGCCCAGCAGGAATTTGTTGCCCTTGCCGTCGATCAGGTAGCGCAGTCCGGTCTTGCTGTCGACGACGTACAGGGCCTCACGGGGGTCGACCTTGCCCGCGCCGCCGAGCGACTTCGCGTCGTCGGCGTCCAGGACGAAGACGGCACGGTCGATGGCGTCTTCCGATCCCGGGGCCGGGCGCTCGCACACCGCCCAGGTCTTCGTCTTCTCCGCGTCGTCCTTGGTGGGCAGCCGGTCGGGGGCGTACGGGATACCGAGGGTCGCGCCGTGCGGGATGCCGCTCTTGTCGATCTCCTTGCCGGGGACCTCCAGGACGCTGCCCTTGCCCTTGTCCAGGAGGAGCTTGGCGGAGGCGTAGTTGAGGACGGGGTGCAGCGTCGCGACCTTCTTGCCGTTCGACGCATCGTCGTTGAGGACGACGTAGCGCGTCGTGGAGTCGCTGTCGACGATGATGTACTCACCGGGCGTGTCCCAGCCCTTCGGCGCCGCCGGCTTGATCACGCCCCAGGCGATGAAGCCGATCACCAGCACGACGCCGATCGCCAGGCTGGGCATCACCGTACGGATGGGACGCGGAGCGCCCTCCTCGGAGCCGCCCGGCGACGGCGCCAGGAACGCCGCGACGGTGCGCTTGCGCGCGAACGTGTAGGCGGCGAGCTCGTCCTGACGCTTGGCCATGATCCCCGTTTCTCCCGTTTTTTACTGCTCGACCATGTTGCACTGATCGATCATGTTCGTACTGCTCGACCGTGTCGCACTGAACGATCGCGTCCGTACCACTCGACCGTGTTGGTGCTGATCGACCGTGTGCGGAGGGCCACTTCGGCCACGCAGGCAACTACTATGCCCTGCGCACCGGGCTCACGGTTCACCAGGTGTATGGCCGCCCTCGCATCTTCACAGAGCTTCACCACAGCCCTCCACCGTCCGGGTCCCGTCCATGACAGGCTGGCCACCTGGGGTTTCGGTGTCCCCTGTGTCGCCTCACGTTCCACAGCGGGTACCGTGAGCCGCCCACATGCATGTTGTGGGCCCAGTGAGTGGCCACCACTTCGCGAAAGGGATGTCCCGGGGGATGACCAGCGCTACGAGCACTCGGCGCGGACGCCGCGCACCGCAGCAACAGGGAGGTCCGAGCCGCAGACGTACGTCAGCTGCTCCGACCGCCCCCGCTCCCGCCGCCGCGTCGCCGCGCACGCTGCCCCGCCCCGGCGGTCTGGGTCCGGTACGGCTGCAGCAGCTCGTCCTCGTGGAACTCGCGGCAGCCCTCATGGTGACCGCCTGGGCCACCGACGTGTCCTGGCTGCTGGCCCCGGCCGGTGCCGTGGCCGCGCTGCTGCTGCTCCTGGCGGTCCTGCGCCGGGGCCGTCGCCCGCTGCCCGAGTGGTACGACACGACGCGCGCCCTGCGGCAGCGCCGACGCGACGCCAAGCTGCCCGTGCCTCCCGGGTCGGACGCGACGCTGGCCCCCGTCCTGGAGTGCGACCCCGCCCTGCGAACGCACAACTTCGTGTCCCGCGACAACCGTTCGATCGGCATGATCGGCGACGGGACCTTCCTGACCGCCGTGCTCTTCGTGCAGCCGGCGGATCTGCCGCTGCGTCCCGGGGCCGCCCAGCGGCAGCTCCCGCTCCGGCTGATCCAGGACGCCCTGGAGGTCGACGGGATCCGGCTCGCCTCCGCGCAGGTCGTGCAGCACACCCAGCCGGCGCCCGCGCCGCATCTGCCCCAGCAGTCGCTCGCCGCGCGGTCGTACGGCCCCCTCCAGGCGCAGGCCGGTTCGCCCGCGCTCCGGCTCACCTGGGTCGCCCTCAAGCTCGACCCGGAGCTGTGCCCGGAGGCGGTCCAGGCGCGCGGGGACGGTGTTCCCGGAACACAGCGCGCGCTGCTGCGAGTTGCGGACCAGCTGGCTAGCCGACTGGCCGGAGCCGGCTTCAAGGCGACCATCCTGGACGAGAACGAGCTGGTGCAGGCGCTCGCGACGTCCAGCTGCCTGAACCCGCGCGCCAACGCGCAGCACGCTCAGGACGGGCGAACCACCCAGCGCCGTACGGTCGAGGCGGTGCGGACCTGGCGGGTCGACGACCGGTGGCACACGACGTACTGGGTGTCCCGCTGGCCGCAGTTGGGAAGTGGCGGCGTGGCGCTGCCCGAACTGGTCACGCGGTTCACCTCGCTGCCGGTGCTCGCCACGACGTTCAGCATGACCCTGAGCAAGGCCGGCAACCGGGGTGTCTCCCTCACCGGTCACATCCGCGTCACCGCCCGCGGCGACAGCGAACTCGGCCAGCTGGGACGCGAGTTGGAGCAGGCCGCGAGTGCCGCGAAGGTCGGCCTGGTACGCCTCGACCGCGAACAGGTCCCCGGCGCCCTCGCCACTCTGCCGCTCGGAGGTACGTACTGATGTCCCATCCCGCCCAGACCATGCCTCCGGGACAGCAGGGCCGTGCCGCCGCCTCCGGACGCACACCCGCCCACGTGGCCTCGCCCACCGACACCGGCATGATCCCCATCATCGGGCAGCCGCAGCCACCGGAGCAGCAGCAACAACGGCGCATCTTCAGCCCGGGGTTCGGGCTGCGCGGGCCGCGCCGCAACCGTCATGTCGTCACCGCCGACGAGCTCGCGGCGATCGACATGCCGATCGGTGACGACGGCGTGATCATCGGCACCGACCCGGAATCGCAGCCGGCCGTGCTCGGACTGTCCCGGCCGACCGCCTTCGATGTCGTTTTCGTGGGTGGTCTCTGGCTCGCCCAGGTGCTGGCGCTGCGCGCCGCCGCGACGGGTGCGCGCGTGGGAGTCGAGACCGGCCGTCCGCAGGCCTGGCAGCAGTTGGCCCAAGCGGCGGGCGGCGGCCAGCAGTGCGTGACGGTCTATCCGGTGGGACGGGTGCCCGCGCAGGGGCCGTCCGTCTCGAGTCCGGTGGTGCTGATCCGGGACTGCGGCGTCCGGCCGCCGCGCGGGCGGGTCACGTCAGTGCCGTGGCAGGCGGTGGTGACGGTGCTGCCCTTCGTCAGCGAACACGCGCCGCGTTGGCTGGCGCAGGCCCATCTGGTCGGGATCCAGCGCATCTCGCCCCAGGAGACCGATGTCGTACGTGACACTCTGGGCGTGCCCGACGAGCATCTCCAGCACCTTCCGACCCTTCACGACGGCGTCGCACTGTGGTGCACTCGCAAGCACCACAAGTTCGTGATGACCGCACCCACCGACGCGGAGACGGGTCTGCTGGGCGTTGCCCGCCGGATGGACTGACGACGCGTCACCGTCTCGCGGAGCGGGGAGCGCGGAGAAGAGGGGCGCGGGGAGAAGAGGGGCGCGGGGAGAAGAGAGGCGCGGGGCATGGGGGGCGAACAAGCCGACCCCACGGGGCTTTTCCGTCCGTGCCCATGGGGGCTTTTCCGTCCCGCCGTGTGAGTGATTAGGCTTCTGGTGGTGCGGTGACGATCGCAGTCGCGTGGGACCAGCCACTCGGCCCGCCGGCCGCGACGACGACCACTTCAGCATAAGTGGCTGACCAGGAGGCAAGCAGTGAACAGGGATCGGTCCGAGTACAACGGCGGCAGCCCTTCCTCGGACGGCGACGATCACGAGGTGGATCTCACCGGTGAGTTCGAAATCGTCTACGAGCCTCCCGCCTGGTATGCCCAAAGCACGCAGGGTGGTTCCACCGCCGGGGGACAGCAGGACGCCGCGCGGACTCCGCCGGCATCGCCGCCACCGCCGACCGGAACGCCCGTAGGGTCGCCCACCGGGCCGCCTGGCGTTGGCCCCGCACCTGCCCCCGCACCGCAGCGTCCCGCACCGACGCAGCCGCCCGCCCAGGCCGCTCAGCCGGCACAGCCCTCGCAACCCGCGCAGCCCACTCCGCCTCAGGGCACTGCCGCGGGTGGCTACGGATATCCGCAGCAGCAGCCCCCGCCGGGTGCCCCCGCTCCCGCTCCCGGCGGGTACGGCTACCCGCAGCAAGCGGGTGCCGGCGCGCCCCAACAGCAGCCTCCGGCCCAGCCGCCCGCCGCACCCCAGCAGCCGACGCCTGCTGCCCCGCCCGCCGCCGCGCCCGGCTTCCCCGTGCTGCGCCCGGTCTCCGATGACACCCAGGGCGGCGCGTCCCAGACCGCCACCCCGGCGGCCGGCGTCCCGGCCCCCGAACAGCCCGCCCCCGCGCAGCCGGAGGTCGAGCTCAACCATGCCGCCGCCGACGCCGAGGCGGCGATGCTGTTCGGCGGCGGTGCCGACGACGTGGAGCCGGAGGAGGAGCAGCCGGGCGCCGAGGCGGAGTCGGGTGACTCCACCGGATCGGTGTCCGGTGCCGACACGGACTCCCCCGCACAGACCGACACCGAGGCCGAGCCGACGACAGCGGCGGCGACGCCGGAAGCAGAGCCGCAGGCACCGGCCGCGCAGGCGCCCGCCGGTCCCCCGCAGCCGCCCGCGGCTCAGGCCCAGCCCACCGGGCAGCCCATGCCGCCCCAGGCCGCCCCGGGGCTCCCCCCGCTGCCGCAGGGCTTCCCGCCCGTGCACCCCGGCCAGGGAGTACCGCAGCCGGACCAGCAGGCCGCGGCCGCCGCCCAGGCCGCAGCCGCCCAAGCAGCCGCCGCTCAGGCCGGCGGTTACGGCTACCCCCAGCCCCCCGCCCAGCCGCAGCCCGGACAGCCCGCACACCAGGACCCTCCGCAGGGCGCGTTCGGCCCGGCCCACCAACCCGGCCAGCCGCCGCAGCAGCCCGTATCGGCCGACCCGAGGCAGGCAGCCCAGCCCGCACAGCACCACCCCCAGCCCCAGCAGCCGTACGGCGCGCCGCAGCCGCCCGCCCCCGGTTACGGCTACCCGCAGCAGGCGCCCCCGCCCACACAGCCCGGTTACGGCTACCCGCCCCAGCAGACGGGCTACGGCTACCCGCAGCACGCCCAGCCGCAGCAGCCCGCACCCGCGCAGCCTGCACAGCACCAGCAGCAGCCCGCGCAACCCCCGCAGCAGCAGCCCCCGGCCCAGCCACAGCCCCAGCAGTACCCCGCCGCCCCGCCCGCCGCCTACGGCGACCAGGGCTACGGCGACCAGGGCTGGAGCGCCCCGCCCGGCCCGCAGCCCGGCGGCCCCGGTGCCCCTCAGCAGCAGGCCGCGCCCGGCACCCCGCTCGGCTACAACGCGGCCGTCGAGCTCTCCTCCGACCGGCTGCTGCGCAATCAGCCCAAGGCCCGCAAGAACAACCAGGGCCCGTCGCGCTTCAAGCTGGGCGCCAAGAAGGAGGAGGCGGAGCGGCAGCGGAAGCTGGGTGTGATCCGTACGCCGGTGATGTCCTGCTACCGGATCGCGGTGATCAGCCTCAAGGGCGGCGTCGGCAAGACCACGACGACCATGTCGCTCGGCGCCACGCTCGCCTCCGAGCGTCAGGACAAGATCCTGGCGATCGACGCCAACCCGGACGCCGGCACCCTCGGCCGGCGGGTCCGGCGCGAGACCGGCGCCACCATCCGCGACCTGGTCCAGGCGATCCCGCAGCTGCACAGCTACATGGACATCCGCCGCTTCACCTCGCAGGCGCCGTCGGGACTCGAGATCATCGCCAACGACGTCGACCCGGCGGTCTCCACCACCTTCAACGACCAGGACTACCGCAGCGCGCTCGATGTGCTGGGCAGGCAGTACCCGATCATCCTCACGGACTCGGGCACCGGTCTTCTCTACAGCGCGATGCGGGGAGTCCTGGACCTCGCCGACCAGTTGATCATCATCTCGACCCCCTCGGTGGACGGCGCGAGCAGCGCCTCGACCACGCTCGACTGGCTGTCGTCGAACGGCTTCGCCGATCTCGTCCAGCGGTCGATCACCGTGATCTCCGGTGTCCGCGAGACGGGCAAGATGATCAAGGTGGAGGACATCGTCGCGCACTTCGAGACCCGCTGCCGGTCCGTCGTCGTGATCCCCTTCGACGAACACCTCGCGGCGGGCGCCGAGGTGGACCTCGACATGATGCGGCCCAAGACCCGCGAGGCCTACTTCGATCTCGCCGCCATCGTCGCCGAGGACTTCGCCCGTACCCAGCAGGGCTTCGGCAACCCGCACCTGCAGCAGTACCCGCAGCAACAGCCCCAGCAGGGCTACGCACCCCCGCCGCAGCAACACCAACAGCCCTACGCCCAGCCCGGCGGCGCCCCCCAGCAGGGCCAGGAGTGGCAGCAGCAGCCCCCGCAGCAGCCGGGACCGGGCCAGGGCTGGCAACAGCAGCCGGCACCGGGCCAGGGCTGGCAGCAGCAGTCGGCGCCGCCTCCGCAGGATCCGCAGCAGGGCGCCGTACCGCCCGGCTGGACGCAGCAGTAACGGACCGTTCGGCAACAACATGACAGAGGGCCGGCACCTTCACGGTGCCGGCCCTCTGTCACACGTTCAGGCGAGTTCTTCGGCGCCCTCGATCAACTCACGGCAGCGCTGCACGTCCACCGCGATCGCCTTCAGCAGCGCGTCCAGCGAGTCGAACTTCGCCTGCCCGCGCACGAAGGCGAGGAAGTCGACGGCGACGTGCAGGCCGTACAGATCCAGCCCCACTCGATCGATGGCGTACGCCTCCACCGTCCGTTCCGTCCCGTCGAACTGCGGGTTCGTGCCGACCGAGATCGCGGCCGGCATCGCCTCGCCGTTCACGTGCAGCCAGCCCGCGTAGACGCCGTCGGCCGGGATCGCGGTGTGGGGCAACGTCTCGACGTTGGCGGTCGGGAAGCCCATCTCGCGCCCCCGCTGCGCGCCTCGTACGACCACGCCCTCCACGCGGTGCGGGCGGCCCAGGATCTCGGCGGCGCCCTCGACGTCGCCCTCGGCGACCAGGCGCCGGGTCAGCGTCGAGGAGAAGGGCTCGCCTCCGCCCGCCGCGCCGGACACGTACAGGTCGACGACCTCGACCTCGAAGTCGTAGACCTTGCCCTGCTCGGCGAGGAACTCCACGTTCCCGGCGGCCTTGTGGCCGAAGCGGAAGTTGGGGCCCTCGACGGCGGCCTTGGCGTGCAGCTTGTCGACGAGGACCTTGACGACGAAATGGGCGGGCGAGAGCTTCGAGAACTCCTTCGTGAAGGGGAGGATCAGCACCGCGTCCACGCCCAGCTCGGCCATCAGTTCGGCACGGCGATGGTGCGGGGCCAGCAGCGGCGGATGGCTGCCGGGGCGGACGACCTCGCTGGGGTGCGGGTCGAAGGTGACGACGACGGCGGGGACGCCCAGCTCACGCGCGCGGTCCACGGCGTGCCGGATGATCAGCTGGTGCCCGCGGTGCACCCCGTCGTAGGAACCGATGGTGACGACGCTGCGCCCCCAGTCCTCGGGGATGTCCTCCAAGCCACGCCAGCGCTGCACTGTGACTGCTCCTCGTCGCAAACTCGTCGAACCCGTGTCCGTGCTTGTCTCATACGCAGGTCTAAGGGTGCCATGCCGGGGGTCCGGGGCTCGCATCGGCATGGGGGCTGTGACCCGGCGCACGTACGACCCGTCAGGCGGGTACCCGTACGCCCGCCGGGTTCTCGATCATCCGGCGGCGCTCGGCCCCACCACGGCCGCACATTCCTGAGGTTGGTCAGCCGGCCGGCCACCAGCAAGGCGAAGCCGGAGACGTGCCGCCCGAGGTCCACGAGGCCGCAGTCGAAGCGGGTCGCGCCCTCCGGGTGCGGACGAGGAGAAGGCCGGTGCGGTGGACCAGGCCGCGCACGACAACGTATCCGCGCGACCGCGCGTCGGCGTCGGCGTCGGCGTCGGCGTCGGCGTCGGCGTCGGCGCCCCGACGATCCGCGCCGCCCGAGCCAGTGCCCGGCGGGCCGCCTCCCCGAACCGAGACGTCGTCGTCCCGCAGATCGGCACCGCGCAGCCACAGGGTGGGCGCCTGTTCCGCACTACGGTGACGGCAGGCGGCAAGGGCCGCGAGTTCGGTTGTACGGCCGCTGCCGGGCGCCCCGACGAGCCCGAGGACGGCGGCCGGTCCCGCGATGAACGCGGCGAACTCCGCCGTCACGGCAGCCCGTTCAACCGGCTCCGCCATCCCCGGCCCGCAGACACCCGCACCCGGCTCGCCCACACCGGACTCGTCCGCGCCTGCCTGCTTCCCACCGGCCCTCGCACGCCCACTCCCGGCGGCCCCGCCCAACTCCGCCCCGCGCACCCCACCCCCGCGCCCCCCGGTCCGGCCGGCACTCCCACCGGCCCGTCCTGCCTCACCGAGGTCGCCGTGAGTTCCGGCACCCCGGCCCGTTGAGGTCGGCGCCGTACGCAGGGACAGTGGCCGGGTTCGCGGCGAGCAGGTCCGCGAGGGACCGCTCGTCGCCGGTCGCAGCGGCACCGCGAAAGCCGCGTCCCGGTGGTCGCTCCGCAGCACGGTGCCGAGGACACCGATCACGGCTCCGGTCGCGCGTCGAGGACCGGGCCGCGGGCCCTGTCCCGCCATGGTCGAACCTCCCCGCCGTACACACGTGCCTGTCTGCCGTACGCACGTGCCTGATTCGACGGTGGGCGCGAGGTGATCAGCCGGACAGATCGCGCGACGAACGCGCCCCCTTCCGCTCCCCCGCTTCACTCCGAGCGCCTGCCCGGTCGGGTGAATGGACGGGGGCGGTTGGATACACCCTAGGGGTGGGGGAACCGAGGGGGGAACCGTGGAGCGGCGGCAGCGACGACCCCGTGATCGCCGCTCCACGGGCGGATTTTGCACCGTGCGTGGGTCGTCGGCCTCAGCCGAAGACGGCGAGGCTCTTGGCCTTGCCCTTGTGCTCCTCGACGAGGGCGAGAAAGCGGCCCTCGGGGTCGAAGACGGCCACGGCACCGGCGTCCCCGTACTCGCCGGGCATGTCGAGCCGTACGCCGTTGGTGAGCAGCCGGGCCCGCTTGTCGTCCACGTCCCAGCGCGGGAACGCGGCCGTGGCGGCCTCGGCGATCGGCATCACCGTCAGCTCCTGCTGGAGCTGGTCGAGGGTGCGAGCGGAGTCCAGCCTGTACGGTCCGACGCGCGTCCGGCGCAGCGCCGTGAGGTGACCGCCGACGCCCAGGCCGGCGCCCAGATCGCGGGCCAGAGCCCGGATGTAGGTGCCGGACGAGCAGACCACCGAGACGACCAGGTCCAGGACCGGGGTGCCGTTCTCGGCGACGGCTTCCCGGACGTCGTACACCGCGAAGGACGAGACGGTGACGGGCCGGGCGGGGATCTCGAACTCCTCGCCCTCCCGCGCCCGTTTGTAGGACCGCACGCCGTTGATCTTGATGGCGCTGACCTTGGACGGCACCTGCATGATGTCGCCGCTCAGCTTGGCGATCCCGGCGTCGACGGCGTCGCGGGTGACCTTCGAGGCGTCTGTCGACCCCGTGATCTCGCCCTCGGCGTCGTCGGTCAGGGTCGTCTGGCCGAGGCGGATCGTCCCCAGGTACTCCTTCTCGGTGAGCGCGAGGTGCCCGAGGAGTTTGGTCGCCTTTTCCACGCCGAGGACGAGGACGCCCGTCGCCATGGGGTCGAGCGTGCCGGCGTGGCCGACGCGTCGGGTCCGGGCGATGCCGCGCATCTTGGCGACGACGTCGTGCGAAGTGAAGCCCGACGGCTTGTCGACGATGACAAGGCCGTCGGGCGTCCGGTTCTGCTGGGTCATTCGGCGGCGTCGTCCTCGTCCTCGTCCGGCTTGCGGTACGGGTCCGGTCCGCCGGCGTACGTGGCGCCGGCCGAGACCTCGCGCACCTTCTCGTCGGACTGCCGCGCCTTGTCGAGGAGGTCCTCGATGGTCTTGGCGGTGTCCGGCAGGGCGTCGGCCACGAAGGTCAGCGTCGGCGTGAACTTCACGCCCGCGGCCTGGCCGACCGCGGAGCGGAGCACGCCCTTGGCGCTCTCCAGTCCGGCGGCCGCTTCCGCCCGCTCCTCGTCGTCCCCGTACACCGTGTAGAAGACGGTCGCCTCCCGCAGGTCACCCGTGACCCGGGTGTCCGTGATGGTGACCTGCGAGCCGAGCCGCGGGTCCTTGATCCCACGCTGCAGCTTCTGGGCCACCACCTCTCGGATGAGGTCCGCCAGCCTCTTGGCCCGCGCGTTGTCGGCCACTGGTCGTCTCCCGTTCTTCCTGTTCCACGTTCAGAAAATCTAGTCGTCGTCGCCGTGGAAGCGCCGTCTCACCGACAGCAGTTCCACCTCGGGGCGCCCGGCGACCAGGCGCTCGCACCGGTCCAGTACGTCGGTCACGTGCCCCGCGTCACCGGACACCAGCGCGAGGCCGATACCGGCCCTGCGGTAGAGGTCCATGTGGTCCACCTCGGCCGCGCTCACCGCGTACTTCCGCTGCAGTTCGGCGACGATCGGACGGACGACGGAGCGCTTCTCCTTCAGCGACCGAACGTCGCCGAGGAGGAGGTCGAAGGACAGCGTCCCCACATACATGTGTGTAACCGGTTCACCCGCCGGTACGGGATCGATGGCCCCGCCATCCAGTGGACAGGGACATCAAGAACGGTACAACGAACGGGCGGGCTGCTCGACGGGATTGTTTCGCCCCCGCCGCCCCTGCCCTCCCGTCCCTGCCCGTCCCCAGGGGCTCTGCCCCTTCGACCCGGCCAGAGGGCTCTGCCCCCTGAACCCCCGCTCCTCGAACGCCGGAGGGGCCTGGATACGGCCGAAGCCGGCCGACGGGAAACAAGTCCCGCCGGCCGGCGAAGGAACCGTCGGCTGTTACGCCCGCGGCTTCTCGCGCATCTCGTACGTCGCGATGACGTCGTCGACCTTGATGTCGTTGAAGTTTCCGAGGTTGATACCGCCCTCGAAGCCTTCGCGGATCTCGGTGACATCGTCCTTGAAGCGGCGCAGACCGGAGATGGTGAGGCTCTCCGCGACCACCTTGCCGTCGCGGATGAGGCGCGCCTTGGTGTTGCGCTTGACCTCGCCCGACCGGACCAGGACACCGGCGATGTTGCCCAGCTTGGACGACTTGAAGACCTCGCGGATCTCCGCCGTACCGAGCTCGACCTCTTCGTACTCCGGCTTGAGCATGCCCTTGAGGGCCGCCTCGATCTCCTCGATCGCCTGGTAGATGACCGAGTAGTAACGGACGTCCACGCCTTCGCGTTCGGCCATCTGCGCGGCACGCCCTGCGGCGCGCACGTTGAAGCCGATCACGATGGCGTCCGAGCCCATCGCCAGGTCGATGTCCGACTCCGTGACCGCACCGACACCACGGTGCAGGACGCGGATGTCGACCTCTTCGCCGACGTCGAGCTGGAGCAGCGAGGACTCGAGAGCCTCCACCGAACCGGACGCGTCGCCCTTGATGATGAGGTTGAGTTCCTGCACCAGACCGGCCTTGAGGGCCTCGTCCAGGTTCTCCAGGGAGAACCGGACACCCCGGCGGGCGAAGTTGGCGTTCCGCTCACGAGCGGCGCGCTTCTCGGCGATCTGGCGGGCCGTACGGTCCTCGTCGACGACGAGGAAGTTGTCGCCGGCGCCCGGGACGTTGGTGAGACCGAGGACGAGGACCGGGGTCGACGGACCCGCCTCTTCCAGGTGGTCACCCTTGTCGTCGAGCATCGCGCGGACACGTCCGTACGCGTCGCCGACCACCATGGTGTCGCCGACCCGCAGGGTGCCTCGCTGGACCAGGACGGTCGCGACGGCACCGCGGCCACGGTCGAGACGGGACTCGATCGCAATACCCTGCGCGTCCTGCTCCGGGTTGGCCCGCAGGTCGAGCGAGGCGTCCGCGGTGAGGACCACGGCCTCCAGCAGGCTCTCGATGTTGAGGCCCTGCTTCGCGGAGATGTCGACGAACATGGTGTCGCCGCCGTACTCCTCGGCCACCAGACCGTACTCGGTCAGCTGACCGCGCACCTTGGTCGGATCGGCACCCTCGACGTCGATCTTGTTGACCGCGACCACGATCGGCACGTCGGCCGCCTTGGCGTGGTTCAGCGCCTCGATCGTCTGGGGCATCACACCGTCGTTGGCCGCCACCACGAGGATCGCGATGTCGGTCGACTTGGCACCACGGGCACGCATGGCGGTGAACGCCTCGTGACCCGGGGTGTCGATGAAGGTGATCTTGCGCTCTTCGTCGTTGACCTGAGTCGTGACCTGGTACGCACCGATGTGCTGCGTGATACCGCCGGCCTCGCCCGCGACGACGTTCGTCTTGCGGATGGTGTCGAGGAGGCGGGTCTTACCGTGGTCGACGTGACCCATGACGGTCACGACCGGCGGACGCGCGACGAGGAACTCCTCGCCACCCTCGTCCTCGCCGAACTCGATGTCGAAGGACTCGAGCAGCTCGCGGTCCTCCTCCTCGGGGCTGACGATCTCGAGGACGAAGTTCATCTCGTCCGCGAGGAGCTTCAGCGTCTCGTCGGAGACGGACTGCGTGGCAGTGACCATCTCGCCGAGGTTCATCATCACGCCGACGAGCGACGCCGGGTTGGCGCCGATCTTCTCGGCGAAGTCGGTGAGGGAGGCACCGCGCGACAGGCGGACGGACTGTCCGTTGCCGCGAGGCAGCATCACGCCGCCGACCGACGGGGCCTGCATGGCCTCGTACTCCTGGCGCCTCTGCCGCTTCGACTTGCGACCGCGACGCGCGGGACCGCCGGGACGACCGAAGGCGCCCTGCGTGCCACCACGACCGCCCGGACCACCGGGACGACCACCGAAGCCGGGACGACCGCCGCCGCCACCGCCGGGACCACCGGGACGACCGGCGAAACCGCCGCCACCGCCACCGGGACCACCGGGACGACCGGCGAAACCGCCGCCACCGCCACCGGGACCGGCCGGACGACCGGCGAAGCCGCCGCCACCGGGACGACCGCCGCCACCGCCACCGGGACGACCTGCGCCGCCCGGACCGCGACCCCCACCGGGGCCACCGCCGGGACGCGGGCCGGCAGCGGGACGCTGCGGCATCATGCCGGGGTTGGGACGTGCGCCGCCGGGACCGCCGCCGGGACGCGGACCGCCGCCCTGCGGACGGGGCATGCCGCCCGGGCTGGGACGCGCGCCGCCCGGAGACTGCGGACGGGGACCGCCCGAAGCGCCCTGGGGACGAGGACCGCCCTGGCCCTGCGGACGCGGAGCGCCGCCGGGGGCACCGGGGCCACCAGGACCGCCGGGACGCGGGGCACCGCCCGGACGGGGCGCCTGCGGGCGCGCCATGCCGGTGGAACCACCAGAGGTGAACGGGTTGTTGCCCGGACGGGGACCGGCCGGACGGGCTCCGGGACGCGCGGCCTGGCCACCCTGACGCGGAGCGCCGGGACGGTCGCCGCGGTCGGGACGGTCACCGCGACCCTGGCCGCCCTGGCCGGGACCGGCCGGACGGGAGCCCGGACGCGGGGCCTGGCCGGCCGGACGCGGGGCGCCCGGACGGGGGCCGGAGCCGGTGCCGGTGCCGGAGGGGGCGCCAGCGCCAGTGCCGGAGGAGGCAGCCGGTGCGGCGGGAGCCGCCGGCGGTGCCGTGAACTCGGGCGTGGTCGGAGCCGGAGACGCCGGGGCGGGCCGCGGCGCGGGCTTCGGGCCCGGGGTGGGACGGGCGCCGGGAGCGGCCGGCGCGGCGGGAGCCGCGGGCTTCTCGGCGGCCGGCTTGGGAGCCGGCGGACGCGGGGCTGCCGGACGGGCGGCCTGCGCGGGAGAGGGGGCTGCCGGCCTGGCCGGAGCAGCCTTGCGTGCGGAAGCGGGCTTGCCGCCTCCGTTGCCCTGCTGGAGGGCGTCAGTCAGCTTGCGTACGACGGGCGCCTCGATCGTCGAGGAAGCCGAACGGACAAATTCACCGAGTTCTTGGAGCTTGGCCATGACGACCTTGCTCTCAACCCCGAACTCCTTGGCGAGTTCGTATACCCGGACCTTAGCCACTTCGCTCCTTTTAGGTCCGGGGTGTGTCCGGACCGTCGCTACTTCATGGGCGTACTCATCGCGTGCTCATCGAGTGCTCATCGCAATCTCGACCTACTTCCAACTCGCGGGGTACCAGGGCCGCACGGGGGTTCCGCACGACGCTTCTTACGGTGTTGCCTGCCCGACGTACAGGCGCAACGCCTTGGTGTCGAGCGGTCCCGGGGCGCGCAGCGCCCGTGGGAAAGCCCGACGGCGTACCGCCAGGTCGAAACAGACCAGGGCGGGGTGCACATACGCACCCCGGCCGGGCAGCGTACCGCGATCATCGGGGACGCATTCGCCCTCGATGGCCACGATACGCAGCAAGTCCTTCTTGGCCGCTCGCTCCCGGCACCCCACACAGGTGCGTTCAGGGCATGCGCGGGCTCGCGTCCGGCCAGACACTCTTAAGTCTACCTCCCCGCACCGACCTCACCCCTTTGGGGCAAGAATCGAACGGTTGTTGTCGTGATCTAAGCGACCTGCGGCTTGGATCTATTCCCCGCCGCGGGCCCGGTCCTGCTCCTCGGGCTGCTCGGTGTCCGGACGGATGTCGATCCGCCAGCCGGTCAGGCGGGCCGCGAGGCGGGCGTTCTGCCCTTCCTTGCCGATCGCCAGGGACAGCTGGTAGTCCGGCACGGTCACCCGGGCCGACCGGGCCGCCATGTCCACGACCTCCACCTTGGAGACGCGCGCCGGGGAGAGCGCGTTCGCCACCATCTCGGCCGGGTCGTCCGACCAGTCCACGATGTCGATCTTCTCACCGTTCAGCTCGCCCATCACACTGCGCACCCGACCGCCCATGGGGCCGATGCAGGCGCCCTTGGCGTTCAGACCCGAACGGGTGGACCGGACGGCGATCTTCGTGCGGTGACCGGCCTCGCGGGCGATGGCGGAGATCTCGACCGACCCGTCGGCGATCTCCGGCACCTCCAGCGCGAAGAGTTTTTTCACCAGATTGGGATGTGTACGGGACAGGGTCACGGACGGACCGCGGACCCCCTTCGCCACCCGCACGACGTACGACCGAAGGCGCATCCCGTGCTGATACGTCTCACCGGGGACCTGCTCCTGCACCGGCAGGATGGCCTCCAGCTTGCCGATGTCGACGAGCACGTTCTTCGGGTCGCGGCCCTGCTGGACGACGCCGGTGACGATGTCGCCCTCACGGCCCGCGTACTCGCCGAGCGTCGCGTCGTCCTGGGCGTCGCGCAGCCGCTGCAGGATGACCTGCTTGGCGGTGGTCGCGGCGATACGGCCGAAGCCGGACGGGGTGTCGTCGAACTCGCGCGCCTCCTGCCCCTCCTCCAGGTCCTCGGGGTCCTCCTTCGCCCACACGGTCACGTGGCCGGTCTCCCGGTTGAGCTCCACGCGCGCGTGGCGGCGGCTTCCCTCGGTGCGGTGGTAGGCGATGAGGAGGGCCGACTCGATCGCCTCGACCAGCAGGTCGAAGGAGATCTCCTTCTCCCGCACCAAGCCCCGCAGGGCACTCATGTCGATGTCCATGGCTACGCCTCCTCCTCTTCCTTCATGTCGTTCTTGTCCTTGCGGTTGAACTCGACCTGGACGCGAGCCCGGTCGATGTCCCCGAAGGCGAGTCTGCGGGCGGTGGCCTTGCGGCCCTTCACACCGGGCACTTCGAGGTCGACGCCCTCGTCGTCGACCCGCAGGATCCTGGCGACCAGCTCGTCGCCGTCGGTCAGCTGGAACCTGACCAGCCGGTCCGTGGCGCGTACGTAGTGCCGGTGCTCCTTGAGGAGGCGCTCCGCGCCGGGGGTTCCGACCTCGAGGGTGTACTCGCCCCGCCCCATCGCGTCCGTCTCGTCGAGCTTCGCCGAGAGCTCGCGGCTCACATCGGCGATCTGGTCGAGGTCGGCGCCGGTGTCGGAGTCGACGACCACGCGCAGCACACGCTTGCGTCCGACCGAGTCCACCGCGATCTCCTCGAGATCCAGGCCCTGGGAGGTGACGAGCGGTTCCAGGAGCTCTCGCAGCCTCTCGCTCTGGGTGGTGCTCATCCGGGTGACTCCTCGGCCGCGTGTGCTGTTGTGGGTAGGGCGCGTGTCTGGTCAAAGGGTATCGGGTCCAGGGGGGTGTTGCCGTCCACCTGCGCGGGGACGGTGCCGCTGAGTGGCGGCGAACCGGTGCGCGGGTACCGTGATCACCTGCGGGGCCGCCCTCCCGCCCGCGTGTTCGTACGAGCTCTCCGAGGACGTCTGCCGTGCCGTACCCCCCACCGCCGCGCACCCCCTCGGGGCCGCGCAGAAGAACGCTGCTCGCCTCCGCCGCCGGGGCCGCCTTGCTGGTGGGCTGCTCCACCGGGACGGAGGACTCCGACGGCGGGACGGGCGGCAGTCCGTCGGTCGTCGAACGGGCACGCGCGCGTGCGGCCGGCGAGAGTACGGATCTGGTGGCACGCTACGACGCCGTCATCGCCGTACATCCCGCGCTGGCGCAGCGGCTGGGACCGCTGCGCGCGGAGGCCGTACGGCATGCGGAGGCGTTCGGGAGCACCCGGCAGGCATCCCCCCGGACCTCGGAGACCTCCCCTTCGGGGTCACCCACCGCCGCCTCCCCGTCGGCGGCTGTCCCGGTGGACGAGAAGGACGCCCTCGCCGACCTGGCCGCCGCCGAGCGGACCCTCGCGGACCGGCGGGCGAAGGCGCTGCTCGACCTGCCGGGTGAGCTGGCACGGCTGCTGGCCTCGGTGGCGGCGGCCGGGGCGGCGCACGCCTATCTGCTGACGGAGAGTGCGAAGTGAAGGAAGCGGAACTGACGGCCCTCCAGGCCGCGCTGGCCGCCGAGCACGCGGCGGTGTACGGCTACGGGGTCGTCGGCGGCCGGATCCACGAGGGCCGTCGTACGGAGGCGAAGGCGGCGTACGACGCCCATCGGGCCCGGCGTGACGCGCTGGCGCGCGAGGTGCGGGACCAGGGCGGCACGCCGGTGGCCGCGGCGGCGGCGTACGCGCTGCCCTTCCCGGTGCCGGACTCGGCCGCGGCCCTGCGGCTGGCCGCCGAGCTGGAGGACCGGGTGGCCGGGGTCTACTCCGACCTGGTGCGGGCGGCCGGGGACGAGCGGCGGGGCACGGCGGCCGAGGCGCTGCGGGAGGCGGCGGTGCGGGCGGTGCGCTGGCGCGGCGAGAGCGTAGCCTTCCCTGGGCTCGCCGAGCGGGCGGCGACGGCGTCGGCACCGGGCTCGGCATCGGCGACGCCGACCGCGTAACGCGTACTGGAAGGAAACGACTCGCGCATGGCTTTCGAACCGCCGCAGCGTCTGGTGAGGGCGCTCGGCGAGACGGCACCGGACGGTGACGACTGGTTGGAGAAGCTGCCCGAGGCGGCCCGACAGGCCGTCGCGCTGCGCGAGTTGACCGTCGAGCGGGTGCAGCTGCCCGGTGGGCGCAGCAGCCTGGTGATGCTGGTGCGGCGACCGGACGGGACGCCCGCCGTGCTCAAGCTGGCCCCGCCCAGGGCCCGCCCGGAGAGTGAGCGGGCCGCGCTCGCGCACTGGGGCGGTCGGGGCGCCGTACACCTCCTCGAACCTTTCACGGCTGAGGGTGTGCTGCTTCTGGAGCGGCTGAGTCCGGACGTTTCGGTGCGGTCGCTGCCGGAGGCGAAGGCGCTGCTGGAGGCTGCCGGGACGCTGCGGCGGCTGTGGGTGGAGCCGCCCGCCGACGCGGACGCGCATGTCTTCGAGACGGTGGCCGAGCGGACCGGGCGGCAGGCCGAGGCGATGCGGGCGAGTGCCGGCGCCGACGCGGAGTTGGTGGCCCTCGTGGACGCGGCGCTCGGCGCCCGGGAGGAGTTGCTGGCCGCGCCGCCCGAGGACCGGCTGCTGCACGGGACGTTCCGGCAGAGCAAGGTACTCGCCGGTGAGAGGACGCCGTGGCTGGCCGTGGGGCCGGACCCGGTGGTCGGCGAGTGCGCCTTCGATCTGGCGCGGCTGGTGCGGGACCGCGTGGAGGATCTGATCGCCTCACCCTCGGGGGCGGCGACGACCCGGCGGCGGGTGAAGCGGCTCGCGGAGTCGCTGGACGTGGACCAGGAACGGCTGCGCGGCTGGACGCTGTTCCGCGCGGTGGAGTCGGGGGTGCGGGCACTGCGCGTGGGGCGGCCGAGGGATGCCGAGCTGTTGCTGGAGTTCGCCGGGTGGCTA
The DNA here is from genome assembly GCF_042870385.1 of Streptomyces sp. NPDC006602. Lineage (NCBI taxonomy): Bacteria > Bacillati > Actinomycetota > Actinomycetes > Kitasatosporales > Streptomycetaceae > Streptomyces > Streptomyces sp. NPDC006602. The sequence continues at coordinate 282,558 of NZ_JBIAHG010000007.1, read as the reverse complement.
TAGGTCGGTGCGGCGAGGAGTGGTTTCGGCGCGGTGCCGGCCATCCTGTCGCTGCGGCTACGGCCTGGCTGGTCGCGCAGTACCCCGCGCCCCTTCGGGCGCTTCATCCGGGCCCCAGTTCGACGCGAACACGCCGGCCGCCGACGCGAGCGTGACCGCCGCCCCGGCGGCCGCCGAGATGTGTCTTTGAATCAGGCGCCTCCGAATCACGCGGTAGCGGTCAGGCGGGCGATCGCCTCCTCGACCGTCAGCTCCTCGCGCTCACCGGTCCGGCGGTCCTTCAGCTCCAGCACGCCCTCGGCGGACCGCCGGCCGGCCACCAGGATCTGCGGTACGCCCATCAGCTCGGAGTCCGTGAACTTCACGCCCGGGGAGACACCGGCGCGGTCGTCCACCAGGACGCGGAGGCCCGCCGCCGCCAGCTTGCCGGAGACGTCGAGGGCGAGTTCGGTCTGCAGGGCCTTGCCCGCGGCGACGACATGCACGTCGGCGGGCGCGACCTCCTTCGGCCAGCACAGGCCCTTGTCGTCGGCGGTCTGCTCGGCGAGGGCGGCGACCGCGCGGGAGACGCCGATGCCGTAGGAGCCCATGGTCACGCGGACGGGCTTGCCGTGCTGGCCGAGGACGTCGAGCTTGAGGGCGTCGGCGTACTTGCGGCCCAGCTGGAAGATGTGGCCGATCTCGATGGCACGGTCCAGCTTGAGGCCGGTGCCGCACTTGGGGCAGGGGTCGCCCTCCTGCACCACCACGACGTCGACGTACTCGCCGACCTGGAAGTCGCGGCCCGCGACGACGTTCTTCGCGTGCGTGTGCTCCTTGTTGGCGCCCGTGATCCACGCGGTGCCCGGCGCCACGCGCGGGTCGGCGATGTACCTGACCTTCTCCAGGCCCAGCGGCCCGACGTAGCCGCGGACCAGGTCCGGACGGCCCGCGAAGTCCGCCTCGGTGACCATCTCGACGGTGGCCGGGGCGAAGTGCGCCTCGACCTTGCCCAGGTCGACCTCGCGGTCGCCGGGGACGCCCACAGCGACGATCTCCCCGTCGACCTTCACGAGGAGGTTCTTGAGCGTGGCGGAGGCCGGGACGCCGAGGGAGGCGGCGAGGGTCTCGATGGTCGGGGTGTCGGGGGTGGGGATCTCCTCGGCGGCCGGAACCTCGGAGCTGTCCCGCTCCTGGAGTTCGTACGTGATCGCCTCGGTGTTCGCCGCGAAGTCGCAGTTCGGGCAGTCCGCGAAGGTGTCCTCGCCGGCGTCGGCCGGGGCGAGGAACTCCTCCGACTTCGAGCCGCCCATCGCGCCCGCGGTGGCGGCGCAGATGCGGTAGTCGAGGCCGAGACGCTCGAAGACCTTCTGGTAGGCCTGGCGGTGCAGGGCGTACGACCGGGCGAGACCCTCGTCCTCGGTGTCGAAGGAGTAGGAGTCCTTCATCAGGAACTCGCGGCCGCGCAGGATGCCGGCGCGGGGGCGGGCCTCGTCGCGGTACTTGTGCTGGATCTGGTAGAGGATGACCGGCAGGTCCTTGTAGGAGGACGCCTGGTCCTTCACGATCAGCGTGAAGATCTCCTCGTGGGTCGGGCCGAGGAGGTAGTCGCCGCCCTTGCGGTCCTTCAGGCGGAACAGCTCCGGGCCGTACTCGTCCCAGCGGCCGGTCGCGTCGTACGGCTCACGCGGCAGCAGCGCGGGGAGCAGCACCTCCTGGGCGCCGATCGCGTCCATCTCCTCGCGGACGATCCGCTCGACGTTGGCGAGGACCTTCTTGCCCAGCGGCAGCCAGCTCCAGATGCCGGCCGCGGTGCGGCGGACGTAGCCGGCGCGGACGAGCAGCTTGTGGCTGAGGACCTCGGCGTCCGCCGGGTCGTCGCGCAGCGTCTTCGCCATCAACTGGGACATGCGCTGGACCGGTGCGTTCGCCATGGTTCTCGTACTCCTGCTGCGTAAGGGTGATGCCAGGAGGTTAGCCGGGAGGCCGATGCCGGTGGAAATCGGTTAGCGGCGGCGCAGCGGCAGGGGGGCGCCCATCACGGCGTACGGCTTGGGGGCGCTGGGGAAGAGGACCTGGCGGGCGAGGTCCTGGTAGCCGAGGGAGTGGTAGAGGCCGCGGGCCGGGCTGTGCTGGTCGATCGCGGAGAGGATCGAACGGGGTTCGGCGGCGGTGTCGGTGATCGTGGTGATCAGGGCGCGGCCGATGCCACGGTTCTGGTGGTGCGGATGGACGTGCAGCTCGGTGATCACGAAGGAGTTGTCGAGCCAGTCGTCGCAGTGTCTGGCGCGGAGGTACGGCTCCACGACGGTCGACCACCAGTGGGTGCGGTCGTTGGGCATGCCGTACACGAATCCGGCGAGGCGGCCTGCGACCGTGGCGCCGAAGGCCCTTGCTCCCGGGTAGGTCATGTGGCGCAGGACGATCTGGCGGCGTACGGCGACCTCGTCGGGGCCGAGACCGAAGGCCAGGGCTTGGACGGCCAGGGCCTCGTCCACGTGGATGGAGAGGTCCAAGGGGCCGATGACGAGGTCCATGTCGGGGAGCCTACAGGGGGGGTTTCGGCGGAGGTGGGGCCGGTCAGAACAGGACACTCATGAACTCGCCGACCTCTTGGAAGCCCACTCGCCGGTACGTCCTTCTCGCCGCCGTGTTGAAGTCGTTGACGTACAGGCTCACCACCGGGGCCACGTCCGCCAGCGCGTAGCGCAGTACCGCCGCCATGCCCGGAGCCGCCAGACCCCTCCCCCGGTACTCGGGGGCGACCCACACGCCCTGGATCTGGCAGGCGCGGTCTGTCGCGGCACCGATCTCGGCCTTGAAGACGACCTTGCCGTCCGCGTCGAGGCGGGCGAAGGAGCGGCCGGCGGCGACGAGTTCGGCGACCCGGGCCTGGTACAGCAGCCCGCCGTCACCCGCCATCGGCGAGACGCCGACCTCCTCGGTGAACATCGCCACGCACGCCGGCATGATCGTGTCCATCTCGTCCTTGCGGATGCGGCGGACATAGGGATCCGGGGCGATCGTGGTGGACACGCGGTCGGTGACCATGAGGGGCTGGTGGGGGCGGACCTCACGGGCCGGGCCCCAGCTCGGTTCCAGCAACCGCCAGAGCAGGGAGGTGGGTTCGGCCGGGCCGACGACGGAGGAACAGCGGCGGCCGGCCCTGCGGGCGCGGTCGGCGAAGGCCCGCACGGCCCTCGGAGTCGCACAGATCGGGACCAGGTTGGCGCCCGCGTAGCACAGGGACGTGAGCATGCCGTCCTCGTACCAGCCCCACATCTCGCCGCCGAGCCGCCATGGGTCGAGTCCCGCGACCTGCACCCGGGACGTCACGAAGGCGTTCGCGACCGGCTCACGGTCGAGGACGGCGAGCGCGGCATCCAGGTCGCTCGGTTCGAGGACCCGGGAGGTGGTCTGGGTCAACACGGGCGGGGCCTCACACTGGGGTCTGCTGATCTCCGCACTGTACCTGCGGAAGCTGAGCGGCGCCGCCCTGTGGTGCCGCTCGCTTGTGGGCGACCCCTCGGCTGCCCGTCCCGTCCCTGGGGGCTGCCGCCCCAGACCCCGCGTCGGCCCGAAAGGGCCTCGTCCTCAAACTCCCCCACTCTCGGCTTCGCTCGAGCGGGGGGACCCCCACGACGGGCTGGATTCGCCTGACCGGCGTTGCGAGGTGAAGTCTCCTGCGGCGCCCGAAAGCCCGTCAGCCCGCTACCGCGACCGACGGCTCGCCCGAGGCGACGCCGTCCGCCTCCATCTGTTCGGCCAGCTTCAAGGCCTCCTCGATGAGGGTCTCGACGATCTTCGACTCGGGGACGGTCTTGATGACCTCGCCCTTGACGAAGATCTGCCCCTTGCCGTTGCCGGAGGCGACGCCGAGGTCGGCCTCGCGGGCCTCGCCCGGGCCGTTGACGACGCAGCCCATGACGGCGACGCGGAGCGGGACCTCCATGCCGGTCAGGCCGGCGGTGACTTCCTCGGCCAGCTTGTAGACGTCGACCTGGGCGCGGCCGCAGGACGGGCAGGAGACGATCTCCAGGCCGCGCTGCCTGAGGTTGAGCGACTCCAGAATCTGGTTGCCGACCTTGACCTCCTCCACCGGAGGAGCACTCAGGGACACCCGGATCGTGTCGCCGATGCCCTGGGAGAGCAGCGCGCCGAAGGCCACCGCCGACTTGATGGTGCCCTGGAAGGCGGGGCCGGCCTCCGTCACACCGAGGTGGAGGGGGTAGTCGCACTGGGCGGCGAGCTGGCGGTACGCCTCGACCATGACGACCGGGTCGTTGTGCTTCACCGAGATCTTGATGTCCCGGAAGTCGTGCTCCTCGAAGAGGGACGCCTCCCACAGGGCGGACTCCGCCAGCGCCTCGGGGGTCGCCTTGCCGTACTTCTGGAGCAGGCGCCGGTCCAGCGAGCCCGCGTTCACCCCGATGCGGATCGGGGTGCCGTGGTCCTTCGCCGCCTTGGCGATCTCCTTGACCTTGTCGTCGAACTGCTTGATGTTGCCGGGGTTCACCCGAACCGCGGCGCAGCCGGCCTCGATGGCCGCGAAGACGTACTTCGGCTGGAAGTGGATGTCGGCGATGACCGGGATCTGCGACTTGCGGGCGATGGTCGCGAGGGCGTCGGCGTCGTCCTGGGTCGGGCAGGCCACGCGGACGATCTGGCAGCCGGAGGCGGTGAGCTCGGCGATCTGCTGGAGCGTGGCGCCGATGTCGGACGTACGGGTCGTGGTCATCGACTGCACGGACACCGGGGCGTCGCCGCCGACCGCCACGGTTCCGACCTGGATCTGCCGGCTCTTCCGGCGCTCGGCGAGCCTGGTCGGAACGGACGGCATGCCGAGAGAAATCGCAGTCATCTGCTGTGCAACCCCAAGTCGTGGATCAAGGTCCCGGTCCCGTCAGCGGCGGGCTCCAGGCTTCGAGATTACGGCACGTGCCTGGGCACGAGCACTCCCGCACCTCGGATGCACTCGGCGGGGGGACCCCATCGGCCGCAAACACACTCGAAGGGAGCCGAAACGGAAGGCGGCCCGGAAGAGAGCCTTCCAGGCCGCCGTGAACTCCGTATGGCTAGGAGATTCTCACCGGGTTGACGACGTCCGCGACCAGGACGAGGAGGGTGAAGCAGATGAAGATCCCCGCCACGACATAGGCGACCGGCATCAGCTTCGCGACGTCGAACGGACCGGGGTCCGGCCGGCGCAGCACCTTCGCCGCGTTGCGGCGCAGGGCCTCCCACAGGGCGCCCGCGATGTGGCCGCCGTCGAGGGGCAGCAGCGGGAGCATGTTGAAGAGGAAGAGCGAGAGGTTGAAGCCCGCGACCAGCATCAGGGCCATGGCCAGTTGCTGGGTCGGGGGGATGTCGAGCGTGAAGATCTCGCCGCCCACACGGGCCGCGCCGACGACGCCCATCGGGGAGTCCGGTTCGCGCGGGCCGTCGCCGAAGGCCGCGTCCCACAGGGCGGGGACCTTGCCGGGGATGGCGGCGAGGGAGTCGACGGCGTCGCCGACGCGGTCGCCCATCCAGGTCACGGAGTCGCCGAAGTCCTGCTTGACGATGCCGGTGGCGGCGCTGAAGCCGAGGAAGCCGGCGGTGACGTACTCGCCCTGGACGTACTGGCCGCTGGAGTCCTTCTTGGCGACCTGGTTGGAGGCGATCTTCGCGTGCAGGGTGACTTCCTCACCCTTGCGGTCGACGACGATCGGCACCTCCTTGCCCGGGTTGGCGCGGATGAGGTCGGAGAGCCGGTTCCAGTCGTCGGTCCTGACGCCGGCGAAGGCGACGATCTTGTCGCCCGCCTTCAGGCCGGCGGCCGCGGCCGGGGAGGCCGGGTCGGACTTCCTGCACTCGTCGCGGTTCTGGCTCTGGGCGATGACGCACTGGGAGACCGAGCTGACCGTGTTGGTCTGCTGGGAGATGCCGAAACCCATGAGGACGGTGAGGAACAGCGCCACCGCGAGGATCAGGTTCATGAACGGGCCCGCGAACATCACGATGACCCGTTTCCAGGGCTTGCGGGTGTAGAAGAGGCGGCTCTCGTCACCGGGGCGGAGTTCCTCGAAGGCGGCCGAGCGGGCATCTTCGATCATGCCGCGCCAGGGCGAGGTGGAACGCACCTCCAGGCGGCCGTCGGGCCCCGGCGGGAACATGCCGATCATGCGGATGTAGCCGCCGAACGGGATGGCCTTGATGCCGTACTCGGTGTCGCCCTTCTTGCGCGAGAAGACGGTCGGGCCGAAGCCGACCATGTACTGCGGCACGCGGATGCCGAAGAGCTTGGCGGTGGACAGGTGCCCCAGCTCGTGCCACGCGATCGAGACCAGCAGGCCGAACGCGAAGACCACTATGCCGAGGATGAACATCAGGGTCGTCATGCACGGGCCTCCGCCGTCTGTGCCGCCAGTTGTCGGGCCCGGTTCCGCGCCCAGGTCTCCGCTTCGAGGACGTCCGCGAGGGTGAGCGAGGTTCCCGTGCGCGGGGTGCCGTGCTCGTCCACCACCCGGGTCACGGTGTCCATGATCCCGTCGAACGGCAGCGCGCCGGCCCGGAAGGCCTCCACGCACTCCTCGTTGGCGGCATTGAACACCGCCGGGGCCGTGCCCGCGAGCTCGCCCACGTGTCGCGCCAGGTTCACCGACGGGAACGCGTCGTTGTCGAGCGGGAAGAACTCCCAGGTCGACGCCTTGCTCCAGTCGAAGGCGGGCGCCGCGTCGGGGACGCGTTCGGGCCAGCCCAGGCCGATGGCGATCGGCCCGCGCATGTCGGGGGGCGTCGCCTGCGCGATCGTGGATCCGTCCGTGAACTCAACCATCGAGTGGACATACGACTGGGGATGTACGACCACCTCAATCCGATCGAAGGGAATGTCGTAGAGGAGGTGTGCCTCGATGACCTCCAGGCCCTTGTTGACGAGGGTCGCGGAGTTGATGGTGATCACCGGGCCCATGGCCCAGGTGGGGTGCGCGAGGGCGTCCTCGACCGACACCTGGGCCAGCTCGGCCTTCGTGCGGCCGCGGAAGGGACCGCCGGAGGCGGTGACGACGAGCTTGCGTACGTCCACTCTGGTGCCGGACGCGAGCGCCTGGAAGAGCGCCGCGTGCTCGGAGTCGACCGGGATGATCTGCCCGGGCTTGGCGAGGGCCTTGACCAGCGGGCCGCCGACGATGAGCGACTCCTTGTTGGCGAGCGCGAGGGTGCGGCCCGCCTCCAGGGCGGCGAGGGTCGGGGCGAGGCCGATGGAGCCGGTGATGCCGTTCAGGACGGTGTGGCAGTCGCAGGCGGCGAGCCGGGTGGCAGCGTCGGGCCCGGCGAGGATCTCGGGGAGCGGCTCGCCCGTCCCGTACTGGGCGCTGAGCGCCTCGCGCAGCACCGGTACGACGTCCTCGCGGGCGACCGCGACGGTCCGCACCCGCAGCTGATACGCCTGCTCGGCGAGGAGGGCGACCCGGCCGCCGTTGGCCGAGAGCCCGGTGACCCGGAACCGGTCGGGGTTGCGCAGCACGAGGTCGATGGCCTGAGTGCCGATCGAGCCGGTGGAACCGAGGATCACCACGTCCTTCGGCCCGTCGCCCGCGACCGGGTCGTAGACGAGGTGCGGGTCGGCGAGAGGGGCTGGACTGTCCGTCATCCCTCCATTGTGGCCGTAAGGACGGTGTGTGAGGACAGGGAGTCCCCCTCGTCCCCCGCACGCGGCGACGAGGGGGAGGACTGACTCCCTGTCGTGGGCCGGTCAGCGGATCGGGCGGTGGACGTTCTCCTTCTTGCTGGGTCCCGGTGTCGCGTCCGCGATCCACGGTCCCTCGCCCGACGGGTCGACGATGCCCTCCTCCAGCCACTCGTACGTGCCCGAGAGCACGCCCTTGACGACCTTGCGGTCGAGGTCGTCGGTGTTGGTCCACAGGCGGCCGAAGAGTTCCTCGACGCGGATGCGGGACTGGCGGCAGAAGACGTCGGCCAGTTGGTAGGCCTCGCGGCCGTGGTCCTCGGTGGAGCGGAGGAGTTCGGCGCGCACGCAGGCCGCGCTCATCGCGAACAGCTCGGCGCCGATGTCGACGATCCGGCCGAGGAAGCCCTGCTTGGTCTCCATCCGGCCCTGCCAGCGGGACATGGCGTAGAAGGTGGAGCGGGCGAGTTTGCGGGCGGTGCGTTCCACGTAGCGCAGGTGCGTGGAGAGGTCCACCTCGCGCTTGAACTCGTTGTAGGAGTTCGGGAGTTGACCCGGTCCCGCGACCAGCTTGGGCAGCCACTTGGCGTAGAAGACGCCGGCCTGGGCGCCCGCCTTCGCCTTGTCCGAAAGGGACTTCTCCGGGTCGATCAGGTCACCCGCGACCGACAGGTGGGCGTCGACCGCCTCACGGGCGATCAGCAGGTGCATGATCTCGGTGGAGCCCTCGAAGATGCGGTTGATGCGGAGGTCGCGCAGGACCTGTTCGGCGGGGACCGCGCGTTCGCCGCGGGCCGCCAGCGACTCCGCGGTCTCGAAGCCCCGGCCGCCCCTGATCTGGACCAGTTCGTCGGCCATCAGCCAGGCCATCTCGGAGGCGAACAGCTTGGCCAGCGCGCCCTCGATACGGATGTCGTTGCGGTTCTCGTCGGCCATCTGACTCGACAGGTCCAGTACGGCCTCCAGGGCGAAGGTCGTCGCCGCGATGAAGCTGATCTTCGATCCGACCGCCTCGTGGTGGGCGATCGGCTTGCCCCACTGCTCGCGGGCCGCTGTCCACTCGCGGGCGATCTTCAGACACCACTTGCCGGCGGCCACGCAGGACGCCGGCAGCGACAGCCGGCCCGTGTTGAGGGTCGTGAGGGCGATCTTCAGGCCCGCGCCCTCAGGGCCGATGCGGTTGGCGGCGGGGACGCGGACCTGGTGGAAGCGGGTGACGCCGTTCTCGATGCCGCGCAGGCCCAGGAAGGCGTTGCGGTTCTCGACGGTGACGCCGGGCGAGTTCGTCTCGACGACGAAGGCGGTGATGCCGCCCTTGTGGCCCTCGCTCTTCGGCACCCGGGCCATCACGACCAGCAGGTCGGCGACGACGCCGTTGGTGGTCCACAGCTTCACCCCGTCGAGGACGTACTCGTCCCCGTCGGGCACCGCGCTCGTCGCGAGCCGCGCCGGGTCGGAGCCCACGTCCGGTTCGGTGAGGAGGAAGGCGCTGATGTCGGTGCGGGCGCACCGCGGCAGGAACGTCTCCTTCTGCTCGGGCGTGCCGAACAGCTTCAGCGGCTGGGGTACGCCGATCGACTGGTGCGCCGACAGCAGCACCCCGACCGCCGGGCTGGCGGAGCCCGCCAGAGCCAGCGCCTTGTTGTAGTACACCTGGGTGAGGCCCAGACCGCCGTACTTGGTGTCGATCTTCATGCCGAGGGCGCCGAGCTCCTTGAGCCCGTTGATGACGTCGTCGGGGATCCTGGCGTCGCGCTCGATCACGGCCCCGTCGATCTTCGTCTCGCAGAAGTCGCGCAGTTTGGTGAGGAACTCCTCGCCACGCTGGGCGTCCTCGTCGGGCGGCATCGGGTGGGGGTGGACGAGGTCGAGCCGGAAGCGGCCGAGGAACAGTTCCTTGGCGAAGCTGGGCTTGCGCCAGACCTGTTCCCGGGCTGCCTCCGCCACCTGGCGTGCTTCACGCTCGGTGACGGTGGGTTGGGTGGGTGCTGCGGACATTGAGGCTCACCTCGCCGCGAATCGGGATCTTGGGACCGTATGGTTACCAACGGGTTCTACCCGATCGTATTTACCCGATCCCGTCCGACCCCACCACCCCTAGGGCCTGTCCGGCCCATTCCCGCCTGCCTGCCTGCCTGGGGAACGACGGGAATGGGCCGGACAGGCCCTCCCGTGGCCGTTCAGCCGATGTCGACCGAGTACGCCCTGGTGTCCAGGCGGCCCGTCCCCTTGAAGACCTCGGTGCCGGACTCGATGCCCGAGACGTACTTGTCGTTGCTCAGGAGTTCGCGGCGAACCAGGGCCTGGGTGAAGTCGTCCAGGTTCAACGACGCCTTCGTGGTGTTGGCCCGGCGGACGAAGGAGTACACGTTCCAGCCGATGTCGCCCCGGTAGATGTCCCACATCGCGCCGCCGAGGCTGACGCTGCCGTACTTCGTGCCCAGCGGGCCCGCACCGCCCTGCCGGTTGAGCCAGATCATGACCTCGTCGGTGGGCTGGTCCTGCCAGTCGGCCGTGTTCTTGGAGTGCAGCCACAGGTCGTAGGCGACGTTCATGGTGCCGGGGGTGGAGTTCAGCGAGAACTCCCAGGTGGTTCTCACCGGCTTGCGGTCGCCGACCCGGATCGGCAGGCCGGTGGACGCCTTGTCGACCTTCCAGCCCCAGTGCCAGCCAAGGACGGTGCTCGCGTACGACTTCACGTCGTAGTCCTTGCCCGCACCGCTGTTGGCCAGGCTGTAGCTCGTCCCCCACGAAATGGTCGATCCCGACCGGGAGTTGTCCCAGACGCACTGGGTGCCGGTGACCTTCTCCCTGTTCCAGACGTTGTTGTTCACGTAGTACTTACCGAGCGTGATCGTGTCGAAGTCCGTGCACTTCTTGCCGGCCTCGTCCGCCTGGGCGACGGTGATGCCGGCCGCGGCCGCGAGGGCGACCGTGGTGGCGACGAGGGTCGTCGCCTTCTTGGACAGGCGGGGACGACGGTGCTGCATGGGGGTCCTTCCGAGCGGTTCCTGCTATCCCCTGCCAGTGGCCGCCGGCCGGCGAAAGGTTGCCGTCGGACCGGTGGGCGGGCATGCGGCGCCTTCACGGCCGCCGCCCGTGTTCCATGGCCCGCCACGGCCGGGCGTGGTAGGCAGGAACCCACACCCGGGGAAACACCGGGCCGGCCACGGACAGCGCCCACACGGCCCCACATTCGCAAGTCTCTGTCGAAGCGCTTCGACAACCTATGGACACCCACCCCCGGTGGAGCTACTGTCGAACCACCCTCACCCGCCATTATTCGCAACGCGCACTGTCGAAGCGCTTCACAAAGCTTGGAGAGCTGGATGGTCACCCTCGCCGAGGTCGCCCAGCACGCCGGAGTCTCGGCGAGCACGGTGAGCTATGTCCTCAGCGGCAAGCGGTCCATCTCCGGGGCCACCCGGCAGCGGGTCGAGGAGAGCATCCGCGAGCTCGGCTACCACCCGAACGCGGGCGCCCGCGCCCTGGCCAGCAGCAAGTCGAACATCATCGCGCTGATGATCCCGTTGCGCACCGACATGTACGTGCCGGTGATGATGGAGATCGCCATCGCGGTCGCCACCACGGCCCGCACGCACGGTTACGACGTGCTGCTGCTCACCGGCGAGGAGGGTCCCGACGCCGTGCGCCGCGTCACCGGCAGCGGACTCGCCGACGCCATGATCCTGATGGACGTCGAACTGGACGACGAGCGGCTGCCGCTGCTGCGCGGCACCGACCAGCCGTCCGTGCTGATCGGACTGCCCGCCGACACCTCCGGTCTCACCTGCGTCGACCTCGACTTCAGGGCGACGGGCGCGCTGTGCGCCGAACACCTCGCGAAGCTCGGCCACCGAGACATCGCTGTCATAGGTGAGGCCCCGGCCGTCTACGAACGGCACACCGGCTTCGCCGAGCGCACCCTCGACGGACTGCGTTCTCGCGCCCAGGAGCTGGGCGTACGCCTGCTGCACCGGCCGTGCGAGGGCGGGTACGACGCGATGGCCGTGACCCTCGCCCGGGTCCTCGACGAGCGCCCGGGCACCACCGGGTTCGTCGTACAGAACGAGTCGGCGGTCGAGCCGCTGCTCGCCCTGCTCCGCCAGCAGGGCCGGGCCATCCCCGAGGACGTGTCGGTCGTCGCGATCTGCCCCGACCAGGTCGCCGTCCAGGCCTCGGTGCGGCTGACGTCGGTCGCCATCCCCGCGCAGGAGATGGGCCGGCACGCCGTGGAGCGTCTGGTCGCCAAGCTCGACGGCCACGGGATCGACGAAGTCGTGCTGATCGCCCCGGAGCTGACGGTACGGACGAGCACGGGGCCCGCCCCGGCCGTCACCTCCTGACCCCCGACCTTCCTCCTCACGCGGTGCCCCGCCAGGGCACCGCCATGCCCGCCCTCCTTCAAGGAGCCATCCAAGTGAATCAGCCTGCCGAAACCCAGCCCCCGGCCGGGGACCAGCCCCAGGTCGGCCTCGCGCAGTCGTCACCCACCGTCGGCACCTTCCGCGAGCGGGACGGCGCGCTGGAGTGGAGCGGCCGCCAGGAGACCGTGCGCATCGAGCCGTGGGGTCCGGACGCGGTCCGGGTCCGGGCGCGGCTCGGCGGTCCGATCCTGGAGGGGCTGCCGGGCGCGCTGCTCCACGAACCGCCCGGCACCGGCTCCACCGTGAAGATCGAGGGCGGGCAGGGGGTGCTGACCGTCGGCTCGCTGACCGTCGAGGTCAACGCCGAGGGACTGATCCGCTTTCTGCGTACGGACGACGGCTCGGAGCTCCTGTCCGAGGCGCGCGCCCACTTCTGGTGGCCGGGCCCGCGCCTGTACACCGCCGTCGGCAACGGCTACCACCGTCTGGAGCAGCGCTTCGCCGCCTACGACGACGAGAAGCTGTACGGCCTCGGCCAGCACCAGCACGGCCGGCTGGACCAGAAGGGCCTGGTCCTGGACCTGGTCCAGCGCAACGCCGAGGTCGGCATCCCGGTCCTCACCTCCAGCCGCGGCTACACACTGCTGTGGAACAACCCGGCGATCGGCCGCGTGGAGCTGGCCGGCAACGGCACCCGCTGGGTGGCGGACTCGGCCCGCCAGCTCGACTACTGGATCACCGCGGGCGCCCCGGCCAACGCCCAGCGGCACTACAGCGCGGTGACCGGCCGTACGCCCATGCTGCCGGAGTGGGCGGCGGGCTTCTGGCAGTGCAAGCTGCGCTACCGCACTCAGGACGAACTCCTCGCCGTGGCGCGGGAGTACAAGCGCCGGGGCCTGCCCATCGACGTGATCGTCTGCGACTTCTTCCACTGGACGCACCTGGGCGACTGGAAATTCGACCTCAAGGAGTGGCCTGACCCGGCGGCGATGGTCCGCGAGCTGGACGAGCTCGGCATCAAGCTCGTCGTCTCCGTCTGGCCGTCCGTGTCCCCCCTCTCCGAGAACCACGAACTCATGGAGCAGCGCGGCTACTTCATCGGCACCCAGTACGGCCCGATGGCGCATGCCGACTGGCCGGACAAGGAGGTCGCCTCCACCGTCCAGGTCTCCTTCTACGACGCCACCAACCCGGAGGCCCGGGAGTTCGTCTGGTCGCGGGTGAAGCAGAACTACCTGGAGCCGTACGGCATCACGGCCTTCTGGCTGGACGCCTGCGAGCCGGAGCTGAAGCCGGGCTTCCAGGAGAACCTGCGCTACTGGGCCGGCCCCGGCCTGGAGGTCGGCAACAGCTACCCGGCCGAGAACGCCCGCACCTTCTACGAGGGCCTGCGCGCGACCGGCGAGGAAGAGATCATCAGCCTCAACCGCTCGGCGTGGGCGGGCAGTCAGCGCTACGGCGCCGCCCTGTGGTCGGGCGACATCGGCACCGACTTCGCGACCCTGCGCAGCCAGATCGCGGCCGGCCTGAACACCGCCCTGTCCGGCATTCCCTGGTGGAACACCGACATAGGCGGCTTCCACGGCGGCGACCCGGACGACCCGGCGTACCGCGAGGTGATGGTCCGCTGGTTCCAGTTCGGCGCCCTGTCCCCGCTGATGCGCCTGCACGGCTTCCGCGACCCGGGCATGCCCCTGGGCCCGGCCATGACGGGCGGCCCCAACGAGGTGTGGTCGTACGGGGAGGAGGCCGGCGCGATCATGGAGCAGTACCTCCGCCTGCGCGAGCGCCTCAAGCCGTACGTCCTGAAGGTGATGCGCGAGGCCCACGAGGAGGGCCTGCCGGTGATGCGCCCGCTCTTCCTGGAGTTCCCCGAGGACCAGGCGACCTGGACGGTCGACGACGCCTATCTGTTCGGCGCGGACCTGCTGGTCGCCCCGGTGCTCACGGCGGGCGCCACGGCCCGCACGACGTACCTCCCGGCGGGCGCGACCTGGACCAACGCGTGGACCGGTGAGACGTACGAGGGCGGTACGACCGTGACGGTCGACGCCCCGCTGGACCGCATCCCGCTGTTCCTGCGGGACGGGGCGCGGCTGCCTGTGGCGCGGTAGCCGCCCCGGGCGCGGATGTGCGGCCGGTCCCGTGGGGGAGGGACCGGCCGCACTTTCATGGGCTCATGCGGTTCAGCTGCTGCTGACCGTCAGGTTGTTCGTGGTGAAGTTCAGACCGCCGGACGACGAGGTGATCTCGTAGCCGAACTGGACGTCACCGATGGTCTCGTTGCCCATCCAGCCCTTGGTGTCCTTGATCCACTTCAGGATCGGCAGGACGTTCACGGTGCCGGAGCTGGAGTTGGAGGTGCGGATGAAGGAGAAGACCTCGTTGGCGCCGTTGGTGCCCTTGTAGACGGTCCAGGTGTGGCCGCCGAGCGTTACGTTGCCCTGCGAGGTGCCGAGCGGGCCGACGGCTCCGGTCTTGTTGACCCAGAGCATGATCTCGTAGTCGTAGTCCGTGTCCCAGATGTCGTACGACGTGTTGTACGCGCCGGACGACGGGACCGAGACGTTGTAGCTGCTGGAGAGCGAGCCCAGCGAGGTGATCGACTTGTTGATCACCTTCTTGGAGTTGGGGTAGGACTTGATGCCGCCGGTGTTGGGGTGGTCGGCCCACACGCCCCAGTTGGTGCCGGAGTTGGCCCAGATGCACTGGCTGCCGGCGCCGGAGCCCCAGATGTTGTTGTAGAGCGTGTAGCCGCCCAGGCTGGTGTTGCCCCACTGGTCGCAGGAGTTCCAGACGGCGGCCGAGGCGGGGGCGGAGGCGAGGCCGACGGTGGCCCCGAGCGCGAGGGCCGGGGGCAGCAGGGCCTTGCCGATCCTGCTGAGGATGCGGGTGCGGGTGCGTGTTGCCATGGGATCCCTTCCATGGGTGGGGGGAAATGCGGGGGATTGAGGGGATTACCACGTCCCCAGGGTGAGGACGCGGTCTTCTCCGGCGACGAGGTCGAGCGGCTCGGCACCGGAGGAAGTGCGGAGTTCGACGCGGTGCGTGCGCGTGGGGCGGATCACCGCGGTCGCTTCGTGCTGGTTCCAGGTGAGGTCGAGCTCCGCCCCGAACCGGGTGCGGATGCCCAGGAGTCGGCCCGTCGGGTACGCCGTCGGCAGCGCGGGCATCAGGACCAGCCGGTCCGGCGTCGACTGCACCAGCATCTCGAGGAGCACGGCGGGCAGGGTGTGCGCCGCGTCCGCGTTGTAGACGTCCCGGTTCGGGTAGTGCGCGCTCATCAGGGAGGCGTGGAAGAAGTCCCCCTTGAGCACCTGGCCGAGGGCGTGCGCGACCCGTTCGCCGTCGCGCAGGCGGGCCGCGATCAGGGCGTGGTGCAGATGGCCGTGCGCGGAGTCGTTCTCGGCGCCGCGCAGTTCGAGGGCCCGGTACGCGGCTGCCGCGAGGTCCGGGGTGTCGTACGGGTTGATCTCGTCGAGCGGCCAGACGCCGTAGAGATGGCTGAGGTGGCGGTGGTCGTAGGTGTCGTCGAGGCCGGGCCAGGCCCACTCGGCGAGCGCGCCGTCGGCGTTGATCCGGTGCGGCGGGAGCCGGTCGGCCAGGGCACGCCACCCTTCCGCCCGCTCCGGGTGGTAGTCGGCGGCGGTGAGGAGGGCGTGGCGGGCGGCCGAGAGGTCCATGGCCGCGTTGATCGCGCCCCAGCTCGCGTTCGCCGGGCGGTTCTCCGGCGAGTACGAGGGGACGACGATCAAGTGGCCGTCCGCGTCCGTACGGGTGAGGAAGTCCTCGTAGAACAGGGCGACCTGGGCGAGGGCGTGGGCGGTGCGCGGGTCGCGTTCGCCGCGGGTCTCGTCGTGGTCGACGAGCGGCTTGAGCAGCCAGTCGGCGCCGGCGGTCCACAGGTGGAGCGGGTATTCGCGGCTGAAGTGGTACGTCAGCCCGGACTCGCCGTCGCTGTGCGGCGGGGCGACCACACCGCGGGCGCCGAAGATCGCGCGGGCGTTGTCGGCCCAGTCCCCCAACTGACGGTGGATCAGGGAAGCGTGGGCCTCGGTGACTTCAGGGAGGGCTGCGGCCGCGGCGGACGAGGTCTGGAGGTTGAGGTTGGCGTCGTTGGTGAACGCGCCCGACCAGGCCGTGTTCCAGTCGCCGGTCCACAGGCCTGTCAGGCGGGGCGGGAACATCCCGGCGGCGGAGAGGAGGTGGTAGCGGCCCGCGGCGAAGAGGCGTTCCAGGCAGGCGGGGCTGTCGGGTCGGGCCAGCAACTCCGAGCCCGGCAGGGCGCGTTCGGCGGGGTCCGCCAGGAGATCGAGGGTGACGCGCTCGTAGGCCGTGCGGTGCGGCTCGGTGTGGTGGTCCAGGAGGCGGGTGTACGGGTCCTCCTCGTCCTGGATCAGGTCGCCCAGGGCGCGGGCCTGGGCGAGGGCGTCCCGATCGTCGGTGTCCGGGGCACCCGGGTCGCCGGTGTGACGCAGGACGCGGGTGAGCAACAGGACGGACTCGGCGCCGGTGATCCGCAGACCGGGAGGCGTGAGCGTCGTACGGCCGCCGGTGACGACGATCAGCGTCACACCGGTGTACGCGCGGTCGCTGCCGGGGTAGCGGGCGCGGAGGGTGAGCAGGGCACCCTCGGGGGTGAGGACGGCGCCGTGGCCGACGGCGAGGTCGCGGGGTGCGCCCGGGAGCCGGTGGTCGAGGGAGATGTCCAGGTCGGGGGTGGTGACCTGCTGGACAAGGACGTCGTCGGCGCGGGAGACGAAGACCCGGCTGGTCCAGCCCGCGCACTCGGCCGCGGCGACGCCGGTGGTGAAGTCGACGGATCGGCGGTAGTGGTGCGGTTCTGTGGAGGGTGCTCTCCGCAGCCGTATCTGGAAGGCGGGATGGAAGGGTTGCACCCACTGGAGGGCTCGGCCATCCGTGAAGGTCTTGGCGGCACTCAGCTCCCCGGCGAGCAACCGGTCCTGGAGCGCGGGTAGTTGGGCGGCGAGCTCCGGCGGGCGGGCGTACTCGGCGCCGTTCGGGCGGACGAGGGTGTGGTGGGTGACGACGATGCGCTCGTCGTTCGGATCCCCGAACACCATGGCGCCGTGCCGGCCGTTGCCGCTCAGGAAGGCGTCCTCCCAGCGGGCGGCGGGCCGTGGCTCCCAGGTGCCGTGGACGGGACCGGCGCTCATGGCTTCAGCACCGCCACTCCGTAGCGGCCGAGGGTGAGCTCGTCCTGGACGGTCGCCCCCGTCAGCAGGTCGCGACGGGTGCCCGGGACCCCGAGCGTCACGGACTCGCGCCCATGGTTGAGGAGGAACAGCAGGTCACCGCGGCGGACCGCCTCCACCTGGGCGGGGAGGGCGTCGAGCACGGGCCGGGCGCCTGCTTCGGCTGCGACCCGGGCGAGCAGGTCGCGCATCGCGTCCGGCTCGGGGAGCGTCGAGACGTACCAGGCACGTCCCTTGCGGAGCACGGCCGGCAGCCCGTCGAGTTCCCCGCCCTTGTACGCGGACTCGACCTCGCCGTCCTCGGCCTTCTCGATCTCCTCCGACCACAGGGTGCCGCGGAAGCCGCCGCACTCGACGTTCTCGCCCGCGTCCAGCGGCCACCACTCGTGCAGGGTGCGGATGCCCAGCAGCTCGCGCAGCCGGGCGTCCATGCCGCCGGGCCGTACCCGGTCGTCCTCGTCGGCGACGCCGGTCAGGAAGCCGGAGACGAGGGTGCCGCCGCCACGGACGTAGGCGAGGAGGTTCTCGATCGCCGCGTCGGTGAGGGCGTACAGCTGGGGGACGACGACGAGCTTGTACGCGCTCAGGTCGTGCTCGGGGTGGGCGAAGTCGGTGGTGAGGTGCGCTTCCCAGAACGCTCGGTGCCAGGCTCTCAGAAGGTCGGGGTAGTCGACCCGCGTGGACGGACGGCCGTCCTGGGCGCCGGCCCACCAGGCGTGCCAGTCGTGCAGGACGGCGATGTCGCTGGGCGAGTGACTGCCCGTCACCTCCGGGCTGATCCGGGCGAGTTCGGCACCGAGCTGCTTGGCCTCCTGGTACGTCCGGCCCTCCTCCCCCGCGTGGCTGACCATCCCGGAGTGGAACTTCTCCGCGCCCTGCCGGGACTGCCGCCACTGGAAGTAGCAGACGGCGTCGGCCCCGCGCGCCACGGCCTGGAGGGACCAGAGGCGGTTGAGGCCGTGCGGCTTGGGGTGGTTGACGCCCCGCCAGTTGACAGGACCTGCCGCCTGCTCCATCAGCATCCAGGGGCCGCGTGCCTGGGAGCGGGTCATGTCCTGGACGAGGGCGCCGTTCTGGGCGCCGAAGGGGTCGCGGGGGTCGGGGTAGAGGTCGACCGAGACGACGTCCTCCTCGTCGGCCCAGCGCCACGCGTCCTGGCCGACCCACAGCGGCATGAAGTTGGTGGTGACGGGGATGGTCGGGGTGGCCCGGCGGACGATGTCCCGCTCGGCGACGTAGCACTCCAGGAGCATGTCGGACGTGAACCGCTTGAAGTCCAGCACCTGGGTGGGGTTCTTCAGGTAGTGGGCGCGGCGGGGCGTGTGGATCTCCGCCCAGTCGCCGTAGCCCTGACTCCAGAAGGCGGTGCCCCATGCCTCGTTGAGGGCGTCGAGGGTGCCGTACCTGCCCTGCAGCCAGCCGCGGAAGCGGACGGCTGCCTCGTCGCCCCAGTCGTACGTGCAGTACTCGTTGTTGATGTGCCACATGGTGAGGGCCGGGTGGGTGCCGTAGCGGGCGGCGAGGTCCTCGGTGATGGCGGCGGCGTAGCGGCGGTAGGTGGCGCTGGAGTGCGAGAAGTGCTGACGGCCGCCCCACCACTCGGTACGGCCGTCCTGGTCGACGGGCAGGGTGTCGGGGTGGCGGTGGCCCATCCAGGGCGGGGGCGAGGCGGTGGGGGTGGCGAGGACGACCCCGATGCCGTTCGCGTGCATCAGGTCCATCAGCCGGTCCAGCCAGCCGAAGTCCCGCTCTGCGGGCCGTGGTTCGAGCTTCGCCCAGGAGAAGACGCCGAGGGTGACGGAGTTGACGCCGGCGTCCTTCATCAGGCGGACGTCGTCGAGCCAGGTCTCCTCGGGCCACTGCTCCGGGTTGTAGTCGCCGCCGTAGAGGATGCGGCCGCGGGTCGTATCGTGCAGCCCCGGCTTGTTTTCGGTGGGCATCAGGCGGGCTCCCCGTACTGGATGCCGCGTCCGTTGGTGGCGAGGTAGACACGGCCGTACACGCGCGGGTCACCGGTGATCACCTCGCCGATCCAGCCCCACTGGTGCTGGTCGTCGTTGATCCGGACCCAGGTCTTGGCCTCGTCGTCGGAGCGGTAGACGGCGGTGATGGCCTCGGTGGCCCCGACCAGGTAGATCGCCGGGTAGTCGGCACCGTCGGCGGCCTTGCCGAAGCCGAGGGTGTGCGAGGCCCGGCAGCTGTCGGCCTTGGCGAAGGTGACCCCGCCGTCGGTGGACCGGTAGAGGCCGTTGGTCTTGGTGGAGAGCCACAGGTCACCCGACCTGCCGGGCGCGGCGACCAGCTCGAACTGACTGTCGCCGGAGGGGAGTCCGGTCGCACGCGCTGTGAACGAGAGGCCACTGTCAGTGCTGGCGAGTAGCGTTCCCGTATCGGTGTCGTATGCGTAGAAGCGCGTCGGGTCGGCCGGGTCGGCGACCGGCGTGGCGCCCTTCGGGAAGGAGGGGATCTCGGTCCAGGTGGCGCCGTTGTCCGCCGAGCGGTGGGCCGGGTACTTCGTGCCGTCCCAGTGCACGAAGGACCACAGCACCACGCTGCCGTCGGCGTTGGTGGCGATCGGTCCCGGTGCGTCCTTGGCGATGGCGGGCTGTGCCTTGAAGGGCGCCCAGGTCTGACCGCCGTCGTTCGAGTGGGCGCCGTTGCCGTTGTCGCCCCAGCCCGCGCGGACGACGTACGCCGGTCTGGCCGCGGCCTGCGCGAGTCCCGTCGCCGACCCGAACACGGGGTTCGACGCCATGCCGCGCGAGGGCGAGGCCGTGAGCCGCTCGTGGTACATCACACCGATGTCCCCGAGCCCGCTGATCAGGTGCGCCTCCCCGACCGGGGGCGAGGTCAGCTGGCGCACGGCCGTCTCCTCCAGGCCGCGGATCTGCGGGGCCCAGTTCTTCAGGTCCCGGGTGCCGTAGAGGGTGGCGCCGGTGCCGTAAACGATGTGTTTCGAGTCGTACGGGTCGATGCCGACCGCCTGGATCCACCAGCCGAACTTGGGCTGGTCGGCGCCCCACTTGAGGAAGGGAGTCTCGGACACGTCGAAGACCGCGGCGTCCTTGAGGGACGTCCAGGTACGGCCGCCGTCGGTGGTCCGGTACAGGGTGTCGATCGCCGCCCAGCGGTTGTTCGTGGACACGACGGCGGTGCCCGGGCGACAGGCGTCGACGGCGACGCCGCCGTAGCCGAAGGTGTCGGCGGAGCCGTCACTCGTGGTCCCGCCCGGCTTCACGGGGGTGACCTCGGTCCACTTCCCGTCCGTGGTGCGCAGTTTGTGCACACTGCCGTCGGACTGGCCGTTGGGGCCGGGGGCGTTGGCGTACGTCAGGTACAGCTCGCGGGTGGTCTTGTCGTACGCGGCGCGGATCGGGACCTTGGCGGAGGTGCCGGAGGGCTGCCCGGGGACGGCCTTCCAGGTGGTGCCGTCGGCGGTGCGGTACAGGTTGGCCGCCGTCCCGTCCGAGTCGCCCCAGCCGGCGTAGAGGGTGCGGCCGGCGGCGACGAGGAGGGTGACGCCCTGGCCGGTGGCGGTGGCGGGGAAGCCCGCCGCTTTCCAAGTGGCGCCCCGGTCGGTGGACTTGAGCAGCCCGTCGTGCCGGGTACCCAGCCACAGGGTGTCGCTGTCGCGCGGATCCACCAGGAGCCGCTCCCCCGTGCCCCGCCCGTCCTCGTTGGCACCGAGCTTCACGGTGAGGTCGGTGCGGCTCCAGGTCGCGCCCCGGTCCTCGGAGCGCAGGACGGCTCCGTTGCCCGCCCAGGACTGCGCATAGGTGCCGAGGGCCAGGTAGACGCGGTCGGGGTGAGCGGGGTCGACGGCCATCGCCTCGACGCCGAGGAGGTTCCAGTCGTCCCACCCGAGGTGGTCGGTCAGCGGAGTCCAGCGGGCGGTCCGGTCGTCCCAGCGGTAGGCGCCGCCGATGTCGGTCCGGGCATAGGCCAGACCCCGTACGGACGGGTGGAACAGCACGCCGGTGACGAATCCGGTACCGCCGATGACGGCGGTGCGCCAGCGGTAGGCGGGGGTGGCCGAGACAGCGGCCTCCGCACGCCCCTGGAAGGACGGAACGACGGTGAACGCGGCAGCGGCCGCAGCCCCACCAAGAACGGCACGACGACTAGGCCCGGACGCGCACATGACACATACCTCGCTGTTTGGGAAAGGGGAGGTTACGCAAGGCAGGGGCGCGGGGAACGGCGCGACCGGCCACCACAGACCCGCAGCCATCGACCGGCAGAAGCCCCCGTTGGGAAGGCGCAGGCGTCAGCCCTTCACCGCGCCGGTCAGCATGCCCTTCTTGAAGTGCCGCTGGACGAGGGGCGATGCGACCGCGACGGGGATCAGGGCAAGGACCATAACGGCCATCTGGAGTCCCAGGGCGGAGAGTTGCCCGGTGCGAACCGCCTGCTGGAGGCCGGTCGGCGCTTCGGTGTTCTTCTGGACCAGCTGGATGAGCACGTTCTGCAGCGGCATCATCTGCTGGTCGGTGAGGTAGATGGAGGCGTTGAACCAGGCGCTCCAGTACCCGACCGCGTAGAAGAGGGAGATGACCGCCAGCACCGCCCGCGACAGCGGCATGATGATGGTCAGCAGGATGCGCAGGTCACCGGTCCCGTCGATGCGCGCGGACTCGGTGAGTTCGGGCGAGATCCCCATGAAGAAGGCCCGCAGGACGAGGATGTTGAAGACGCTGACCGCGCTCGGCAGGATCAGCGACAGATAGGTGTCGGTGAGACCCAGCGACTGCACCAGCAGATACGTCGGGATGAGGCCGGCCCCGAAGAACATGGTCGCCATCATGGTCATCAGGAAGAACCGGTGACCGAGACTGCCCGGCCGGGACAGGCCGTAGGCCGCGAGTACCGACACCGTCATCGAGAAGAGTGTGCCGAAGAGTGTGACGCCGAGTGAGACCATGATCGCCCGGCTGACCTGGCCGCCGCTGAGCAGCTCGGTGTAGTTGACGAAGGTGATGCCCTGGGGGATCACGACGAGGCCGCCCACCCGGTCGATCACCGGCTTCGGGGAGAGGCTGGTGACGATCACGATCCACAGCGGCCCGAGCACCCCCAGGCAGCACAGGAGCAGGAAGCCGCTCTTGGCGGTGAGTCCGGCCTTGCCGGGCTCCTCCTCCCACGCGGGTCGGGCGGGGGCCTTGAGACTGCGGACGA
Source organism: Streptomyces sp. NPDC006602 (assembly GCF_042870385.1). Taxonomy (NCBI): domain Bacteria; kingdom Bacillati; phylum Actinomycetota; class Actinomycetes; order Kitasatosporales; family Streptomycetaceae; genus Streptomyces; species Streptomyces sp. NPDC006602. The sequence goes on along the minus strand of NZ_JBIAHG010000007.1, from coordinate 260,152 downwards.
GCTGTGTGTTGAGGCTCATTTCTGGTACACCCCCTGCTCGCCGAGCAGGTGCGCGACCTTGTTCGCGCCCAGGACGAGACACACTCCGATGACTCCCTTGACCAGGCCGACCGCGGCCGCATAGCTGAAGTCGCCGTTCTGGATACCCATGTTCCACACGTAGGTGTCGAGGACCTCGCTGGCCCCCGCGCCGACCGCGTACCGCTGGAGCAGGAACTGCTCGAAGCCGACGCTCAGCGCGTCGCCCACCCGCAGGACCAGCAGCAGCGCGATCACCGGGCGCAGCGCGGGCAGCGTCACGTGCCACATGCGCCGCCAGCGTCCCGCGCCGTCCATGGCGGCGGCCTCGTACAGGTCGGTGCTGACGGCGGCCAGCGCGGCGAGGAAGACGATGATCCCCCAGCCGGCGTCCTTCCACACGGCCTGCGCGGTGACGAGGTACTTGAACAGGCTCGCGTTGGTCATCAGGTCGAAGCCGCTCCAGCCGTGGTCCTCGAGCGTCTGCGCGATGATGCCGGCGCCGCCGAGGATCTGCTGGAAGACGGTGACGACGAGGACCCACGAGAAGAAGTGCGGCAGATACATGATCGCCTGCGCCACGGCCCGCACCCGGGGCCGGATCACACTGTTGATGACCAGCGCGAGGGCGATGGGGATCGGGAAGAACAGCACCAGCTGGAGCGAGAACAGGACGATGGTGTTCTTCGCCGCGCTCCAGAACAGCGGATCGTCGACCATCCGCGAGAACTGCTCCACCCCGACCCAGGGGCTGTGGAAGATCGCCGTGACGCCGTTGCTGGAGACGTAGGGGTCGTAGTCCTGGAAGGCGACGACGTTGCCGAGCAGCGGGACGTAGTTGAAGAGCAGGAGCAGGAGGATGACGGGCAGCGTCATCAGGATGAGCGTGCGGTCGCGGCGCAGCCGGACCCGGAAGGGAACCTTGCCCGCCCTCGCCGCCTTGGGTGACACCCGCTTCTTCGCCACTGCCGCGGCGACCGCGGCCGCCGGTTCCTCGACGGCCGCGGGGGGACGGGTCCCGTCGGGCCTGCTCCCGGCCGTGATGGACATCAGTTGCCGCTGCCGTTCTTGTCGATGAGCTGCTTGTACCAGTCGCGCAGCTTGTCGCCGCCGGAGGACTTCCAGGTGGAGATGGCGGCCTGGACGTCCGACAGCTTCCGGTTGCCGCGCACGTAGTCGATCTCCAACTGCTCGAACTGGCTGGAGAGGTTCGCGTAGCGGGTCGGCTCGACGATGTTCATGCCGTACGTGGATGTCTTCTTCATGAAGGCGCCCATCCGCTGCTGCCACTCGACCTGCTTGCGGGCGACTTCGGGGAAGTCGGGGTGGGCGAAGTAGGCGGCTGGTGCGGCGAGCATCACCCAGGCGTTGAGCACCTCGGAGTTGCCCAGGTCGTTCTTGACCGGGACGCCGTCCTTGACCGTGTAGTGGGTGCCCTCGACGCCGTAGTCGACGAGCATCCGCTCCTTGGTGCCGTAGGGCGCGGCCGAGAAGTCGGCGGCGGCCAGCGCGTTCTCGATCGTCGCCTTCGAGGCGCCCTTGCGGATCAGCGACCAGATGGTGGCGGGCTGGGACGCGTACAGCGTCGGGTCGCCGCCGTCCGCGCCGAAGATGTCGATGGCGTCGATCTGGAGGTCCGGGTTCGACTGGGCCTGTTCGGCGGTCTTCCCGTACCAGTCGGCGATGTTGGTGTTGTAGACCAGGATCTGTCCGGCGGTGAACCGCTGGCCCTGATCGCCCGAGCGCGCCTTGTCGTCGGGGTGGACCACACCCGCGTCGAACAGCTTGCGGACCCACTCCAGGGCTTCGAGGTATTCGGGCTGCTCGACGCGGTACGTCAGCTTGCCGTCGGACCCGATGTCCCAGCCGATCGACCCGGAGCCGCGGACGCCGAAGATGTTGAAGGCACTCCAGGACATGTCGCCACAGGCCCACACCTTGGCCTTGGAACTGGTGGCCTCCTTGGCCCAGCTCATGAACTCGTCGGGCGACTTGGGTACCGAGTAGCCCTTCTTGTCGAAGATGTCCTTGCGGTACAACTGCGTGATCCAGTTCGCGGTGGCGGCCGGCATCGGAATGCCGCGCAGCGCACCGCCGAAGATGCCCATGCGCCAGGCGTCGGAGGGGATCGCGGCCAGGTTCGGGTACTTCTTGACCTTGTCGCCCGCCAGGTAGGGGCCGAGGTCCATGAACTTCGCGGTCACCGCGTTCGAGATCTTGCCGACCAGTTCCCAGCTCGGCACGACCACCATGTCCGGTATGGAGCTGGAGGCCAGGACGGCGCCGAGCTTCTGGCCGTAGGTGTTGCCGTCCTGGTTCTGCCAGGTGATCTTGGTGCCCGCCGCGGCGTCGAGCGCCGTGTAGTAGGCGCAGCCGGGCTTCGGCGGGGAGCCCCAGAACGGGGACATGATCTTGAAGGGGGTGCCGGTGCCGAGCTTCTCCGGGACCGAGGTTTCGAGGGCCGCGAGGTCGACCTTGCCGGTGTATCCGGAAGCCGAACCGTTCTTCGACGGCAGGTCCGGCTTGGCGACCGCGCTGGCGACGAACGCCGGGAGCAGCTTGTCCGCGGCCTTGCCCGATGTGGTTCCCTCGCGCGACCCGCTGTCCGAACCGCCGCAGGCGGAGAGCAGCGGCATCCCGCCCGCTACCGCCGCGGTGGCGACCGCGGTGGAGGCGAGGAAGCTTCTCCGGCTGGGCCCGGAGGAGGCGGAAGCGGCGTTCGGCGTCATTGCGTCAACCCTTCGTGGCGCACCAGGACACCCGGCGGTGGAGCCGTCGGCTGCGGTGTCATGTGTGGAACTGGCTGAGCTGAAGCGGTTCTGGGAACCTCGGGCCTTCGGGGGAATGCGCGCCTGTCCCGGCGGCAGTCCTCGTTGTCGAAGTAGTCGAAGTAGTCGAAGCGCTTCGATGTTGCTGCGAGGTTAAGTGAACACCCAGGGGTGCACAAGGCCCGGTTCCAAGATTCCTCCGCGGTGTGGAGGAACGAAGCGGCCTCTTACGCGACTTGAAATGTCGGTCAGGAGTCGGAGTTGTTGCCCGGTGGTGTCTTGACACCCACCCCCGGATCGAATGAGCATCGAAGCGCTTCGAAAGCGCTTCGCCGCTCCATCGCAAGGGGATCCCCACGTGACCGCACAAACGCCGCCTACGACGCCTTTCCGCGATCCGCGCCTGCCGTTCGCGAAGCGCATCGACGACCTGCTGTCGCGGCTGACCCTCGACGAGAAGGTCGGCTTCCTCCACCAGTTCGCGCCCGCCGTCGAACGCCTCGGCATCGCCGAGTTCCGCACCGGTCAGGAGGCCCTGCACGGCGTGGCGTGGATGGGCCCGGCCACGGTGTTCCCGCAGGCCGTGGGCCTCGGCGCGACCTGGAACACCGATCTGGTACGACGGGTCGGCGAGGCGGTGTCCAAGGAGACCCGCGCGATGCGCGCCCGCGACGACCGCGTCGGCCTCAACGTCTGGTCGCCGACGGTGAACCTGCTGAGGCATCCGCTGTGGGGCCGTAACGAGGAGGGCTACTCGGAGGACCCGAAGCTCACCTCGGCCATCGCCACCGCCTATACGCACGGACTGCGCGGCGACCACCCGACGTACTGGCGCACGGCGCCGGTCCTCAAGCACTGGCTGGCGCACAACAACGAGACGGACCGGGACACCTCGTCGAGTTCGGTCCGCCCGCGGGTGCTGCACGAGTACGACCTGCGCGCCTTCCGCGAGACCGTCGAGGCGGGCGCCACGGCCGGGGTGATGCCGGCGTACAACCTGGTCAACGGCCGCCCGAACCACGTCTCGCCGCATCTGCGCGAGCAGCTGCGCGCCTGGACCGACGAGGACCTGCTGGTCTGCTCCGACGCGGGCGCGCCCTCCAACCTGGTCGACTCCGAGCACTACTTCGACACCCACGAGGAGGCCACCGCGGCCGCGATCCTCGCCGGCGTCGACAGCTTCACCGACCACGGGACGGACAGTTCGCAGATCATCCAGCGGGTGCGAGGTGCGCTGGAGCAGGGCCTGCTGACCGAGGCCGACATCGACACCGCCGTCCGCCGTCAGCTTTCGGTGCGCTTCCGGCTCGGCGAGTTCGACCCGCACTACGACCCGCACGCCGACACCAGGGACTTCGACACCCCGGCGCACCGCGCGCTCGCCCAGGAGGCCGCCGAGCAGGCCGTCGTCCTGCTCCAGAACGACGGCGTACTGCCGCTGGCCCCGGACACCCGGATCGCCGTGGTCGGCCCGCTCGCCGACGAGTGCAAGCTCGACTGGTACAGCGGCACGCTCCTCCACCGCTCGACCCCGCTGGAGGGGCTGTACGAACGGTTCGGCGCGGAGCGGGTGGAGTTCGCGGAGGGCGTGGACCGGGTTCTGCTCAAGACCTCTGACGGGACGTTCCTGCAGGTGCCCTCCGTCGACGGAGTGACCGACGAGGCGCGCGGCGCCGAGGGTGCGCTCGACCCGGCCCTGCTCGCGGGCCGCACCGACCTGCCCCCGCTCACCACGAACGCCGTCGGCACCGAACTCGCGCTCGTCGACTGGGGCGAGGGCGTACTGACCCTGCGCGCGCCCGACGGCCGCTACCTCTCGGTCGCCGAGGACGGCTACGTACGCGCCTCCGCCGACCAGCCGGGAGGCTGGGTCGTCCAGGAGACGTTCCGGCTGGAACCGCACGGGAACGGACACCTCCTCAGGCATGTCGGTACGGGTCGCCCCGTGTCGGTCGCCGCCGACGGAGCAAAGGTTGCCGACGAGAACCCGGAAACGTTCGAGCTGATCATCGTCGAACGCGGCGAGGACGCGGTGGCCCGGGTCACGTCGGAGGCCGACGTGGTCCTGGTGGTGGCGGGCAACGACCCGCACATCAACGGCCGCGAGACCGAGGACCGCACGACCCTGCGCCTGCCGGCCCAGCAGGAGCGTCTGCTGCGCGCCGCCCGCGCCGCCAACCCGAACACCGTGCTCGCGCTGACCTCCGCCTACCCGTACGCGGTCGACACCGCCGACCTCCGGGCGGTGCTGTGGACGGCCCACGGCGGCCAGGCGGCCGGCACCGCCCTCGCCCGCGTCCTGGCCGGCGACGTCTCCCCCGCCGGCCGCCTCCCGCAGACCTGGTACGCCCACGACTCCGACCTGCCCGACCTCCTCGACTACGACGTGATCGGCAGCCGCCAGACGTACCTCTACTTCGAGGGCACGCCCCTGTTCCCGTTCGGCCACGGACTGTCGTACGCCACCTTCTCGTACGGCGATCTCGACACCCGGGTCGAGGAGGAGACCCTGCACGTCTCCTTCACGGTCACGAACACCGGCGACGTCACGGCCGACGAGGTCGCCCAGCTCTACACCCGCGTCGTGGACCCGGCGGTCCCACGCCCGCGCCGCGAGCTGCTGGCGCACCGGCGCGTGACGCTCGCGCCGGGCGACCGGACGCAGCTGGCCTTCGAAGTGCCCCTGCGTTCCTTCGAGTTCTGGGACGTGACACAGGGCCGCCCGCGCCTGGAGCCGGGCCGGTACGAGCTGCTGGCCGGCGCCTCCAGCGAGGATGTCCGCCTTCGCACGACCCTGCTGCTGAACGGCGAGCCCTCGGCCCCGCGTCCGGTGCTCGAACGCGGCCTGGACGCGGCCGACTTCGACGACCAGAGCGGCGTCGAGATCGTCGACCGCACGAAGGTGTCGGGCGACGCGGTGACGGCGGCGCAGCACCGGGCCGGTGAACTGGTCTACCGGAACTGCGACTTCGGCGCCGGCGCCACGCGGGTGAGCGTGTCGGTGACGGGCGAGGGAGTCGTCGAGATCGCCCTGGACGGCGGGCCGGCGCTCGCGACCCTGACGTCGGACGCGTCCGACTCCGGGCCGTACGCCTACGCCACGCTCGGCGCCGGGATCGTCGCCGACGGCGTGCACGACGTCCACCTCAGGCTGCGCGGCCCGCTGCGGCTCGCGCACGTCGGCTTCTCCGGCTGAGGGTCCGGAGAGGTCGGCAGAGAAGGGGCCCGGCACCGGAAGGCATCGGTGCCGGGCCCCTTCGAGACGGCGTGAGCCGCATGACCGCGACTCTAGCTGAAAATGGTTCCCATGAGCTATAGGGCGAGTCCGGTCAGTACCAGCACCCGCTCGTACGTGTAGTCGTCCATCGCGAACTTCACGCCCTCGCGGCCCACTCCGGACTGCTTGACACCGCCGTACGGCATCTGGTCGGCGCGGTAGGAGGGCACGTCGCCGATGACGACACCGCCGACCTCGAGCGCGCGGTGGGCGCGGAAGGCTGCCTGGAGGTCGTGCGTGAACACACCTGCCTGGAGGCCGTACTTGGAGTCGTTGACGGCTGCGAAGGCAGCCGCCTCCCCGTCCACCTTCCGCACGGTGAGGACCGGCCCGAAGACCTCCTCGCAGGAGATGGTGGTGCTCGCCGGTACGTCGGTCAGGACGGTCGGCGCGTAGGAGGCGCCGTCGCGCTTGCCGCCGGTGAGCAGCTGGGCGCCGGCCTCGACGGCCTCCTGCACCCAGGTCTCGACGCGCCGGGCGGCGTCCTCGCTGACCAGCGGTCCGACGTCGGTCGTGTCGTCGCTCGGGTCGCCGGTGACCTGGGCCTCGACGGCGGCGACGATGCGCGGCAGCAGACGGTCGTACACGGAGGCGTCCGCGATGACCCGCTGCACGGAGATGCAGGACTGGCCGCCCTGGTAGTTGGAGAAGGTGGCGATGCGGGTGGCGGCCCAGTCGAGGTCGGCGTCGGAGGCGTAGTCCCCGAGGACGACGGCGGCGCCGTTGCCGCCCAGCTCCAGGGTGCAGTGCTTGCGCGGCACCGAGTCCATGATCGCGTAGCCGACCTTCTCGGAACCGGTGAAGGAGATGACCGGCAGTCGCTCGTCCTGGACGAGGGCGGACATACGGTCGTTGGGCACCGGGAGGATGCTCCAGGAGCCGGCCGGGAGGTCGGTCTCGGCGAGCAGCTCGCCGATGACGAGCCCGGAGAGCGGGGTGGCGGGCGCCGGCTTCAGGATGATCGGCGCGCCGGCCGCGATCGCCGGGGCGATCTTGTGGGCGCACAGGTTCAGCGGGAAGTTGAACGGGGCGATGCCGAGCACTACGCCCTTCGGGAAGCGGCGGGTGAGGGCGAGACGGCCCTGACCGCCGGCGTCGGTGTCGAGGCGCTGCGCCTCACCGCCGTTGAACCTCCGCGCCTCCTCGGCGGCGAACCGGAACACGGAGACGGCCCGGCCGACCTCGCCGCGGGCCCACTTGATCGGCTTGCCGTTCTCGGCGGAGATGAGCTGCGCGATCTCCTCGGTACGCTCGATCAGCCGTCGGCTCACGTGGTCGAGGGCGGCGGCGCGGAGGTGGGCGGGGGTGGCCGCGAACTCGTCGCGGACGGCGTACGCGGCGGCCACGGCCTCCTCGATCTGCGCGTCGGTCGGCACGGCGACCTTGCCGACGGGGCGACCGTCCCAGGGCGAGGTGACGTCGAAGCTGTCCTCGCCGGTGACCTGGCGGCCGGCGAGCCAGAAGGCGTGGGTGGAAGTCATAGTCGAGTCCCGGCCCTTCCGCGTTGGGGGATGATCCTGGTCTTGGCTGTCGGGGTCCACGGTATGCGCGGAGTGACCGGGAGGGCGTTTGTCCGAGTCGTAGAAGTCGGGGTGCGGAGTAGGCCGGACCGGTGCGGTGCGTCGCTGGCCCGCGGGCTTGCGCCGCCGGTCGGGCTGAGGGATCCGCCGCCCGTCATTCAAGGCGGCGGCGGTCGTCCTCGTCCCACTTCCTCGTGTCGCGCGGGTTGACGTACGGCTCCTCCCGCGGCGGGTGTCCGCCGACGACGGCGCGCTGGCGTGAGGTCTCGGCGTCGAACTCCAGGCCGAGCAGGATGGCGATATTGGTGATCCACAGCCACACCAGGAAGACGATCACGCCGGCGAAGGAGCCGTAGGTCTTGTTGTAGGAGGCGAAGTTGGCCACGTAGAGCGCGAAGCCCGCAGAGGCGATCAACCAGATGACCAAGGCCAGGAAGCTGCCGGGAGTGATCCACCTGAAGCCGCGCACCTTCGCGTTGGGGCTGGCCCAGTACAGAATCGCGATCATGAGGGAGACCAGGAACGCCAGCACCGGCCACTTCGCGATCGACCACACCGTGATGACCGTGTCCTCGATCCCCAGCACCTTGCCCGCCTGCTGGGCCAGGGAGCCGGTGAAGATCACGATCAGCGCGCTGACCACCGCCAGGATCATCAGCAGGACGGTGAGGGCGAGCCGCAGCGGCATCACCTTCCACACGGGGCGGCCCTCGGGAATGTCGTACACGGCGTTGGAGGTCCGGATGAACGCCGCCACGTAGGCGGATGCCGACCACACCGCCAGGACGAGGCCGCCGATCGCGATGACCGAGCCGATGCGGCCGTGGCCCTGCAATTGCTGGACCGCGTTGCGGATCACGTCGCGGGCGGCCCCCGGGGTCAGCTGCTCCACGTTGGCCAGCACCTTCGTCGCCGACTGTCCGGCGATCCCCAGCAACGAGACAAGCACCAGCAGCGCCGGGAACATCGAAAGGATGCCGTAGTAGGTCAGGGACGCTGCCCGGTCGATGAGTTCGTCGTCCATGAACTCCTTGAGCGTCCCGCGCGACACCGCCCACCAGGACGTCTTCGGCATGTGGGTGAGGGCCTGCGGTGCTTTGCGCTCCACCTCCGGCTCCGGGCCGAACCGTTCCGGGTCGTCCTCGCGGCCGTACGCCTCGGCGTCCCGCCGCTGCCGCTCGCCGTTCTCCGGGCCCCGGCCATGGCGGGTGTCGTCCCGCCTGTGCACGAGTCTCATGACTGACCACTCCTCACGCACGGGGCGCCGCGCTCCGGACCCGGAGGGCGGCGGCGGCCGTATGCATCGGAGCGCGCACCATGACAGGAGTGGGTCCCCGGGGTGCCCGGCGAGGGCCGTCCCGTCCCTGGCCGGGCGCCCCGGGGATGGATCAGCGGCGGGGGCGCCCGCCGCCTTCGCCGGTCTCCTCGGCCTCGGCCTCGATGCGCTCCTTGCGGACCTCTCCCGTGACGGTCTCTTCCTCGGTGACCTCATCGGTGGACAGGCGGACGCGTTCCTTGGGCTCGACCCTGGTCTCGACCACCGGCGTCTCCTCGTGGAGGATCACCTCGTGCTCGTCCTCGGATATTTCCGGGCCGGACAGGGCCGCGTCGACGTTCGCGTCCGTGATCGGCTCACGCTCGACCCGGACCTCCTCGTGGCTCACGGGAACCGTGTACTGCTGCTCCTCCGTGACGACGTACTTCCGCAGCCGCGCGCGGCCGGCCTCGCGGCGTTCGACGCCGACGTGCATCTCCTCTTCGGAGCGGGTCATCGCGTCGTCAGCCGTGGGTGCCTGAGGCGTGTCCGCCATGGGCGCCTGTGACGTGGCCTGCTGCCAGGCGGCGTCCCAGTCGATGCCGTAGTACTCGTACAGACGGTGCTCCTCCTGCTCGGACAGGTGACCGCCGGCGTCGACGTCGACGTTGGGCGCGTCCTTGACCTGGTCCTTGGCGTACGGCACCTCGAGGTGGTCCTCGACGATGCTGGCGTCGTGGATGGGGATGAACGACTCACTGGTGCCGAACATGCCGGTCTTCACGCTGACCCATTCGGGCTGGCCGGTGGCATCGTCGAGGAAGACGTGCCGGGCGTCGCCGATCTTGTTGCCGCTCGAGTCGTGGACCGGGTGGTCCAGCACGGCGGGTAGCTGCTCTCGGGTGATCATCTTGGTTCTCCTTCGGTGACTGACCGGTCTTCCCCCCACGTCGCGGAACCCGCTCTCTCAGCGGCCGGCACCGTATGCGCCCCCGTACGCGCCTTGGTCCTGGCGTCCGCTGCGCGCGCGGGCTGCCGCGCTTGCGGCAAGGGCCAGCAGCAGGGCGACGATCCCGGTGATGACGTTGTTGACGACGGTCCGTGTGGTGTCGACATTGCCTGCCACCACCCACGGAGCGATGATCGTCCACGCGCCCAGGGCGCACGCGGCCCACGCCATGCTGTGGGTGCGGTCGTAGGCACGGCCGAAGCCGCCGCTCATGAGCAGCGCGTAGGCGAGCCCCGTGATCAGGTTGACGATGGCCAGCCTGGAGAAGCCGCCGCCGTTGAACCCGACGATCCAGGGGGAGGCCGCGAGGTAGAGGCCCGTGACCAGCGCCATCATCTCGATGGCTTGGGCCCGCGGGGTCGTTGCGGCGCGCTCGGCCAGCGCATGGCGCTCGCGCGTTCCGACAAGGTCGGGATGGGTTTCCATCGTCGACCCGGAGCTGGGTGAGGTCACTCCGATCACCTCCGGTGATTGAAAAGGGCGTGATGTTCGCCGTTGCGGTGTGGGCACGCTGCACGGACGGCAGCTGGTGTCTGTCCGTGCAGCGGCGTTCTACGGTCCGGGCCGCGTGCCCCATCTGTGCGCCACCCCCGGCCGGTGCCCCAGCTCAGGCGCCCGCCCCTGGCAGTTACGCGGTCCCGCTCTCGCCCCGTCCGGTTAACCGCTACCCGAGGACCAAAACAGTAAATACGCCACCAAATAGGATTAAATCTGTCTTGCTCCGTCGCGTGCCGTCCGCACCGGAGTCGGCAGGGGTCGGCCAGGGAAGGTTTGCGGCACAGCGCGGCGGGACGGAGCCTGAGAGAAGTACGCCCTTCGACCGAGGGAGAGGAGGCGGGCCCGATGAGCAGCATCGCGGACCGCGTCACCCTGTTGTTCCGGAGCAAGGCGAACCAGGCCCTGGACCAGGCCGAGGATCCCCGTGAGGTGCTGGATTACTCCTACACCCAGCAGTTGGAGCTGCTGCACAAGGTGCGACGTGGTGTGGCGGACGTGGCCACCAGCCGCAAGCGGGTGGATCTGCAACTGGTGCAGCTGCAGCAGTACGCCGCGAAGCTGCAGGCCCAGGCGGAGCAGGCGCTCGCCGCAGGCCGCGAGGACCTCGCCCGCGAGGCGCTGACCAGGCGCGGCGCGGTGACGGCCCAGCTCGCCGAACTGCAGAGCCAGCAGGCGGCGTTGCAGGCGGATGAGGACAAGCTCACCGTCTCCTCGCAGCGCCTGCAGGCCAAAGTGGACGCCTTCCGTACCCGCAAGGAGACCATGAAGGCCACCTACACGGCGGCCGAGGCCCAGACCCGCATCACCGAGGCCGTCACCGGCATCAGTGAGGAGCTGGGCGACGTCGGCCTGGCGATGCAGCGCGCCCAGGACAAGACCGAGCAGATGCAGGCGCGCTCCGGCGCCCTGGACGAACTGATCGACTCCGGGGTCCTGTCGGACGCCACCCTCCCCGCCGGCCGCGACGACATCCAGGCAGAGCTGGAGGCCCTCAGCGCCGACAGCGGGATCGAGCAGGAGCTGGCCCGGATGAAGGCCCGGCTCCCGGCCGCCGGCCGACCGGCGGCCGTGGAAGGCGGCAGCACCGACCGTCCGCCGCAACAGGAGGCACCATGATCATCCGGATTCTCGGCGAGGGCCAGTACGACCTCACCGATGACCACCTCGACGAGCTCAACAAGCCCGACTCCGCCCTGCAGTCCGCGGCTGACGCCGACGACGAGGCGGCCTTCCACACCGCACTGAACGCTCTCCTGGAGACCGTACGCCGACTGGGCACACAGATCCCGGACGAAGCGATCACACCGTCGGACCTCGTGCTCCCCGACGAGGACACAAGCCTGCGCGAGGTACGGGCGCTGCTGTCCGACGAGGGCCTGATCCCTGGGTGAACGCCATCCGCATCGGGTCGCCGCGCGCAGGGGTGGGCGTGGCGGGGCGATGACCATGCCCACGCCCGCCCCCTACTCCGCGGACGTCGCCTTCAGCGCCAGCCACAGCTCCATCCGCGCGTCCGGGTCGTCCAGCGAGCGTCCCAGGATCTCCTCCACGCGCCGCATCCGGTAGCGGAGCGTGTGGCGGTGCACCCCGAGGTCCACCGCTGCGGCGTCCCACTGGCCGTGCCGTGACAGCCAGGCCCGCAGCGAGGCCACCAGGTCGCCGCGGCCCTGTGCGTCGTGCTCGTACAGGGGGCGCAACAGCCCGTCCGCGAAGGCCTTGACCGCGTCGTCGGCGAGCAGCGGCAGCACCGAGCCCGCCGCCATCTGTTCGTGCTCGACACACACCCGCCCCCGCCGCCGCGCCACCGACAGGGCCTGCCTGGCCTGTTTGTACGCGGCGGCGGCCGCGATCGGCCCGGCCGGTGCCGACAGTCCCACGACCAGCTCGGCCTCGGCCAGGGAAGCTCCGCCCGCCCCCACTTCCTCCCCTGCCGCCTCCCCGCTTCGCCCCGCCTCCAGCGCCGCCGCGTACTCCCCGCACGCGGCCACCGCCGCTCCCCTGTCCGCGGCCAGCACCACCAGCCGCTCCCCCTCGGGCACGACCAGCACCGCCTCCCCGGACCGTGCCGCCGCCGACTCCAGTACGTCGGCCAGCGCGCTCAGCGGATCGCCGTGGGTGTCGGCGGCGGCCAGCGTCGCGGCCGTGGACTTGGCGGGCGGCGCCGGCGTGTGGCCGTCGGGCTGCACCCGGGCCGCCGACGTGGCCGAGGCCGACTCCGCGACGATCATCCGGAAGGGCGCGTCCAGCAATCCCCCGTAGAGGTCCCCCGCCACCGCCCGGGCGTGGTCCGGCTCCCCCGCGAGCAGCATGCGCAGCACCGCCGCGCCGAGCCGCTGCTCGGCCGCGTGCAGGGACCGCGAGCGCTCGGTGGTGAGGGTCAGCAGCGCGATGGCCGAGTGGACGGCGTACCGCTCGGCCGTACCGAGCGCCGCGGCCGTCCCGACCGCCAGCGCGGCCCGCGGGCGGCGGCCCGTGCCCAGCGAGTGCAGCTCGACCCGGTCCTCGTGCTCGGGGCCGCCCACGACCGACGAGGCGGGCGCGGGCCGCTCCCGCAGCCGCTCGACGTCCGCCGTGAGCCGGGCGGCCCGGCGGCCCGCCCACTCCGGCGCGGTGGCGACGACGGCGCCCGAGGCGTCGTAGAGCGCCGCCCACCCGTCGACCTGCGAGGCGAGGGAACTCAGCAACCCCTCCGGGCCGTCCGTCAGCGCCTGCTTGGTCAGTTCTCGCTGCGCCGCGAAGCCCGCGGTCACCGCCCGGTACTGGTCGGCGGCGATCTCCGCGGACACGGCCTTGCTGATGGCGAGGAAGGGTGTGCGGCGCGGCACCTCGAGCAGCGGCAGCCCTTCCTGCTCGGCGGCGTCGACGAGCGCCTTGGGGATCTCCTCGTAGTTGACCCCGACCGCGAAGCCGAGCCCGACGACCCCCGCGCCCACCAGCCGCTTCACATAGCGTGACATCGCTTCGGGGTCCTCCGCGTCCAGCTTCAACGCGGTGATCAGCAGCAGTTCCCCGCCCTCCATGTAGGGCACGGGGTCGGCGAGCTCGCTGACGTGCGCCCAGCGGACCGGCACGTCCAGGCGGTCCTCGCCGGCCCGCACGGTCAGCTTCAGCGCGGAGTGGTGGATGAGCGAGGCGAGCGTCGGGGGCATGAGGCCTTCAGGTGTGCGAGACAGGTAGGCGTGACCGTCGTGATCTTTGTGATCTTTTGGCCGAACCGCACGAACGACCTGTGCCGATTCTGCCTCACCGTACGGTCCGCACGTCACCTCAACCGCGCAGATCCACCAGCAGCGGCGGCGCGTGCTCCCCCTTCACATTCGTCAGTGAGAGGACCGCGTGCCCCGGCGGCACCCCGTGTGCCAGCTCGGACGCGGACCACCGCTCCCGCTCGACCTGCCGGACGGTCACCGCCCGCGCGGTCGGCGCCTTGCCGGTGATCACGCGCCGTACCGCGTGAAGCACCTTGCCGGCCGGTGTCTCGGCGATGATCTGCCGGTCGGTGACGTCCCTCGCCTCGATCCACTCCTTGCCCCACACCTCGGCGAAGTCCTGCCCGTCCCACGGCGTCAGCCCGGACAGCGCCATCCGGCACCCGGTGGCCCCGAGCAGCGGCCCGCGCAGCGGCCTCGGTACGTCGTCCAGGGTGCGCAGCGTCAGCACGACCCCGGCGTTGCCCGACCGCAGCCGCTGGATGCCCCGTACGGCTTCGGGGGTCACCACGCCCGTGGCGTCGTCCAGGATCAGGCAGGCGAACAGCGACCGGTCCTCCCGTACCGCCACGCTCGCCGTGAACTGGGCGAGCACCAGCCGCGCCAGCATCCGCGAGGCGTCGGCGTGGCCGCGCTGGGGGAGGTCGATGCGCACCCGCACGGGATGGTCGAGTGCCTTCAGCGAGAAGGGACGCGACTGTCCGGAGGTGTCGAAGAAGCCCGCGAAGGCCGGCCGGTCGAGCAGCGCCACCCGATCCGCGAGCACCCCGCCCACGTCCCCCGGTTGTCCCAGCTGCCGCTCCCGCGCGTCCAGTTCGCGCAGCAGTGCCTCCTGCCCGGAGTCCTCGAGGCCCTTGCGCAACGCGGCCAGCGGCGCGGGCGCGCCGTCGAGGAGCTGCCGCAGCTCCGGTACGGAGGGGAAACGTCCGTGGACCGCCCGGAACGGCCCGAGGAGCTGGGCGAGGACGGTGGTGGAGCGGCGGGTGTCGCCACCCTGGTGCGGCTCCGCGAGGTCGCCGACGAGCGCCTCGGCGAGCACGGCCGCCGCCTCGTCCGGGTCCGTCGTCCCGCCGTACAGGTCGAGGTCGTACACCGATTCCGGATTCCCGATGCGTACGACGACGTCGTAGGCGTCGGTCGGACCGAGCCCGGCGCCCGCCGCGCCGAGCACCACGACGGCGGCCCGACCGGCGAGCGCGTGCAGGCACAGCGACTCGGCGAGCGGGTTCACGACGGTGCCGGTCTTGCCGGAGCCGGGCGGTCCGACGGCGAGCAGCGAGGTGCCGAGCAGATCGGGGCCGAGTCCGAGGCCGGTGCCGCGGTAGGCGTACGGGTTGCGGGCGTCGTCGGCCGTGGTGCCGAGGCGCACCTGGCCGGTGACCAGGTCGTGCCGGGCGATGCGGGTCGGCAGGTCACGCTCGCCGGAGGGGTGCAGACAGGCGGCGGCGCCCTCCTGGAGCACGGCACCGGTGAAGGCGGCGAGACTGTGCCGGCCGCTGCGGACCCCCTGCCAGGCGCGGTCGATCCGGGCGTGGTCGACGTCCCGCATCAGCCCGGCACGGGCCTCGGCGGCGAGCCGCTCGGCGGCGTCGGCGGCCCCGGCGGCCCGCAGCTGGGGCCACTCGGCGGGGTCCTGCTCGGGGGTGGGCGGCCGTTCGGTCACCGGCGCGGACCGGCGCCAGGCGGGCGGTCCGAACCGGCGCCAGACCTCGCCCCAGCGGCCGAGACGCCCGACGGCGAACATGATCGCCAGGGCGATCAACGTGTAGTAGCTGTACCAGAGGACGGCGTTGCCGACGCGGTCGTTGTTGTGGCGCCAGGAATCCGGCGTGAAGAGTTCGAGGGGCAGGACCCACCAGCCGCCGAGGTAGCCGTTCCACAGGAGCGACCAGATCAGCCAGCCGACGAGGAACGCGATCACCGCGCCGCTGAGCAGCTGCCGCGTCGGGATCCTCTCGGGCTCCTCCTCGGGTCGGGCCTTGTGCCCGAACCGCCACACGCCCGGTGCCGCCTCCGGCCGGGGCGTCCGCAGCCACGCGAGGAAGCCCGACCCGTCCGGCATCGGCGGCACACCCGGCGCCGGCGCCGCGGAAGGCCGCGGCGGCATCGCCGGGACCTGAGGGGGCCCCGCCGGACGTGGCACAGGGTTCGCATGCGTACCCCGCGCGTCCCGCGTCCCGTCGCTGTCCATCGCCCTCGCCCCTTGACCAGCCGTTCCGTCCACCGTCAGCGAGTCAATCTAACGCCCCCGCCTGGGTAGTTCACCGCTTACGCGGCCGGGCCCGCATCGAGCGGGCCACACACCGCTATGTCCAAGACGGACAAGCCGTATCGGCGAGAACGCCCACATGGAGCATGCCCACCCCCCGGTCCCCGCCCTAGCCTGCGAGAAAAGAGAAGGCAATCGTCGGCACGAGCAAAACCCCAGGAGCCCCCCATGACCGCACTTCCGCAGGAGCGCCGCGTCGTCACCGCCATCCCCGGCCCGAAGTCGCAGGAGCTGCAGGCCCGCCGCGTCGCCGCGGTCGCGCAGGGGGTGGGCTCCGTGCTGCCCGTGTTCACCGCGCGCGCGGGCGGCGGGATCATCGAGGACGTCGACGGCAACCGTCTGATCGACTTCGGCTCCGGCATCGCGGTCACCTCGGTCGGCGCCTCCGCCGAGGCCGTCGTACGCCGGGCCTCCGCCCAGCTCGCCGAATTCACCCACACCTGTTTCATGGTCACGCCGTACGAGGGCTACGTCGAGGTCGCCGAGGCCCTCGCGGAGCTCACGCCGGGTGACCACGCCAAGAAGAGCGCCCTGTTCAACAGCGGTGCCGAGGCCGTCGAGAACGCGGTGAAGATCGCCCGCGCGTACACCAAGCGCCAGGCCGTCGTCGTCTTCGACCACGGCTACCACGGCCGTACGAACCTGACGATGGCGCTGACCGCGAAGAACATGCCGTACAAGCACGGCTTCGGCCCGTTCGCGCCCGAGGTCTACCGGGTCCCGGTCGCCTACGGCTACCGCTGGCCGACCGGCCCGGAGAACGCCGGCCCGGAGGCCGCCGCGCAGGCCATCGACCAGATCACCAAGCAGGTCGGCCCGGACAACGTGGCAGCGATCATCATCGAGCCGGTGCTCGGCGAGGGCGGCTTCATCGAGCCGGCCAAGGGCTTCCTGCCCGCGCTGCGGAAGTTCGCCTCGGACAACGGCATCGTGTTCGTCGCGGACGAGATCCAGTCCGGCTTCTGCCGCACCGGCCAGTGGTTCGCCTGCGAGGACGAGGGCATCGTCCCCGACCTGATCACCACCGCCAAGGGCATCGCGGGCGGTCTGCCGCTCGCCGCCGTCACCGGCCGCGCCGAGATCATGGACGCCGCGCACGCGGGCGGCCTCGGCGGCACCTACGGCGGCAACCCGGTCGCCTGCGCCGGTGCGCTCGGCTCCATCGAGACGATGAAGGAGCTCGACCTCAACGCCAGGGCGAAGGCGATCGAGGTGACGATGAAGGCCCGGCTGTCCGCCATGGCCGAGAAGTTCGACATCATCGGTGACGTCCGGGGCCGCGGCGCGATGATCGCCATCGAGCTGGTCAAGGACCGCGCCACCAAGGAGCCGAACCCGGAGGCGACCGCCGCCCTCGCCAAGGCCTGCCACCAGGAGGGCCTGCTGGTCCTGACCTGTGGCACCTACGGCAACGTGCTGCGCTTCCTGCCCCCGCTGGTCATCGGCGAGGACCTCCTGCGCGAGGGCCTCGACATCATCGAGCAGGCTTTCGCGCGCATCTGACGGGTGAGCCGCACAGGTGATTCCGCCAGCGGTAGGCCGTGTGAAGAAGCTGTGCGGGGTAGATGACAGGAGTCGATTCAGCCTGTCTTGGACCCGTCCCCTGACGTAGGTTCTATCCAGATGAGAGATACACGCCGCCCACAGGGGACTGTGGGCGACATCAGGCCGTGGCCTCCCCAGCTTCGACCTGGTCGTGCCCTCGCGCACACAACCGGTGCCTCCGGCTCCGGATCTCCTCACCGATCGGACAGTCGCCCGCCCCAAACCCCCCGGGGCGCGCGACCATCCGATCTGATCGGCCGCCCCGGAACCACCCCCCCTGTTCCGGGGCGGCCGGCCTCCTTCTTCCTCCTCTTCGGGCTTCTTCCAGCCCTTCTCTTCGCGCTGATCACCTGGCAGGTCGTGGCCGACGGCCCCCTGCTGCGCGTGGACGAGCGTGTCAGCCGCGCTCTGGTCTCCCCGGACCGTTTCTCCGACGGCCTCTCCGACCTGGGCGACGTCCGGCTCGCGATCCCCGTCCTCGCCGCCGTCCTGGCGTACGTCGCCTGGCGGGCCCTGCACAGTGGTACAGACCGCTGGTGGCTCCCGCCCACCGCGGCGGTCCTCGTCATGGCCCTGGTACCGGCGCTGGTCATCCCGCTCAAGGAACTCACGGCCCGCCACGGCACCCCGATCATGCCCCCGAGCGTCGGCTACTACCCGTCCGGCCACACCGCCACGGCCGCCGTCGCGTACGGCTGCGCGACCCTGCTCCTCCTCCCGTGGCTGCGCACCGCCTACGCCCGCCGGGAACTCCTCATCGCCTGCGCGGCCGTCAACCTCGGCGTCGGTTTCGGCCTGATCCGCCACGGTTACCACTGGCCACTGGATGTGGTGGCCAGTTGGTGTCTGGGTGCGGTGCTGCTCTCGTCCTTGTGGCTGTTCCTCGGGCGGGAGACGCCCGACGAAGAGCCGAAGCAGTAGGTGGGAGAAGCCTTCCGCGCCGGCCGCACGGCAGTTCAGCTGTCGAAGCCGAGACCGAATCTGTCCATCGTCCGCAGCCACAGGTTGCGCCGCCCGCCGTGCGCGTCCGCCCGCGCCAGCGACCACTTGGTGAGGGCGATGCCGGTCCAGGCGAAGGGTTCCGGCGGGAAGGGCAGCGGCTTCTTGCGGACCACGTCGGCGCCGAATCGGGTGGCGCCGACGCCCAGGCCCGTATAGCCCGCCGCGTAGGCCACCTTGCCGTGGTGGGCCGTGCCGTAGAACGCCGAGAAGCGCGAGCAGGTGTCGATCGCGCCGCCCCACGCGTGCGTGAAACGAACTCCCTCCAACTGCGGGAAGCAGGTGAAGAAGTGCTCGGCGAGCTTGGCGTACGTCTCCGGCCGGTCGTCGTACTCGGCACGCACCCGGCCGCCGTAGGGGTAGACCGCGTCGTAGCCGCCCCAGAGGACGCGGTTGTCCGCGGACAGGCGGAAGTAGTGGAACTGGTTCGCCGAGTCGCCGAGGCCCTGGCGGTTCTTCCAGCCGATCGACGCCAACTGGTCGGCGGTCAGGGGCTCGGTCATCAGCGCGTAGTCGTAGACCGGGACGGTGTACGCCCTCACCCGCTTGACCAGGTTCGGGAAGACGTTCGTGCCGAGCGCGACCTCGCGGGCGCGGACCGAGCCGTACGGAGTGCGTACGGCCATCCCGGCGCCGTACGGCTTCAACGTGAGCGCGGGCGTGTGCTCGTAGACGCGGACGCCGAGCCGCAGGCACGCCCGCTTCAACCCCCAGGCCAGCTTGGCCGGGTTGAGCATGGCCACGCCCCGGCGGTCGTGGAGGCCGGCCCGGAAGGTCGGTGAGTCCACCTGTTCCCGTACGGCTTCCGTGTCCAGGAACTCGACGCCGTCGGCAAGGCCCTCGCGCTCCATCTCCTCGTACCAGTCGCGCAGTTCACGCGCCTGGTACGGCTCGGTCGCGACGTCGATCTCGCCCGTGCGCTCGAACTCGCAGTCGAGGCCGTGCCGGGCGACCGCCTTCTCCATCTCGTCCAGATTGCGGGCGCCCAGCTCCTGGAGCTTGTGGATCTCGTCCGGCCAGCGGGCGAGGCCGTTGGGCAGGCCGTGGGTGAGGGAGGCGGCGCAGAAGCCGCCGTTGCGGCCCGAGGCGGCCCAGCCCACCTCGCGGCCTTCCAGCAGGACGACATCCCGCCGCGGGTCGCGCTCCTTGGCGAGGAGCGCGGTCCACAATCCGCTGTAGCCGCCGCCGACGACCAGCAGGTCGCAGGTCTCGGCACCGGTGAGCGCGGGCTCGGGGTGGGGCTTGCCGGGGTCGTCCAGCCAGTACGGGACCGGCTGGGCGTCGGAAAGGGACGTGGTCCAACGGCTCATGGCGCTTGGGGCCATGATTTCAACTCCCTACATGTGTTCCGTCTACGCCTTTTGCTTGGTGCGGCGATTTCCGATGACCATCGAGGTCAGGACGAGCAGGACGGCGACCAGGAACATGGCCGTACCGATGACGTTGATCTGAACGGGTGTTCCGCGCTGCGCCGAACCCCAGACGAACATGGGGAAGGTGACGGTCGAGCCCGCGTTGAAATTCGTGATGATGAAATCGTCGAAGGAGAGCGCGAAGGCGAGCAGCGCGCCCGCCGCGATTCCCGGTGCCGCGATCGGCAGGGTGACCCGGACGAAGGTCTGGAACGGGCCGGCGTACAGGTCCTGGGCCGCCTGCTCCAGCCGCGGGTCCATCGACATCACGCGCGCCTTGACCGCCGTCACGACGAAGCTGAGGCAGAACATGATGTGGGCGATGAGGATCGTCCAGAAGCCCAGCTGCGCGCCCATGTTGAGGAACAGGGTGAGCAGCGAGGCCGCCATGACGACCTCGGGCATCGCCATCGGCAGGAAGATCAGCGAGTTGACGGCACCCCGCGCTCGGAACCGGTAGCGGACCAGCGCGAAGGCGATCGCCGTGCCGAGGGCGGTCGCGCCGAGCGTCGCCCAGAGGGCGATCTGGAGGCTGAGCGACAGCGAACCGCACAGGCCGGAGACCCCGCACGGGTCCTTCCAGGCGTCCGTGGAGAACTGCTGCCATTCGTAGTTGAAGCGCCCCTTCGGTTTGTTGAAGGAGAACACCGTGACGACGACGTTCGGCAGCAGGAGATATCCGAGCGTCAGCAGTCCCGCGACGACGACGAGATGGCGCTTGAGCCAGTTGACGAAGGTCATTTAAACCAGATCCTCCGTGCCGGACTTGCGGATGTAGACCGTGACCATGGCGAGAATCCCGGCCATGAGGATGAAGGAGAGTGCCGCGGCCGTCGGGTAGTCGAGGATCCGCAGGAACTGGCTCTGGATGACGTTTCCGACCATGCGGGTGTCCGTGGAGCCGAGCAGGTCCGCGTTGACGTAGTCGCCGGCCGCCGGGATGAAGGTCAGCAGCGTGCCGGAGACCACGCCCGGCATCGACAGCGGGAAGGTCACCTTGCGGAAGGTGGTCCACGGCCGCGCGTACAGGTCGCCCGCCGCCTCGTGGAGGCGTCCGTCGATGCGCTCCAGCGAGGTGTACAGCGGCAGGATCATGAACGGAAGGAAGTTGTACGTCAGTCCGCAGACGACGGCGAGTGGCGTGGCCAGCACGCGGTCGCCCGAGGTCCAGCCGAGCCAGCTGGTGACGTCCAGGACGTGCAGCGTGTTGAGGGCGCCGACGACCGGGCCGCCGTCCGCGAGGATCGTCTTCCAGGCGAGCGTACGGATCAGGAAGCTGGTGAAGAACGGCGCGATCACCAGGACCATGATCAGGTTCCGCCAGCGGCCCGCGCGGAAGGCGATGAGGTACGCCAGCGGGTAGCCGAGCAGCAGGCACAGGACGGTCGCGGCGGCGGCGTAGGCGATCGAGCGCAGGAACTGCGGCCAGTACTCGGACAGCGCGTCCCAGTAGGTGGCGAAGTGCCAGGTGACCTTGTAGCCCTCCTCCAGGGAGCCCGTCTGCACGGATGTGGAGGCCTGGTAGATCATCGGCAGCGCGAAGAAAACGATCAGCCAGAGGATGCCGGGCAGCAGGAGCCAGTACGGGACGAGGCGGCCGCGTTTGCGCGGGGGCTTCTTCTCGGGCGCGGCGGGCGCGAGAGGCGGGGGCGCCTCGGTGAGGGTCGCCATCAGACCGCCGCCTCTTCTTCGATGCCCGCGGAGCCCGCTGTCCCAGCAAGCAGGGACTGGGCGGCGTCCAGGCCGAAGGTGTGGGCCGGGCTCCAGTGCAGGACCACGTCGGCGCCGGGCACCAGCCGGGCGTCGCGGTCGATGTTCTGGGCGTACACCTCGAACTCGGGGCAGACCGGGCTGTCGATGACGTACTGCGTGGAGACGCCGATGAAACTGGAGTCGGCGATCTTGCCGGTTATGCGGTTGCGGCCGACCGGGACCTCGCCCGCCTCGTCGGCGTGCGTGAGGGAGATCTTCTCCGGGCGGACGCCGACCAGCACCTTGCCGCCGGTCTGCGTCGGCGCCGAACAGCGCGCCTCGGGCAGCACCAGCTTGCCGCCGCCCGCCTTGAGGACGATCTCGCCGCCGCTCTTGGAGTCGACCTCGGCCTCGATGAGGTTGGAGGTGCCGAGGAAGTTGGCGACGAAGGTGGTGTTCGGGTTCTCGTAGAGGTCGGCGGGTGAGCCGAGCTGTTCGACGCGGCCCGCGTTCATCACGGCGACCGTGTCGGCCATGGTCATGGCCTCCTCCTGGTCGTGCGTGACATGGACGAAGGTGATGCCGACCTCGGTCTGGATGCGCTTGAGCTCCAGCTGCATCTGACGGCGCAGCTTGAGGTCGAGGGCGCCGAGGGGTTCGTCGAGGAGGAGCACCTTGGGGGTGTTGATCAGGGCGCGGGCGACCGCGACGCGCTGCTGCTGGCCGCCGGAGAGCTGGTGCGGCTTCTTGCGGGCCTGCTCGCCGAGCTGGACGAGGTCGAGCATCTCCTCGACCTGCTTCTTCACCGACTTGATGCCCCGCCGGCGCAGGCCGAAGGCGACGTTCTCGAAGATGTCGAGGTGCGGGAAGAGGGCGTAGGACTGGAAGACCGTGTTCACCGGCCGCTTGTACGGCGGCAGGTTGGTCACCTCCTGGTCGCCGAGGAAGACGGTGCCGGAGGAAGGTTCCTCCAGGCCCGCGATCATGCGCAGGGTGGTCGTCTTGCCGCAGCCGGAGGCGCCGAGCAGGGCGAAGAAGGAGCCCTGCGGCACGGTCAGGTCGAGCGGGTGTACGGCGGTGAAGGAGCCGTAGGTCTTGCTGATGCCCGAGAGGCGGACGTCGCCGCCGCTGCCCGTCTTGTCCGTCTTGTTCGTCGTCACGGTGATCACGCCCCAGTCAGCTTCGCGAACTTCTCTTCAAAGGCCGTCTCTTCCTTCGAGCTCAGAGAGCGGAAGGCGTGGGACTTCTCGGCCATGGCCTTGTCGGGGATGATCAGCGGGTTGTTCGCCGCATCCTTGTCGATCTTCTCCAGCTCGGGCTTCACACCGTCGACGGGACACACGTAGTTGATGTACGCGGCGAGCTCGGCGGCCGGCTTCGGCTCGTAGTAGTAGTCGATGAGCCGTTCGGCGTTCGTCTTGTGACGCGCCTTGTTGGGGACCAGCAGGTTGTCGGTCGACGTCATGTAACCGCTGTCCGGGATCAGGAAGTCGATGTCGGGACTGTCCGCCTTCAGCTGTACGACGTCCCCGGCCCAGGCGATGCAGGCGGCGAAGTCGCCGCTGGTCAGGTCGGAGGTGTAGTCGTTGCCGGTGAAGCGGCGGATCTGGCCCTTGTCGACGGCCTTCTGGATGCGGGCGATGGCCGCGTCGTAGTCGTCGGCGGTGAAGTTCGCCGGGTCCTTGCCCATGTCCAGCAGCGTCATGCCGATGCTGTCGCGCATCTCCGACAGGAAGCCGACACGCCCCTTGAGCTTGGGGTTGTCGAGGAGGTCGGAGACCGACTTCACCTCGACGCCGTCCAGCGCCTTCTTGTTGTAGGCGATGACGGTGGAGATGCCCTGCCAGACGTACGAGTAGGCGCGGCCGGGGTCCCAGTCGGGGTCGCGGAACTGAGCCGACAGGTTGGCGTAGGCGTGCGGGAGGTTGGACGGGTCGAGTTTCTGGACCCAGCCCAGGCGGATCAGGCGGGCGGCCAGCCAGTCGGTGAGGACGATGATGTCGCGGCCGGTGTCCTGGCCCGCGGCGAGCTGTGGCTTGATCTTGCCGAAGAACTCGTTGTTGTCGTTGATGTCCTCGGCGTACTTGACCTTGATACCGGTCCGCTTGGTGAACGCCTCCAGCGTCGGGTGGTGCTTGCCGCTGTCGTCGACGTCCATGTACTCGGTCCAGTTGGAGAAGTCGACGGTCTTCTCCTTCGCCGAGTGGTCGTCGGCGGAGACGCCGCCCTGCGTCTTGCCCGCCGCGGGGATGCCGCAGGCGCTCAGCGCGCCCATTCCGCCGACCGCGAGCGCGCCGCCCGCGGAGGCGCGCAGCAGTGAACGGCGGGTGAGGGAGGCCCTGCCGTTCCTGAAGCTGCGCCGCATGGCGGCCACTTGGGCCGGGGACAGGCGGTCGGGCTCGTACTGCTCCATGCGCGTGGTGCCCTTTCGGGAGGATGGTGAGCGGCCGCGGGTCAGGCGGCCTTCGGTGTGCCACCCGGCGGTAGCCGGAAATCGACTACTGCCGGTCCCCGAAGATCGTGCGGTGCCAGTCCTTGCGCGGCACCGCCGTGTTGTCGAACATGACGTGCTTGATCTGGGTGTACTCCTCGAACGAGTACGCGGACATGTCCTTGCCGAAGCCGGACGCCTTGTATCCGCCGTGGGGCATCTCGCTGATGATCGGGATGTGGTCGTTGACCCATACGCAGCCCGCCTTGATCTCGCGGGTGGCGCGGTTCGCCCGGTACACGTCCCGGCTCCACGCGGAGGCGGCGAGCCCGTACGGGGTGTCGTTGGCCAGCCGGATCCCCTCGTCGTCGCTGTCGAAGGGCAGGACGACGAGGACCGGCCCGAAGAGTTCGGACTGGACGATCTCGCTGTCCTGGGCGGCGTCGGCGACCAGGGTCGGGCGGTAGTACGCGCCGTTCTCGAGATCCCCCTGAGGGGCCTTACCGCCGGTCACCACGCGCGCGTAGGCACGCGCCCGGTCGACGAATCCGGCGACCCGGTCGCGCTGCGCGTGCGAGATCAGCGGGCCGAGGTCGGTGCCCGGCGCGAACGGGTCCCCCAGCCGGACGGTCTCCATGAGGGCGGCCGTCCGCTCGACGAACGCCTCGTAGAGGGGCCGCTGTACGTACGCGCGCGTGGCGGCCGTGCAGTCCTGCCCGGTGTTGATGAGCGCGCCCGCGACCGCGCCGTGGACGGCCGCCTCCAGGTCGGCGTCGTCGAAGACCACGAAGGGTGCCTTGCCACCCAGCTCCAGGTGGAGGCGCTTGACGGTCGCGGTGGCGACCTCGGCGACCCGCTTGCCGACCGCGGTGGAGCCGGTGAAGGAGGTCATGGCCACGTCCGGGTGGCCGACGAGGTGCTCGCCGGCCTCCTTGCCGGTGCCGGTGACGATGTTGATCACGCCGTCCGGGATCCCGGCGTCGGTGGCCGCCTGGGCGAAGAGCAGCGAGGTGAGCGGGGTGAGCTCGGCGGGCTTCAGGACGATCGTGTTGCCCGCGGCGATGGCCGGGAGGATCTTCCAGGCGGCCATCTGGAGGGGGTAGTTCCAGGGCGCGATGGAGCCGACGACGCCGATGGGTTCACGGCGCACATAGGAGGTGTGGTCGCCGGAGTACTCGCCGGCCGACTGCCCCTGGAGGTGGCGGGCGGCACCGGCGAAGAAGGCGGTGTTGTCGATGGTGCCCGGGACGTCGAACTCGCGGGTCAGTTTGAGCGGCTTGCCGCACTGGAGGGACTCGGCCCGGGCGAAGTCCTCCGCGCGCTCGGCGAGCACCGCGGCGAAGCGGTGCAGGGCGTCGGAGCGCTCACCCGGGGTGGCCGAGGACCAGCCGGGGAACGCCGCGCGGGCGGCGGCGACGGCCGCGTCCACGTCGGCGGCGCCCGCCAGCTCGTACGTGTACACGTCCTCCCCGGTCGACGGGTCGACGACCACGTGGGTACGGCCGGAGGTGCCCTTGGTCAGGCGCCCCGCGATGAACTGCGCGCCGTCCACGAAGCGGTCCTGGGCCGGAAATCGTTCCGGGGTGGCACTGCCCGGGTTGTGCATGTCGCTCTCGCTCTCCTCCGCCGTCGCCCCGCGCTTCGTCGGAGGCGGGTGGCGTAGCTCCAGCTCGATTTGAGTGCCGATCCTGACAGAGCTAAGGGCACTCAACAAGTGATTCCGTTGTTGCCTTTTGGTTACGCGACGGAATCTGTCGACCGGGTGTCGAGTCGACATGGAAAAGGCAGGACGGAGTGTCCGTGGTGGCTGCCAGACTCGGGTGCATGGAGAGAACGACGGGGGAGATCACTTCCCGGGAGGCCCTGACGAGGAAAGTCCGTTCCGGGGCGAAGGTGAAGTACCTGCACTTCTGGGGGCATCGGCCGCGCCCGGACGGCCAGGTGGGCGCGAGCTGCCTGAGTCAGTGGTGGCCGTCGCCGTTCACCGTGGACGGCGTGGCGTACCGGACGGCCGAGCACTGGATGATGGCGTCCAAGGCGCGCCTCTTCGGCGACCCGGAGGCCGAACGCGCCGCAGTCGAGGCGCGGAGCCCGGCCCAGGCCAAGAAGGCCGGGCGGCTCGTGCGCGGATTCGACGACACCGTATGGGAGCGCGAGCGGTACCGGATCGTGGTCGAGGGCAGCGTCCACAAGTTCGCCGCACACACCGATCTGCGGGATTTCCTGCTGCGCACCGGGAACCGGGTACTGGTCGAGGCCAGCCCCGTGGACCGCATCTGGGGCATCGGACTCGCGGCGGACGACGAGCGGGCCGGGAACCCGGAGCTGTGGCGGGGGCCGAACCTGCTGGGGTTCGCGTTGATGGAGGCGCGGGAGCGGTTGCGGACGTAGCGCTGGTCGGGTGCGTCGGGCCGGCGGCGGAAATGGGCTCCCTCCCGCGCGGCTGGGCTCAGGACACGAAGACCAGTACCGCGATCATCCCGATGGCCAGGGCCAGACCCACCGAGCCGCAGATGATCCCGGCCAGGGCCTGGCCGGCGTTCGTGGCTTCGCCGCGCCGCGCCTTCTGCCGGGCGAGCACGCCGAGGACCACGGCGACGATGCCGCCGACGATGGCGATCGGCCACATGCAGAAGCCGACGGCGGAGATGATGCCGATGATCAGCGAGGCCGTACCCATCCCGTTGTTCGGGGTGGGCGGCATGCCGGGCCAGCCGTAGTAGGCGCCGGGGCCCTGGGAATACGGGGCGTGCGCGCCGTAGCCGGGTCCGGGCGGGGCCGGGTGGCCGTAGCCGCCGGGGTAGCCGTACGGGGCCTGGCCCGGTCCGCCGGGAGCGATGGGCGGCGGGGGCACCTGCTCCTGTCCGTGGGGAGCGGCCGGGAAGGAGGCGACGGGGGCCGGGGCGGGAAAGGCGCCCGCAGGGCCGGGGGGCACGGGTGCGGTCGGGTTGGGCGGGGCGAAGGGGTTGTCCGAGCCGTTCCCCTGGCCCGGCGACGAGGCCGCCGGGGTGAAGGGCGAGGACCAGGGCTTGGGCGCTTCGGGGCCGCCGACGGGCGGCATCGACGTGACCGTCTGCTGATCGTGCACGGAGGAGGTCGACGAGACCGTCGGCGGGGTCAGGGACCCCGTGTCGGCGACGGTGGCACCGGGGCCGGCGGGAGAGTCCTGCGGCGGGGTCGGCCACGGCTTCGACCCGGCATCGGGCCGGTCGGGCTGCTGGTCGGCCGGCGCGGCCCACGGGTCGGGGACGGCGTCGGCGGGCTCACCGCTCCCACCGCTCGGCGTCGGCCCCGGAGCGGCATTTCCCTGCGCTTCCGGCGTCTGCGCGTCGTCGGACATGCGCGGGCCCCCCTCTGTATGAACGTGCCGTCATGTTAAGGCCCGGACCCGTCCGGCGTGACCCCGGCCTACGATGATCCCCGAGTCATCGATCAGCCGATCACCCGCGTCCCGCCGCACACCGGCCCAGGGCGCCGTTCCCGGGGAGGAACCTTGACCGACCGCCTCATCGACCCCCGTGTCCCGCGCGACCTGCACGCCTTCATCGCGTCGCTGCCGAAGGCCGAACTGCATGTGCACCACGTAGGCTCCGCCTCCCCGCGGATCGTCTCGGAGCTCGCCGCCCGCCACCCCGACTCCAAGGTGCCCACCGACCCCGAGGCCCTGGTCGACTACTTCACGTTCACGGACTTCGCCCACTTCATCCAGGTGTACCTGTCGGTCGTCGACCTGATCCGCACCCCGGAGGACGTACGGCTGCTGACGTACGAGGTGGCCCGGGACCTCGCCCGGCAGCAGGTGCGGTACGCCGAGCTGACCCTCACGCCGTTCTCCTCGACCCGGCGCGGTATCGACGAGGGCGCCTTCATGGAGGCGATCGAAGACGCCCGCAAGGCGGCCGAGGCCGACTTCGGGACCGTACTGCGCTGGTGCTTCGACATTCCCGGCGAGGCTGGTCTCGAGGCCGCCGAGGAGACGACGCGGCTGGCCACCGAGGACCGGGTGCGGCCGGAGGGGCTGGTGTCGTTCGGGCTCGGCGGGCCCGAGATCGGCGTAGCGCGGCCGCAGTTCAAGCCGTACTTCGACCGGGCGATCGCCGCGGGCCTGCGGTCGGTGCCGCACGCCGGCGAGACCACCGGACCCGAGACGGTGTGGGACGCGCTGACCCATCTGCGCGCCGAGCGGATCGGGCACGGCACCAGTTCCGTGCAGGACGAGAAGCTTCTCGCCCACCTCGCCGAGCAGCGGATCGCCCTGGAGGTGTGCCCGACCTCCAACATCGCCACGCGCGCGGTCCGCACCCTCGACGAGCACCCGATCAAGGAGTTCGTGCGGGCCGGCGTCCTGGTCACGATCAACTCCGACGACCCGCCGATGTTCGGTACGGACCTCAACAACGAGTACGCCGTCGCCGCCCGGCTGCTGGAGCTCGACGAGCGGGGCCTGGCCGACCTGGCCAAGAACGCGGTGGAGGCGTCCTTCCTGGACGCGGCCGGCAAGGCCCGTATCAAGGACGAGATCGACACCTACACCGGGGCGTGGCTCGCTCCCTGATCCCAGCACAATGGGCGCATGCAGAAGCTGACCGCCGTGGCCCACCGCGGCGACCCCTACCGCGTCCGTGAGAACACGATCGACTCGCTGCGTTCCGCACTTCGACTGGGCGCGGACGCGGTCGAGATCGACGTACGGCTCACCCGGGACGGCGTGCCCGTACTGCTGCACGACGAGACGCTGAAGCGGCTGTGGGAGCACGACCGCCCGCTGCTGTCACTGTCGTCGGACGAGGTGCGCGGGCTCACCGACGACAAGGTGCCGACGCTGGCCCGGGCGCTGGCCGCGACCGGCGACAGCCGGGTGATGCTCGACCTGCCGGGAACGCGCGACGTGCGGGTGGCGCGACGGGTCGTGGACGTCGTGCGCGAGTGCGGGGCCGAGGAGCGCGTGTACTACTGCGCGGACGCCACGGCCATGCTCGCCGTGCGCGCCGCCGACCCGGCCGCCGAGATCGCGCTGACTTGGACGACCCTGGCGCCGCCGCGGCCCGCGCTGCTGGACGCGGTCCGGCCGCGCTGGCTCAACTACCGCTTCACACTGGTCGACCGCGCCCTCGCCGAACGCGTCCACACCGACGGCTACCTGCTCTCCGTCTGGACCCCCGACACCCGCCGCTCCATGCGCCGCCTCATCGACATCGGCGTCGACTCGATCACCACCAACCGCGTCGAGCTCCTGTGCGCCCTGCGGGACGGCGTCTGACCTCGCAGGAGCGCGGCCGGCACATGGGGCGCTACACGCGCCCGGCCGGCACGCGGGGCGCTACACGCGCGACTCCTGAGGGACGGTCGCCGGGTCGGCCGGGGTCTCGCGCGTGACGTACTGGGGTACGGGGGTGTCGTCCTCGCCGGTGTCGCGGACCAGCCCGTAGCGGATCACGCCCTGGGGAGGTCCGGCCGTGATGTCCTCGGTCACCTTGTCCCAGGTCGTCGGGAAGACGCTCAGGCCGTAGTCGGCGCCCCGCTCGTTCACGGTGAGGGTGACGCTGCCGTCGACGTAGAAGTACTCGTTCTGCCACATCTGCTGCGTGCCGTCCGGCAGGACCGCGTATCCGATGTCCGGGCCGCCCATGCCGGTGGCATAGCCGCCCGGGCTGCCGGGGAGGGGATCGTCCATGC
Organism: Streptomyces sp. NPDC006602; assembly: GCF_042870385.1. NCBI lineage: Bacteria > Bacillati > Actinomycetota > Actinomycetes > Kitasatosporales > Streptomycetaceae > Streptomyces > Streptomyces sp. NPDC006602. Next base: position 230,574 of record NZ_JBIAHG010000007.1, on the reverse strand, counting down.
GGCGGCCGCCGCCCGAGGCGACGTGGAAGAGCTTGCCCTTCAGGCCGGTCCAGGTCGGCATGACCAGCGAGCCCGGCCGTGAGTGCGGCGATATCTGCCAACGGACCAGCACGTACCCCTGGCCGCTGAGCGTCACGCCGTCGCCGCGGTGCTGCATCACGGCCTGCCGCCCGCCCGTGCTGGTGATCCCGGACTCGGGCCGGTGCGGCAGCTCCGCGGGCTTGGCGTCCGGGTCCGGTGCCTGGTCCACGGCGTCGACGACGGTGCCGTACAGGTCGGCCTTCTTCGTCGCCGACGGGGAGGGGGACGGGGTGGCCGGAACGGGCGGCGGGGCGGAGGTGGCCGCCGGGGCGGAGCTGGTGACGGCCGCGCGCGGCGGCGGTACCGGGTCGGGGTTCTGCGTGACGACGTACGCGCCGCCCGCGACGATGGTCGCGCTCGCCGTCATGGCGACGGCCGGTTTGGTGAGCGCGCCCAGCACCTTGGCGGACCAGCCGACGGAGGTGCTCGCGGCGGTGGCGGCGGCCGCCGTCTTGCCGCCGAAGGCCAGCGCGAGGGTGAAGCCGACGGGAACCGGGACGAGCGCGATCCCGACGAGCAGGCGCTCCGCCGGTACGACCGGCTCACGGGCGTCGCCGCAGTAGCCGCAGCCCCGCAGGTGCCGGGCCAGCCGCTTGCGCCAGACCGAGTCGGGGCGGCCGTTCCAGCGGGCGGTCCGTTCACGCAGGTCCGGGCAGGCCCCGTCGAGGGCGCGCACGATGCCGCGCGAGGTCTCCAGGCGCTCCTTCATCCGCTGGACGCGCACGGCGGCGTGCTGCCGGCTGATGCCGACGGCCGCGGCGAGCTCGCGCCGGGTCAGTTCGCCGGCGACCTCCAGCCACCACAGGGAGAGCAGCTGGCGGTCCTCGTCGTCGAGCCAGCGCACCGCCTCCGCGACCTCGCGCCGCTGCCCCTCCAACTGGAGCCTGAGGACGGTCAGTTCGGCGAAGTCGGCGGCGTCCTGGGGTGCCGACTCGTCCAGCCGGTCGGTGGTCCTGCGGCGGGCCCGGTCCCGGATCTGCCGCATGGCGATCGCCACCAGCCAGGACCGGAAGCTGTCCGGGTCGCGCAGCGAGCCGAGGTTGTCAACGGCCCGCAGCATCGTCTCCTGGACGACGTCGTCGACGTCGGCGTGACCGTTCAGGGCCCGGCCGACGATGTTGTACACCAGCGGCAGCCAGCCCGCGACGAGCTCGTCCAGCGCCCGCCGGTCGCCGGCCTGGGCGGCGGCGATGGTGGAGCGCCAGTGCTGGGTGTCCACGGGGCCCTTTCGGTGGCGGTGACTTAAGTGACGGCTGAGGTCAGTGGTCTTCTGCACGCACCCTCTCAGGCAGGCCGGGGCTGTTGGCTATGTCCGGGATCACAGTGCGGAGACGGCGTGAAGGCCGCGGGGATAACAGTTTTTGCTCGCGGCCGGTCCCCCTAGGGGGCCTCCCCTGACAACTCCCTCCCCTTGCACGGCACTTGCTCGGGGTTCGACCAGGGGAGGGCGCCCTCCTCGGAGACGATCCAGAGGTCGTCGTACGCCCGCAGGATGATCACAAACACATACGTCGACCTCTGGAGCAACATATGCGCGCCCGCCGCCGTACGACCGTCCTCGCCGCCTCTCTCGTCCTCGCCCTGAGCGCCGTCCCCCTGGCAGCCCCCGCGTTCGCCGCGTCCGGACCGGCCTCCTTACCGGCCTTGGCGCACACCACGCCGGCCGGCCCGGACACCAAAGCCCTGGAGGCCGCGATCGAGGGCCTCCCCGACCAGGACGCCACCGCGGCCCTCGTGCGGGTGGGCGGCAAGGGGAGCTGGCGTGGGACAGCCGGGGTGCGCGACCTGCGAACCGGGGCGCCCGCGCTGGAGAACGCGCGGTTCCGGGCCGGATCGACGACGAAAGTCGTGACCGCGGCGATCGTGCTGCGACTCGCCGCCGAGGGGCGGATCTCCCTGGACGGCACGGTGCAGCAGTACCTGCCCGGCCTGCTCACCGAGGACTTCGCGCCCATCACCGTGCGGCAGCTGCTGAACTTCACGAGCGGCCTGCGGCCCGGGGCGGCCCTCGGCGACAGCACCGAGGAGATGTACCCGCACCGCTTCGAGACGCTGACGCCCGAGAAGGTCGTGGCCGCGTCGGTCGCCAAGGGCCCGGATCCCGACCACGCACCCGGCGAACGGCAGGAGTACGGCAACATCCACTACACCGTGCTCGGCATGCTGATCGAGAAGATCACCGGCGACTCGTACGCCCACCAGGCGGACGTGCGGATCTTCCGGCCGCTCGGCATGCGGCACACGACGTTCCCCGACGGCCCCGACCCCCGCGTGCACGGACCGCACAACCGCGGATACGACTGGATCGACGGCGAGCTGGTGGACGTGACCGACTGGAACATGTCCGACCGGTGGGCGGCCGGCGACATGATCTCGACGACCGCGGACCTCGAACGGCTGCTGGTGGGCGTGTTCAGCGGGCGTGTCGTGCCCGAGCCGCAGCTGAACGAGATGTTCGCGGTGCCGGACGTGCCGGGCGCCACGATGGGCGCGCCGTTCTCGCCGTTCAAGCTGAACGGCCGGACCGTCTGGGCCAAGACGGGATCCCGTCCCGGTTACCACACGGTCGTCGCGGCCACCCGCGACCTGTCCCGGACCGTGGTCTACTCCGTCAACTCGACCGACGCGCGGGGCGACGGCGAGGCCATCGCCCGACGCTTCGCCTTCCCTGCGTTCAACCGCTGACGACGGCACCGGCAGGCGCTGCCGGCACCGCGGCCGTCAGCGCCTCCAGCCGCTTGATCCTCTTGCGCACGACATACAGCGGGACCACCCCGAAGACCCCGAACGCCGTGTCGATCAGGCTCCACCAGAAGGGGATCCCCCGGATCGGTCCGCAGATCAGCGCGAGCGGCACGATCCCGGCGCAGGCGATCATCCCGAACTCGACGACCCAGATGTTGCGGACCGGGTCGCGGTAGGGGCCGTAGAAGGCGACCGCGATGACGAGGTGCGCGAAGGCCAGCCAGTCCGTGCCGTACAGCACGAAGGGGTATTCGGCGTCGACCACGTCGAGCCCCTGCCGGACCTGTTCGATCCAGTCCATGAGCCCGGGCAGGTACTCCGGCGCGGACAGTGCCCGCAACAGGTCCTCGGTCCAGCGCAGTTCGTGGACGAGGGGGAAGGCCGTGGCGCCGCTGAGCACCAGGCAGACGACGAAGAGGACCAACCATGCGCGGATGCCCCGAAGGAGGGCGGCTCTGTCGCTCATGGCAGCAGCGTACGCCCTTAATTGAACACGTTCAAAACTATGGTCCGGTGCTGCTCGCGGTCGGGACGGGTGCCTCGCTGGGCTGCGACGTCGCAGTGGTCGACGGCGCGCTGGTGGGGGCGGACGCGTCGGCCGGGGTGGAGGGTCCGGGGCTCGCGCCCCTCCCGGTGGGGTAGGGGTTGACGGGCACGGGGGTCGCCGACGGGTTGGGCGGGACCGAAGGGCTGCTCGCGGGCCGCGGGGCCAGAGGGACCGAGGGGGTCACGGGTGCCTCGTGCGTGGCCAGACGGAACGGCAGCGCGGCGAGGGCGGCGACCGCGCACGTCACGCCCACTCCGGCCGCGGCACGCACCAGGCGGCGGCGGACCGCACGGCGGCGGATCGCCTCGTAGCGGCCGGCGGGCGGGCCGAGATAGTCGGAGGCGGGCCGCAGGACGACCGCCAGCGGGTCGTCGGGCTCGAACTCCGGACCCTCGTCAGAGTGTGTGATCAAGGCTTCTCCCCAGATGGGCGCGGAGCAGTTCACGGGCCGCGTGGAGGTCGGCCTTGACGGTTCCCTCCTTGCGCCCGGTCAGCACGGACACCTCCCGGATCGGCATGTCGGCGTAGTAGTGCAGCAGGATCGGCACGCGCAGTCGTTCCGGCAGCGACTGCACGAGCAGGCGTACGGACGGATCGGCCTGTTCGGTCTGCGGGCGTACGGCGGCTTCGGCGGTGGCACGGCGCACGGCCCTGCGTTCGCGCTCCAGTTTGCGCCAGTGGTCCCGGACGAGGTTGGCCGCGGTCACGTAGAGGAAGCCCCGGGGCTCCGCCACGGAGGTCCAGCGGCCCCAGAGCCGGGTGAATGCCTCCGAGGCGATCTCGTGGGCCGTCTCGTCGTCGTCGACCAGCCGACGGCACCAGCCGGCGAGGCGCGGATAGAGGGCGGCGAACAGCTCGGACGCTGCCTTCTCGCGGGACCGTTTCAACGCTCTCCTGCGGAGTCCGGCGCCGAACCCAGTGCGGCGAAGACGATCACGTTGTCGCGATAGCCCTCACCGGTACGAGGTCCGCCGCATGTGACGAGACGCAACTCCGGCCGGTTCACGTTCCCGTAGACGTCCTTCGCGGGGAAGTCCGCCTTGGCGACCGTCCGTACGTCGGTGACGACGAACTCGGCCGTCGTGCCGTTCTCCAGGCGCGCCGCGATCCGGTCGCCCCGGCGCAGCCGGTCGAGGTGACGGAAGACCCCGTCCCCGTAGGCCCCGACCGTGACATGACCGAGGATCACCGACGGACCGGTCTGCCCCGGCGTCGGCGAGTGCCGGTACCAGCCCGCCCGGTCGTGCGCGGTGATCGGGGGCACTTGCACACTGCCGTCCGGGGCCAGCCCCAGCTGCATCACCGGGGTGTCGACGCCGAGTGCCGGGATCAGCAGCCCGACCGGGACCGAACGTCCAAGGGCGTGCACCGCCTTCGCGGAACTCCGCGAAGGCGGTGGCGTGCTGCTGCCCGTGCGCCCTCCGGTCGGACCACCGCCACCGCCACCGCCACAGCTCACGAGCAGCGAGGCCGTCGCCGCGGTGACGAAAGCGCGCCTGGAGAACGTGGTCATGCCCCGGTCGCCCGCCGACGCCGTACGACGTAGAACGCGGCGCCCCCGACAGCGCACGCCGCGGCGGCGCCCCCGCCGATCAGCCCGCTCGTGGACCCGGACTTCGCAGACTCCTCGGCGACACCGGTGTCAGGAGCTCCGCTCGGCACGACGGACACCTGGCCCGGGGAAGGCGCCAGAGTGGGTTCGGCACTCGGATCGGCGGTCGGAGCCTCGCTCGGAGCGGTGGTCGCGGACGGGACCGGGGTCGGTACGGCGCTCGCGGCCGGGGGGCTGGTGGGGGCCGGGGTCGGGGTCCCCCCGTCGGCGAACGCCGGCACGGCTCCCGCCAGCACGGCGGTGCCCGCAAGTGCCATGGCGCTCAGGACAGTTCGGCGCATGAATCGCTCTCTCTCGTCGGTCCGCCCGGCCGTGGCTCGGCGGGCTGGGTTGCAGATCGACGGGAGAGACGAGGCAGCGGGAGAACGGGTTGTAAAGAGATGGCAAAGCCGTCCTGGATGCCGCGCTGACGAGCAGCGTCCGAGGCCACCACGGAGGGGAACACCGCGGCCCCCGGACGGTCGACTTCCGTCCGGGGGCCGCGCTGTACGCCGTACCGACGCCCTGCTGACGCCGTATGACTAGGAATCCAGCGACGTCATCACGTGCTTGATCCGCGTGTAGTCGTCGAAGCCGTACGACGAAAGGTCCTTGCCGTAGCCGGACTTCTTGAAGCCGCCGTGCGGCATCTCGGCGACCAGCGGGATGTGGGTGTTGATCCACACGCAGCCGAAGTCGAGCTTCTTGGACATCCGCATCGCGCGGCCGTGGTCCTTGGTCCACACGGAGGAGGCGAGGGCGTACTCGACGCCGTTGGCCCACTCCACGGCCTGGTCCTCGTCGCGGAAGGACTGGACGGTGATGACCGGCCCGAAGACCTCCTTCTGGATGATCTCGTCGTCCTGCTTGACGCCGGAGACGACGGTCGGGGCGAAGAAGTACCCCTTGTCGCCGACGCGCTTGCCGCCGGTCTCCACGCGCGCGTGGGCGGGGAGGCGGTTGATGAAGCCCTCGACCTGCGCGAGCTGGTTGGGGTTGTTCAGCGGGCCGTACAGGACGTCCTCGTCGTCCGGCTGCCCGGTCTTGGTATCCGCGGCGGCCTTGGCGAGCGCCGACACGAACTCGTCGTGGATGGCCTCGTGGACGAGGACTCGGCAGGCGGCCGTACAGTCCTGCCCGGCGTTGAAGAAGCCCGCGACGGAGATGCCCTCGACGGCCTTGGCGATGTCGGTGTCCTCGAACACGACGACCGGCGCCTTGCCGCCCAGCTCCAGGTGGACCCGCTTGACGTCCTTCGACGCGGACTCGGCGACCTGCATGCCGGCGCGTACGGAGCCGGTGATGGACGCCATCGCCGGGATCGGGTGCTCGACCATCATGCGGCCGGTCTCTCGGTCACCGGTGATGACGTTGAAGACGCCCTTGGGCAGGATCGAGCCGAGGATGTCGGCGATCAGGACCGTCGACGCCGGGGTGGTGTCCGAGGGCTTCAGCACGACCGTGTTGCCCGCCGCCAGCGCCGGGGCGAACTTCCATACGGCCATCATCATCGGGTAGTTCCACGGCGCGACCTGCGCGCAGACGCCCACCGGCTCGCGGCGGACGATCGAGGTAAGCCCCTCCATGTACTCGCCGGCCGAGCGGCCTTCGAGCATCCGGGCCGCGCCCGCGAAGAAGCGGATCTGGTCGATCATCGGCGGGATCTCTTCGTCGCGGGTCAGCCCGACCGGCTTGCCGGTGTTCTCGACCTCGGCCGCGATGAGTTCCTCGGCGCGCTCCTCGAAGGCGTCGGCGATCTTCAGGAGGGCCTTCTGGCGCTCGGCGGGGGTCTTGTCGCGCCAGCCGGGGAAGGCCGCGGCGGCGGCCGCCATGGCGGCGTCCACGTCCGCCTGCCCGGACAGCGGCGCGGTCGCGTACGCCTCGCCGGTCGCGGGGTTGACCACCTCGGTGGTGCGTCCGTCGGCGGCGTCCCGGAACTCACCGTCGATGAAGTTGCGCAGACGACGCAGCTCGGTGCTCACTGCCGGCCTCCTGTGTCGGGTCGAATGTGTCGGGTCGAACTGTCCATTGACTGAGACACCCACCCTAATCCGCCCGCCCACGTTTTCAACACCCCCGATTGCGTCAAGGCTGCGAAATCCGCAAGTCTCAGTCACGTAAACAACGAATTTCATCGCTTCGACCTTGCGGAAGTGTCGAGACGTCGTGCACAGTGACGTCGTGGCCAGTCGAAGCGCAGACCCCAGTGACTCCCGCGAGTCCAGGCACGGCACCCCCCACCTGGATGCCGTCTCCCTCGCCATCATCGAACAGCTCCAGGAGGACGGCCGCCGGCCGTACGCCGCCATCGGCAAGGCCGTCGGTCTCTCCGAGGCCGCCGTGCGTCAGCGCGTGCAGAAGCTGCTCGACCAGGGCGTGATGCAGATCGTCGCCGTCACGGACCCGCTCACCGTGGGCTTCCGACGGCAGGCGATGGTCGGCATCCGCGCGGAAGGTGACGTGGAGTCCGTCGCCGACGCGGTCACCGCAATGTCCGAATGCGAGTACGTGGTGATGACCGCAGGCTCCTTCGACCTGATGGTGGAGATCGTCTGCGAGGACGACGACCACCTTCTGGAAGTCATCAACAAACGCATCCGAGCCATCCCCGGAGTGCGCTCCACCGAGAGCTTCGTCTACCTCAAGCTCAAGAAGCAGACCTACATGTGGGGAACCCGATAATCGTGAGCACCGACAGCCCCAAGGACCTCAGCAGGACCGCGTACGACCACCTGTGGATGCACTTCACCCGCATGTCCTCGTACGAGAACTCCCCCGTCCCTACGATCGTCCGGGGTGAGGGCACCTACATCTACGACGACAAGGGCAAGCGCTACCTGGACGGTCTCGCGGGTCTGTTCGTGGTCCAGGCCGGCCACGGCCGCGTGGAGCTGGCCGAGGCGGCCTTCAAGCAGGCCCAGGAGCTGGCGTTCTTCCCGGTGTGGTCCTACGCCCACCCCAAGGCCGTGGAACTGGCGGAGCGGCTGGCCCACCACGCGCCGGGCGACCTGAACAAGGTCTTCTTCACCACCGGCGGCGGCGAGGCGGTCGAGACCGCCTGGAAGCTCGCCAAGCAGTACTTCAAGCTGACCGGCAAGCCCACCAAGTACAAGGTGATCTCCCGTGCCGTCGCCTACCACGGCACCCCGCAGGGCGCCCTGTCCATCACCGGCCTGCCGGCCCTGAAGGCTCCCTTCGAGCCGCTGGTGCCGGGCGCGCACAAGGTCCCGAACACCAACATCTACCGCGCCTCGCTCTTCGGCGACGACCCCGAGGCCTTCGGCCGCTGGGCCGCCGACCAGATAGAGCAGCAGATCCTCATGGAAGGCCCGGAAACGGTCGCCGCCGTCTTCCTGGAGCCGGTACAGAACGCGGGCGGCTGCTTCCCGCCCCCGCCCGGCTACTTCCAGCGGGTCCGCGAGATCTGCGACCAGTACGACGTCCTGCTGGTCTCCGACGAGGTCATCTGCGCCTTCGGCCGCCTGGGCACGATGTTCGCCTGCGACAAGTTCGACTACGTCCCGGACATGATCACCTGCGCCAAGGGCATGACCTCGGGCTACTCCCCGATCGGCGCCTGCATCATCTCCGACCGCCTCGCCGAGCCGTTCTACAAGGGCGACAACACCTTCCTGCACGGCTACACCTTCGGCGGCCACCCGGTGTCGGCCGCGGTGGGTCTGGCCAACCTCGACCTGTTCGAGCGCGAGAACCTCAACCAGCACGTCCTCGACAACGAGGGCGCGTTCCGCTCCACCCTGGAGAGGCTGCACGACCTGCCGATCGTCGGCGACGTCCGCGGCAACGGCTTCTTCTACGGCATCGAGCTGGTGAAGGACAAGGCGACGAAGGAGTCCTTCAACGACGAGGAGACCGAGCGCGTCCTGTACGGCTTCCTCTCCAAGGCCCTCTTCGACAACGGCCTGTACTGCCGTGCCGACGACCGCGGCGACCCGGTCGTCCAGCTCGCCCCGCCGCTCATCTCCGACCAGGGCACGTTCGACGAGATCGAGCAGATCCTGCGCGCGACGCTGACGGAGGCCTGGACGAAGCTCTAGCCCCCGGCGCCTCCGCGGCCCGGGTGCACCCGTACGAGTGAGAAGGGTGCACCCGGGCCGCGCGCTGTCCGGCGTCGTGGCCCCGGATCCTTAGCGTGCCCTGTAACCGATCGGCCCTGCCTTCGTTCCCCCGCACGGGGGATCGGCACAGGGAATACGGATCTGAACGAGGTGTACGCCCATGGTGGCCCCGCCGGACAACGACGTGCTCTGGGCTCGCGCCCTGCACTTCACCCACAACGACGGCTCGCCCGCGCTCAACGGCGTCTCGCTCGGCGTCCGCGAGGGCGAGATCCTCGCCGTCAGCGGCCCGCGCGGCAGCGGCAAGTCGACCCTGCTGCGGTGCCTGTCCGGCCTGGTTCCCCCGCAGCGCGGCGAGGTCTGGTTCAACAGCGCGCCCGTGCACACCATGCGCCCGACGACCCGCGAACGCCTGCGCCGCGACCGCTTCGGCTGGATCGACCCGGCCCCGGCCCTCGTCCCCGAGCTGAACGTCTGGGAGAACGCGGCCCTCCCCCTGATGCTGCGCGGCACCAGTCGTCGCCGCGCCAAGACCGCCGCCCTGGAGTGGCTGGAGCGCCTGGACATCGGCGACAGCACCCGCAAACGCCCCCACGAACTACGCCAGTCCGAGCGCCAGCGCGTCTGCATCGCGCGGGCCCTGGCCCCCGCTCCGACGGTCCTGTTCGCCGACGAGCCGACGGCGTCCCTGCACCGCGCCGACAGCGCCCACGTCCTGCGCACGCTCACCACGGCGGCCCGCTCGCACGGCATCACGGTGGTGCTGGCCACCCACGACGCGGACACGGCCGCCCTCGCCGACCGCACGGTGTCGCTGCTGGACGGACGGCGCGTGAAGACCGTGCACCTGCCCCCCGTCACCGAGCCCGAAGGCCGGGCCACGTGCTCGCTCTCCGTCTGACCCGCGGCGCCCACCCGGCCGTCCGACTCCGCCGCCTCCTGGTGACGGCGGCCGCGGCCGGCACGGGCTTCCTCCTGCTCTGCACCCTCGGCTACGCGATGAGCCACCCGGACGCCCCCGGCGCCTCGATCCTCCGCCTGGCCTGGTGCGCGACCCCCCTGGCAGCCACGGTCCACTTCGCCGTCGCCGTGGCCCGCACCGACCCCGCCACCAGACCCCGCCCCGGCCTCTCGGCCATCGGCCTGGGCCCGACCCGCCTGATGGCGGTCTCGGCGACCACGACGGCCCTGTCCTGCACGCTGGGCTCGATGCTCGCCCTTCTGGTCTTTCTCCACCTGCGAGGCGACCTGAGGGGCATGCCCTTCGACGGCGCGGCATCGGAGTTCCTCGCAGCCAAGCACCCACTGCCGTTGCCGGCCGCCCTGACCCTGCTCGCCCTGACCCCGGCCGCCGCATCGGCCGCGGTGGGCTGGGCACTGCGCTCCCGCGAAGACAGCCCGTCATCGACCCGCCCGCGGGGCAGGTCGTACGGCCGCTTCGGCGCGTACGGCAACTCGCCCGCGAGGGAGACCTTCGGAGCACACGGCCGCTTCGGCGCCCGCCTGGGAGCCGCCACACAGCCCGTAAGCCACGGGGGCACGCAGCCCGTGACCGACCAACCCGCACAGCCCGAGCCCGACCCAGCCGCGCAGCCCGCGGGCAGTCGTGCCGCTGGGGCGATGGGGGTCCCCCCGTTCGAGCGAAGCCGAGAGTGGGGGAGGGTGGGCGCAGGCGGCACCCCGCAAACGTGGGCGAGTGAAACCCACCTGCACGTACCGGTCCAGGACGCGCGCACCCCCGACCTCGACCCCGGCACCCTCTCCCCAGCCACCCAAGAGGCCCCCCGCGGCCTCCCCTGGGGCACCGCCGTACTCGCCGCAGGCCTCGCGGTAGAGGCATACGCCACCCGCACCACACCCGGCACCCCCGTCACCACGCCCGGCGGGCTCCCCACCCCTGGCCCGGCCTCCGTCCTCATCGGCTGGATCCTCACCGCCACCGGCCTCGCCCTCGCCGGCCCCGGCCTCACCCACCTCTGCGGCCGCCTCCTCCAGACCGCCCGCCCCGGCGCCCTCCGCCTCCTCGCCGGCCGCGTCCTCATGGCGGAAGCCACCCGCGTCGGCCGCCCCCTCGGCGTCGTCTGCGCGGTGGCGTCGGGCACGTACGCGATGGCCGCGCTGTACGACACGGCGGAGCCCGGCCCGCTGACCCTCCTCGGCCTGCTCCTGGTGACCGGCTGCACGGTGGCGACGCTGCTCACCGCCGCCGTCGAGGCGAAGCACGCCCGCGCCGAGACCACGGCCGCGCTGTTGCGGCTCGGCGCGCCCGCCACGATGCTGCGCAGCGCCGCCGCCCTCCGCGCCGGCGCGCTGCTGGCCCTGTTCGGCCCGCTGACGCTGATCGTGGCCGAGCTGGCGGCGCTGCCGCTGGCCGGCTGAAAGCCCGGACGAGAACCTCACACGAAAAAATCTCCGCCGACCGATGAGTTCCGCCGGGACGCACCGTCTACCCCACCGAACGCCACACACCGATGGGAGAGACCGATGACCTCGACGTACCAGCAGATGATCTTCGTGAATCTGGCCGTGAACGACCTCGACGCCTCGAAGAAGTTCTTCACCGAGCTGGGCTACACGATCAACCCACAGTTCAGCAACGAGGACGCGGCCTCCGTTGTGATCAGCGACACGATCGTGGCCATGCTGCTCACCAAGCCTTTCTACGCGACCTTCACCAAGAAGGAGATCGCCGACGCCACGAAGACCAGCGAGGTACTGATCGCGCTGAGCGCCGAGAGCCGCGAGAAGGTGGACGAGCTGGTCGAGAAGGCCCTCGCCGCGGGCGGCTTCCCGTCCGGCGAGACCCAGGATCACGGCTTCATGTACGGCCGTTCCTTCGACGACCTCGACGGCCACACCTGGGAGGTCGTGTGGATGGACCCGTCCGCCATCGAGGGGTGAACCACTGTGCCTAGCATGGGCGGGTGCAGACGATGCCCGCCCATGCGGCCCACCACGACGACCGTGAGATCGAGACCCTCGACGAGTTCGACGCGACCGTGTCGACCCGTGCGACCCTCGCCGGATTCCGGGTGCAGGCCGTCGATCTGACGGACCGTACGCGGGAGTTGCTCGCGACCGACACGGCGGGCGCCGTCTTTCTCGGCTGCCCCATGCGCCAGGACGCGGCGGCCAAGGTCCGGGCGGACGGCGCGATGGTCTTCCCGCCCGTCCCCGACCTGCCCTTCGACCCGTACCGGGGCCTGCTCCACTCCCCCGACGAGCTGTTCGCGTCCCTGGCGGACGGCTATGAGGCCACGCCCGACGCCCTGGCGTACGCGTGGTTCCAGCGGACGAAGGCCGACGGCGACATATTCGCCTCGATGCTGCGCTCGGTCCACGACGACTCCATCTCGGACGCCCTCGACGAACTCCTGTGCGGGACACGGGTGGTGGGCGTGATGGGCGGCCACGCGATGGCCCGCGGCACGGAGGCCTACGCCGGTGCCGCGCGGCTCGGCCGGGAGCTGGCCCGTGCCGGTTTCACGGTCGCCACCGGCGGCGGCCCGGGCGCGATGGAGGCGGCGAACCTCGGCGCGTACGCCGCCCCGTACGACGACGACATGCTGACCGAGTCGCTCCTACTCCTCGCCAAGGCGCCGAAGTTCACGCCCTCGATCACCGAATGGGCGTCGGCCGCCTTCGAGGTACGCACCCGCTGGCCGAAGGGCGGCACCTCCGTCGGCGTTCCGACCTGGTTCTACGGCCACGAGCCGCCGAACGCCTTCGCCTCGCACATCGCCAAGTACTTCGCCAACGCCACGCGCGAGGACGGCCTGTTGGCCCGCTGCACCGCCGGTGTGGTCTTCCTGCCGGGCGCTGCCGGGACCGTACAGGAGATCTTCGACAACGCGACGCCGAACTACTACGAGTCGCGCGGCGAGCCCACGCCGATGGTCCTCGTGGACCGCGACCACTGGACGGAGCGACTGCCCACGTGGCCGCTTCTTCAGGCACTCGCGCGGGAGCGTTCGATGGAGGCCCGAATCGCCCTGGTTGACCGGATCGAGGAGGCTCCGGGGGCGCTGAAACGTCTCGTCAGTTAAACAGAAGGCAAAGCAAACGCTTGTAGCCTGCATATGCGTTGACACTTCTTATGTAGCGCTTATAGACCTGTGAGCCTCTTGGGGATGTTGGTGTCCCAACGTCCCATCAGCCCCCCGCAGTTGCTTAACTCATGAAGGACAAACGTGTCCATAACTCGCCGTACCGTCGCACGCTCCGTGCGCATCCTCGGTGTCGCATCCGCCTCGGCCGCGCTCGCGCTCGGTGCCGCCGGCAGCGCGCTCGCCTGCAACATCAGTGATTTCTCCGCCGAAGCCAAGTGCGACGGCACCAAGGGCGTCATCACCGTCACCGACGTGGACGCCGGCGGTGTCCCGGCCACCGTCTCCGTGTTCCTCGAGAACAACGGCGCCGACGTGAAGAAGATCGGCCAGCAGGTGGTCAAGGGCTCGGCCGAAGGCACCACCATCACCTTCGAAGAGGACTGGCTGCCGAACGCCGAGTACCGCATCCACATCAAGGCCGCGAACTACGTCGACGAGGACATCACGCCGAATCTGACCACCCCGTCGACGGCCTGCAAGACCGAGGACACCCCGACGCCGACGCCCACCCCGACTCCGTCGGTGTCCGCCTCGACCCCGGCCGAGGAGACCATCACCCCGGCCCCGTCGGCCTCGGAGAGCAGCAGCACCGCCCCGGCGGACACCGCGAGCAGCGCTCCGTCGCCCGCTGCCGGTGACTCCAACCTCGCCGAGACCGGCGCGAACTCCAACACCGGCATCATCGCCGGCCTCGCGGCCGCCCTGGTCGCGATCGGCGGCGGAGCCGTGTTCTTCGGCCTGCGCCGCCGCGGCACGAACAGCAGCCGCTGACACCTTCCGCACGCCGCCCCGTGGCCCGTCCCCTCACGCCAGAGGGGGCGGGCCACGGCGCGTGGGTGCGAACATCCGCGCTGCCGCACGTGGCTGCGGGCAGTCGTGCCGCTGGGCGATGGGGCCCACCGCTCGAGCGAAGCCGAGAGTGGGGGAGGGTGGGCGCAGCGGCGCCCCGCCGGCGCGGGCGAGCGAACCCACTCGCCGCCGGCCCCCACGCCGGGCACCACGCAACCGACGGCAGCACAGGGCTCAGCGCCGGCCGCCACCTGGATCAACCGAGCACGACGATCTCATCCCCGTCGAACTCCACCCCCACCACGTCCCCCACCCCCGGCGCCACCCGCAACGCACACGCCGCCTCCAACCGAGGCGCATCCTCCTCCGGCTGCAGATGCACGGCGACATGCGTGCCCTTGAACGTCCGCCCGGCCACCACACACCGCAACCCCTCATCCGCACCCACGAGCCGTACCCCCGCGGGCCGCACCAGCAAGGGGCGCACCCCCTGCGCAGCCCCCGCAGGCACCGGCACCTTGCCCCACGGCGTGTCCGCGGCCTCCCCGGCGACCGTCCCCTCGACCACGTTCTCGAAGCCGAGGAAGCGAGCCACGAACTCGTCCGCCGGCCGCTGCCACACCTCAAGAGGCGTACCGGACTGGGCGATCCGCCCGTCCCGCATCACCACGACCCGGTCGGCGAGCGCGAACGCCTCGCCCTGGTCGTGGGTCACGGCGAGCACGGTCGTCCCCAACCGCCCGAAGAGCTCCCGCAGTTCGACGACGAGCCGCTCCCGCAGCGACCGGTCGAGCTGCCCGAGCGGCTCGTCCAGCATCAGCAGCCGCGGCCGGGGGGCCAGCGCCCGGGCCAGCGCCACCCGCTGCTGCTCCCCTCCGGACAGCGAGGCGACGGCCCGCCGCCCGGCCCCCGGCAGCCCGACCAGGTCCAGCAACTCCCGTACACGCTGGCCCTGTTGTTCCTTCGACGCCCCGTGCATCCGCAGCCCGAACCCGACGTTGCCGCCCACGTCCCGCTGCGGGAACAGCTGATGGTCCTGGAACATCAGCCCCACGCCGCGCTTGTGCGCCGGCAGGCCCGCCTGGTCACGCCCGTCGAGCAACACACGCCCCCCGTCCAGGGGTTGGAGCCCGGCCACCACCCTCAGCAGCGTCGACTTGCCGCTGCCGCTGGGCCCGAGCACGCACACGATCTCGTGCTCGGCGACACCGAGACCGACCCCGTCCAGCACGGCCCGCCCACCGAACCGTACGGTCGCGTCCTCAAGGCTCAACAGCATCCAGAACTCCCCGGCATCTAGAACTCCCCGGCCCGGTCGGTCCGCAGCCGCTCGAGCACCAGCAGCGCCACCGCGCACACGATCATCAGAATCGTCGAAAGGGCCATCGCCTGCCCGTAGTTGAGCTCTCCGGCCCGCCCGAGCAGCCGCGCCACGGCGACCGGCAGGGTCGGGTTGTCGGGCCGCGCGATGAACACCGTCGCCCCGAACTCCCCGAGCGACACCGCGAAGGCGAACCCCGCCGCGATCAGCAGCGCCCGCCGTACCATCGGCAGATCGACCTCGCGCCACACCCGCCACGGCGACGCCCCGAGCACGGCCGCCGCCTCCCGCAGCCGTACGTCCACCGCCCGCAGCACGGGCAGCATGGTCCGTACGACGAAGGGGACACCGACCAGCGCCTGCGCGAGCGGCACCAGGATCCACGAGGACCGCAGATCCAGCGGCGGCTCGTCCAGCGCGATCAGGAAACCGAACCCGACGGTCACCGCGGACACCCCGAGCGGCAGCATCAGCAGGGCGTCGAAGCCGCGCACGAACCGCCCCGCGTCCCGGCGGGTGAGTACCACGGCGGCCAGTCCGCCGATCAGCACGGCGATGGCGGTGGCCACGACGGCGTACTGCAGCGAGTTGCCGATCGCCTCGATCGGCGGCACCAGGAAAAGCCCGCCGTCCTCACTGGTCAGCGCCCGGTAGTAGGCGAAGTCGGGCGCGTCGAGGGACCGCTGCACCAGCACGGCGAGCGGCAGCAGAAGCAGTACGACGACGGAGACGAGGACGCCCGCCAGCAGCGCCCACTGCCCGGCCCCGCGCGGCCGGCGCGCGGTCACGGACGCGTCCACCAGCCGCAGGGCGGTCTCCCGCCGCCGTACGGTCCACGCGTGCAGGGCGAGGATCGCGCCGACCGCCACGAACTGGATCAGCGTCAGCACGGCGGCCGTGGACAGGTCGAAGATCTCGGACGTCTGCCGGTAGATCTCCACTTCGAGCGTCGAGAAGGTCGGCCCGCCGAGGATCTGCACCACACCGAAGGAGGTGAAGGTGAAGAGGAACACCATGAGCGCGGCGGCGGCGACAGCGGGCGCGAGCGCCGGCAGCGTGACCTTCCGCCAGGCCGCGAGCCGGGAGGCGCCGAGCATCCGGGCGGCCTCCTCCTGCCGCGGGTCGAGCTGGGACCAGAGCCCGCCGACCGTCCGTACGACCACCGCGTAGTTGAAGAAGACGTGCGCCAGCAGGATCGCCCACACGGTGGTGTCCAGGCGTACGCCCCACAGCTCGTCCAACAGCCCGCCGCGCCCGACGAGCGCCAGGAACGCCGTACCGACGACGACCGTCGGCAGCACGAAGGGCACGGTCACGGCCGCCCGCAGGACCTGCTTGCCCGGGAACTCGAAGCGGGCGAAGACATACGCGCCGGGCAGCGCGATCAGCAGGGTGAGCGCGGTGGAGGCGAGCGCCTGCCAGGTGGTGAACCACAGGACGTGCCGTATGTCGGACTGCCCGATGACGTCCACGATCCGGCCGAGCTGCCACACCCCGTCGACCTTGAGGCCGCGTACGACGATCGCGGCGACGGGGTAGGCGAAGAAGACCGCGAAGAACGCGACGGGCACGGCGATGAGGCCGAGCCGCGCCGCCGCGCTCCTCCCGGGGCCCTTGCGCGGGGCTACTTCAGTACGAGCGAGGTCCACGACTTGACCCACTGGTCACGGTTGTCGGCGATCTCGGCCGGGTCCATGGTCTCGGGATCCTTGGCCTGCGGACCGTACTTGGTGAACTCGGCCGGCACCTGCGCGCCCTCCCGCACCGGGTAGACGAACATGTTGAGCGGCATGTCCTCCTGGAACTCCTTGGTGAGCAGGAAGTCGAGGAGCGCCTTGCCGCCCTTGGTGTTCTCGGCGTTGCTCAGCAGGCCCGCGTACTCGACCTGGCGGAAGCAGGTGCCGGCGGCGACGCCCGTGGGCGCGGTCGTCGGCTTCGGGTCGGCGTAGATGACCTCGGCGGGCGGCGAGGACGCGTACGAGACGACCAGCGGCCGGTCGGCCTTGGCCTTCTTGCCGCCGGCGGAACCGGAGAACTCCTCGTTGTAGGCCTGCTCCCAGCCGTCCACGACCTTCACGCCGTTGGCCTTCAGCTTCTTCCAGTAGTCCGACCAGCCGTCGTCGCCGTACTTGGCGGCGGTCCCCAGCAGGAAGCCGAGGCCGGGCGAGGAGGTGGAGGCGTTCTCGGTGACGAGGAGGTTCTTGTACGCGGGCTTGATCAGGTCGTCGAGCGAGGTGGGCGGGGCCAGCTTGTGCTTGCTGAAGTACGCCTTGTCGTAGTTGACGCAGATGTCGCCGGTGTCGATCGGCGTGACCCGGTGCTTGTCCTGGTCGACCCGGTACTGGGGGTCGACCTGGTCGGAGCCCTTCGCCTCGTACGACTGGAAGAGCCCGTTGTCGAGCGCCCGCGACAGCAGGGTGTTGTCGACGCCGAAGAAGACGTCGCCCTGCGGGTTGTCCTTGGTCAGGATCGCCTTGTTGACGGCCTGCCCGGCGTCGCCGTCCTTGAGGACCTTGACCTTGTAGCCGGACTGCTTCTCGAAGCCCGCGAGGACGCTCTTGGAGACGGCCCACGAGTCGTGGCTGACGAGGGTCACGGTCTTGGATTCGCCGCCGCCGCTTCCGGCGTCGGAGGACCCGCACGCGGCGAGCGTGACGAGGCCGAGTCCCACGGCGACAACCGTGGCCTTCTTGGTGATGCTCACAGAATTCCTCCTGGGGGTGGCCAGGAAGAGACGCGGCCCTGCCCGGGCGCCTCGAAGAATCCGAGGGCTCCCGGGCAGGGCGCAACAGCTCGAGTAGTGACCGAACTTCCTACCCAGAATGACCTGGGCGAGGTTCAGAGGGTCTGCGGCCGGTGCCGCACTCTCAGCGCTGTGGCGCTCCCCTGTCGGAATATGAAGATGTACGTACGGACGTCACACTACCGCTCGGTCGCGGCGAGCTGACCACACGCCCCGTCGATCTCCTGTCCACGGGTGTCCCGGACGGTGACCGGTACACCATGGGCGGCGATGGCCTCGACGAACGCCTTCTCGTCCTCGGGGCGGGAGGCGGTCCACTTCGAACCCGGCGTCGGGTTCAGCGGGATCAGGTTGACGTGCACGGGCTTGCCCCTGAGCAGCCGCCCGAGCCGGTCGCCCCGCCATGCCTGGTCGTTGATGTCCCGGATCAGCGCGTATTCGATGGACAGCCGGCGCCCGGACCTCTCGACGTACTCGAAGCCCGCGTCGAGGACCTCGCGCACCTTCCACCGTGTGTTCACGGGGACGAGGGTGTCGCGCAGCTCGTCGTCCGGCGCGTGCAGCGAGATGGCGAGACGGCACTTGAAGCCCTCGTCGGCGAAGCGGTTGATCGCCGGGACGAGTCCGACCGTCGAGACGGTGATCCCACGCTGCGACAGCCCGAGCCCGTCCGGCTCGGGGTCGGTGAGCCGCCGGATGGCACCGACGACCCGGTTGTAGTTGGCGAGGGGCTCCCCCATGCCCATGAAGACGATGTTGCTCAGCCGCGCCGGACCACCGGGGATCTCGCCGTCCCGCAGCGCCCGCATCCCGTCCACGATCTGGTGCACGATCTCCGCGGTGGACAGGTTCCGGTCCAGGCCCGCCTGTCCGGTGGCGCAGAACGGGCAGTTCATGCCGCAGCCCGCCTGGGAGCTGATGCACATGGTCACCCGGTCCGGGTAGCGCATCAGCACCGACTCGACGAGGGTCCCGTCGAACAGCCGCCACAGCGTCTTGCGGGTGGTGTCCTGGTCGGTCGACTGATGCCGGACGACCGACATCAGGTCCGGAAGCAGCGCCTCCTGAAGCCGCCCGCGGGAGCCGGCCGGGATGTCCGTCCACTCCTGCGGATCGTGCGCGTACCGCGCGAAGTAGTGCTGCGAGAGCTGCTTGGCACGAAACGGCTTCTCACCGACCGCGGCCACCGCTTCCTTGCGCTCGGCGGGCGTGAGGTCGGCGAGATGCCGCGGCGGCTTCTTGGCTCCGCGCGGGGCGACGAAAGTGAGTTCTCCGGGCTTAGGCATGGCTGTACCAGTGTCGCAGATCGAATCATGTGACCTGGGCCCCAAGCCATGCCGCTCGGGTGGTGCGCTGTCACAAGAGCCACACCTGGGACTAGAATCGAACGCGTGTACGAGAAAGTGTCTCGCCTGGATCGCTTGCGCAGCGTCCGCGAATGGCTGGTCTGGCAGCTGCGCCGCACTGACGACACCATCGCCGAGCTGGAGCGGCAGGAGATTGCCGCTGCCCGTACCGCGCGCACTCTGCCCTCGGTCACGCCCGGGTGGAAGCTCGCGACGCGGCGAGCGGGCGGCAAGCCGACCCCCGACGCCGTCCACACAAGCGACTGCGGCATGGCCGGCAAGAACACGAAACCACTGGCACGCGAGCAGGCCCTGCGAGCGATTACGGAAGACGGCGTCACTGTGTGCCCCTACTGCCGGCCCGACACCGACCTCGGTGTGTTGTGAACCGCGAACAGGCGCAATGCGAGGGAAAGGGCACCGCACCCGTCGTCGTGCATCGCGTGGCGGACACCGGTGGCCGCCGGGTGTCGATCCGTGCCCAGTTCGCCGGCCTCGCTCACAGCGACGCCGACCTGGTCGAGTTTCTGCGCCGCGCGGGCCTGTCGGACGCGTGGGAGCTGCTGGACGATCCGCACTGGGTGGAATGGCAGGGCGACCGACCCCACCAATACGGTGCTGATTGACAGCGCCACAGGCCGGCGCCGTTCCTGACAGGAGTCGGGTTCGGTCTCTTCGGTCGGCGTCGCAGGCCGTGCTGCCGATCCGCTGACGTTGGCCGATTCCCCTCGGGCGGTGTGGCTCCCGGGATAAGATCACACCGGCTGTTGCTCGTTTCGTGGTCGCCGTCGTATCGAAGAGGGAGCCATGTGGCGAACGCTTCCCAGCGCGGTGGCCGGTTTGCTCGTGCTGTTCGTCGGCAGTCTTGCCTTCAACGCGGCATCCGGCCAGAGCCGTTGGCCGGGCCCGCTCGACTTTGTGCGCGTCCACCCGTGGGTGGTGCTCCTCGTCCTGATACCACTGGCGTTGATCGGGCTGTGGCAGGCGCCGCGCCGTGACCGTCCGCAGGATCCGCTCGCGCTCGAGCCGTACCGGCTGCCGTCGCGCAACATCAACTTCACCGGCCGCGACGCCGCGCTGCGGGAGGTGCGGCAGCGCCTCACCTCGGGGAACGACGTCGCGACGCTGGTCGTGCAGGGGATGGGTGGCGTCGGCAAGACCCAGCTCGCGATCGAGTACGCCTATCGCTATCTGCCGAAGTACCGATTCGTCGCGTTCGTGAACGCCGAGGACCCCGATCTGGTGGCGTCGCAGTTCGTATCGCTGGCCGGGGAGCTGGGGCTGACGGACGTGAATTCCGACCAGGCCTTCCCACGGGTGTACGGCAAGTTGCTGGACCGCAGGCCCTGGCTGATCATCTTCGACAACGGGGAGAAACCGGGCACGCTCACACACGCGCTGCCGTCGGCCGGCCTCGGGAACAACGGTCATGTCATCGTCACGACCAGGGTGAGTGGCTGGTCGAGCAGAGCCGACGTCATCGACCTGGTTGAGTTCACCCGGCAGGAGTCGGTGGCGCTGCTGGTCCGGCGGGTGCCCGACATGACCGAGGCGATGGCGGACCGGATCGCCGAGCAACTGGGGGACCTGCCACTGGCGTTGGAACAGGCGGCCGGATACATGGGCTTCAACCGCACGCCGCCCCAGGAGTACCTGACTCTGTTGACGTCGCGACTGGAGGACATGATCGCGCAGGGCGAGCTGGCCGATCGGCCGAGGGTGGTGGTCGCGACCCTGTGGCAGCTCAGTGTGGACAGGCTGGTGACGGAACAGCCCCAGGCGGTGCGGCTGCTGGAACTGTGCGCTCTGCTGGCGCCGGAGCCGATCCCGCTGGATCTGTTCACCGGCAGCCCCGACATGCTGGACGGAGCCGCAGCCGACCCGCTGGCGTGGGACACGACGGTCGGCGCCCTGGCCGGTCTGGGTCTCGCCAGGCGCGAGAACGCGTCCCTGGTGCTGCACCGGCTGGTTCAGGCCGCCGTCCGGGCCCCGATGCCGGACGAGGTGCACACCGAGGCTCGGGTCCAGCTGTGCAGTGCGCTGCTCGCGGCCGTGCCGCACGACATCCACGGTGACGCGGATGCCCGGCCGCGCTGGCAGGAGTTGCTCCCGCACGTGATCGCCGTGACCAAGGACGATCCCCCGGCCGAGTGCGCGGCGCAGACGGCGGTGCTGCTGAGGCTGGCGTCGGAGTTCCTCATCCAGATCGGGGATTTCTCGGTGGCGCTGCCCCTGTGTGAACGTGCCCTCGCGATCGACGAGTCGCTGGAGGGCCGGGATGCGGAGGTCGGTTTCGACCTGATCACCCTGGCGCACATCCACCGGGACCTCGACGCGCCGGAGAGGGCACGCCCGCTGGTGGAACGCGCGCTGCGCCTGCACGAGTCCTGCCTGCCGGCGGACAGTCCCGTCATCGCGACGGACCTGGCGACGCTCGCGCGGACACTGTGCCTGCTCGGTGAACACAGGGCGGCGCAGCCGCTGGCCGAGCGGGCGCTGCAGATCGACGAGGCGGCGTACGGGCCGGTCGACCCGTACGTGAGCTTCGACCTGATCGCACTGGCGAACGTCCACCTCGACCTCGGCGACCACGCCACGGCCCTGCCGCTGATCTCGCGGGCGCTGCGGATCCGCGAGGCCGTTTACGCGCCGGACCACCTGTACATCGGGTACGTCCTGCTGCTCAAGGCCCGGACCCTGCACACGTTGAACGACCCGACCGCAGCGGACCTCGCGCACCGAGGTGCGCAGATCCTGCGCACCCGACTGGGCGAGACCCACCCCAAGACCGAGGAGGCATTCGCTCTGGTCAACCAGCTACGTTGACCACGCCGCCTCACAACGCGCTTTTGGCCGGCCTAAGCCATCGGGTGCTCCAGCCGGTCCTTGAGCAGTCGCTCGTCGCGCGGCAGTTCCTTGCGGAGCTGCGGGCGGACGACGAGAGGAACGAGGACCTTGCCGAGGCCGTGACCTTCGAAGTCGATGTCGATCGTCACGCGGGAGCGCCGGCCCTCGTCGAGCGGTTCGATCTCGCCGTGGACGCGCGGCCTGACGGGACCGTCGACACCGTGCAGACCCCAGCTGAGCGGCGCGACCATCTCGGTGAACTCCACGGTCATCGGCATCTCGCGGCTGCCGATACGCCGGGTGACCCGGACCCGGGAGCCCTCGTGCAGCGGACCCTCGTCGAGCCGCTGTGCGGAGACCGCGCTCAGCTGCCAGTCCGGCAGGTGAGAGGGGTCCGTGACATACGCGTAGACGTCGTCGGGGCTGCAGTCGACGTCGATCACTTCTCGGATGGCGGACATCGCGCCCTCCTTCCACGGTGAACCCATTTGCGGGCTTACACCGGAATCGTCCCACTTGGCGACCGCGGAGGCCATCACCCGGAACACGTGGGGCCCCCACCGAAGCGGGGGCCCTACGAAAAACGACGTACGCCGGTCAGCCGGACCCGACGAAGATCACCTCAGCCGGACCCGACGAAGACGACGAACAGCAGCCAGACCACCGGAGCCGTCGGGAGCAGCGAGTCCAAGCGGTCCATGATGCCGCCGTGCCCCGGCAGCAGCGTGCCCATGTCCTTGATGCCCAGGTCCCGCTTGATCATCGACTCGCCGAGGTCGCCCAGCGTGGCGCTGGCCGCGACCGCGAAGCCCAGCAGCAGGCCCTGCCACCAGGTGCCGTCGTCGATCAGGAACTCCATGCAGAGCGCGCCCGCCACCATGGCGAAGCTCACCGCGCCGGCCAGACCCTCGCGGGTCTTGCCGGGACTGATGCGCGGGGCGAGCTTGTGCCTGCCGAAGCGCCAGCCGATGGCGTACGCCCCGGTGTCGCTGACGACGGTCAGGAGCAGGAACGTCAGCACGCGGCGCGGGCCGTCGTCGGCGGTGAGCATCATGGCGACGAACGTGGCCAGGAACGGGACGTAGAAGGCCGCGAAGACGCCCGCGGTGACGTCCCTGAGGTAGCCCTCCGGCGGTTCCGTCATCCGCCAGACCAGGACGGCCAGCGCGGTCAGCGCCATCGCGACCCACGCGCCCTCGGCACCCCGGACGTACCCGGAGACGACCATGGCCGCGCCGCCGAGCGCGAGCGGAACGAGGGGCGCCTTGATGCCCTTGCGCTCCTCCAGCCGCCTGGTCAGCTCCCACAGGCCCACCACGACGGCGACCGCTATCACGCCGACGAACACGGCCTTGACGAAGAACAGCGACGCGACTATCACCACGCCCAGGCCGACACCGACCCCTATGGCCGCACTCAGGTCGCGGCCCGCGCTCTTCTTCTGCGGCGCGGACGCCGGCTGCGAGGAGTCGGGCATGGGCTCCGGATTCTGCGGCACCGTCCCGTAGGACGGCGTCTGCGGCATGTCGTAAGGGCCGTAGGACGGGGCCTGCGGCGGGTCGTACTGCTGCGACTGCCGTACGTCGTACGGCGGCTGCGGCGTCTCGTCGCGGAACAAGGGGCCGCTCAGCCGAGCGGCCCCCCGGTCGTCATCCTGGTCTCCGCCGTGTGCGGGTACGTCGGGCGCGATGGGCATGGGCCGAGTGTGCTGCGCGTCATGCGCATCGTACGCGGGACCCGGCGGGGCAGCCCCCTGGACCGGCCCCTGCTCGGACGGCCCCCAGTACCCGGCTTGTGGCGGCGGCCCCCAGGAAGAGTCGTTCATCAGACCTCGAGCAGCTCCGCTTCCTTGTGCTTGAGGAGCTCGTCCACCTGGGCGACGTACTTGTGGGTGGTGTCGTCGAGCTCCTTCTCCGCACGGCGGCCTTCGTCCTCGCCGACCTCGCCGTCCTTGATCAGCTTGTCGATGGCGTCCTTGGCCTTGCGACGCACCGAGCGGATGGAGACCTTGCTGTCCTCGGCCTTGCTCCGGGCGACCTTGATGTAGTCGCGGCGGCGCTCCTCGGTGAGCTCGGGGAACACCACCCGGATGATGTTGCCGTCGTTGCTCGGGTTGACGCCCAGGTCGGAGTCCCGGATCGCCTGCTCGATGTTGCGCAGCGCGCTCTTGTCGAACGGGGTCACGACCGCCATGCGCGGCTCCGGCACGGAGAACGAAGCCAACTGGTTGATCGGCGTCAGCGCACCGTAGTAGTCGGCCACGATCTTGTTGAACATCGCCGGGTGCGCACGGCCGGTGCGGATCGCGGCGAAGTCCTCCTTGGCGACCACGACGGCCTTCTCCATCTTCTCCTCGGCTTCGAGGAGGGTCTCTTCGATCACCACTTGCTCCTGCGTGTCTTGAAGTAGGCCCGGCTGCGGTTCCTTGACGGGGCGGCGGCCGGCTGCGTCGCGTCTTCCTTTTGCACGGTTCCCGACCGGCGGGACATTGTCCATCCCCCGGTCAGGGTCATCAGCCCTGGCTGACTTGGTCACCCACCAGCGTGCCGATCTTCTCACCCTTGACGGCGCGCGCGATATTGCCTTCGGCCAGAAGCTCGAACACCAGGATCGGCAGCTTGTTGTCGCGGCACAGCGTGACGGCGGTGGCGTCGGCGACCTTGAGGTCGCGCGTGATGACCTCGCCGTAGCCGAGGGCGTCGAACTTGACCGCGTCGGGATTGGTCTTCGGGTCGGAGTCGTAGACCCCGTCCACGCCGTTCTTGCCCATGAGCAGCGCCTCGGCGTCGATCTCCAGGGCACGCTGGGCGGCGGTGGTGTCGGTGGAGAAGTACGGCATGCCCATACCGGCGCCGAAGATGACCACGCGGCCCTTCTCCAGGTGCCGGATGGCGCGCAGCGGAATGTACGGTTCGGCGACCTGCCCCATGGTGATGGCGGTCTGCACCCGGGACTGGATGCCCTCCTTCTCCAGGAAGTCCTGAAGGGCGAGGCAGTTCATGACGGTGCCGAGCATGCCCATGTAGTCCGAGCGGGCCCGGTCCATGCCACGCTGCTGCAGTTCGGCACCGCGGAAGAAGTTGCCGCCGCCGATGACGACGGCGATCTCCGCGCCGTCCCGCACGACCGCCGCGATCTCGCGGGCGATCTTGTGCACCACATCGGGGTCGACGCCCAGGCCCCCGCCACCGGCGAACGCCTCTCCGGACAGCTTCAGCAGAAACCGCCCGCGTACTTTGCCGTCGTCGCTCTTCTGGGCCTTGGTGGTCATGGCGTTCTCCTCATGGTGCACATACGAGGAGGCCATTGCCGGCGGGGTGTGGTTCGCATCCCATGCGCGGCAATGGCCTCCTCGTCAGATCTGCTGTCGTCCGCCACACACAGGTGGCGGCGTACGCGGACGACTGCTGTCGACCCTATCGGGGTCGCCCGTCGATCGCGGTACGGACTCAGATGCCGACCTTGATGCGCGAGAAGCGCTTCAGGGTGACACCCGCCTCGTCCAGAACCTTCTGGACGGACTTCTTGTTGTCGAGCGCGTACGGCTGACCGAGCAGCGTGGCGTCCTTGAAGAAGCCGTTGAGGCGACCCTCGACGATCTTCGGCAGGGCGGCCTCGGGCTTGCCCTCGGCGCGGGTGGTCTCCTCGGCGACGCGGCGCTCGGACTCGACGACCTCGGCCGGCACGTCCTCCTTGGAGAGGTACTTCGGCGCGAAGGCGGCGATGTGCTGGGCGACGCCCTTGGCGATCTCGGCGTTGGGCTTGTCGAGCTCGACCAGGACACCGATCTGCGGCGGCAGGTCGGGCATCGTGCGGTGCATGTACGCCGTCACGAAGCCGTCGGCGAACGCCGCGAAGCGGTCCAGGACGATCTTCTCGCCCAGGGTGGCGTTGGCCTCGTCCACGAACGCCTGGACGGTCTTGCCGGCCTCGATCTCGGAGGCGAGCAGGGCCTCGAGGTCGGCCGGGGCGGTCTTGGCGACGTGCTCGGCGATCGTGGTGGCGACGGCCTGGAACTTGTCACCCTTGGCGACGAAGTCCGTCTCGCACTTCAGCTCGACGAGAACGCCGGAGGAGTTGTCGTCGGCGATGATCGAGACCACGGCGCCGTTCTCGGCGGAGCGGCCCTCGCGCTTGGCGACGCCCTTCTGGCCCTTGATGCGGAGCGCCTCGACGGCCTTCTCGACGTTGCCCTCGGCCTCGTCCAGCGCCTTCTTGCAGTCCATCATGCCGGCGCCGGTGAGCTCGCGGAGCTTCTTGACGTCGGCGGCGGTGTAGTTCGCCATGATTCTGGAATCTCTCTCGAAGTCTGAAGATCTACCGGTGCCGGACGGCGGGGGCTTCGTGGGCCCCCGCCGTCCAGAACCCGAAGGTGTGTGAGGGTCAGGCCTGCTCGGCGTCCGCGGCGGGGGCCTCGGCGGCGGGGGCCTCGGCCTCGACGGGGGCTTCGGCGGCAGCCTCGGCCGGAGCCTCAGCAGCGGCCTCCTCGGCCGGAGCCTCAGCGGCGGGGGCCTCGGCTGCAGCCTCGGCAGCGGCGGGGGCCTCGGCCTCGTCGGCCTTCTTCTCGCCCTCGAGCAGGTCGCGCTCCCACGCGGCCAGCGGCTCGCCCGCGGCCTTGTCGCCCTTGCCCTCGGTGGCGACACCGGAGCGGGAGATGAGGCCCTCGGCGACCGCGTCGGCGATCACACGGGTGAGCAGCGTGACGGAGCGGATCGCGTCGTCGTTGCCCGGGATCTTGTAGTCGACCTCGTCGGGGTCGCAGTTGGTGTCGAGGATGGCGACGACCGGGATGTTGAGCTTCCGGGCCTCGCCGACCGCGATGTGCTCCTTCTTGGTGTCCACGATCCAGACGGCGCTGGGCACCTTGGACATCTCGCGGATACCACCGAGGGTCTTCTCCAGCTTGGCCTTCTCGCGCGAGAGCACGAGAAGCTCCTTCTTGGTCAGACCGGACGCGGCGACGTCCTCGAAGTCGATCTGCTCGAGCTCCTTGAGGCGCTGCAGACGCTTGTAGACGGTCGAGAAGTTGGTGAGCATGCCGCCCAGCCAGCGCTGGTTGACGTAGGGCATGCCGACGCGGGTGGCCTGCTCGGCGATGGCCTCCTGCGCCTGCTTCTTCGTGCCGACGAACATGACCGTGCCGCCGTGGGCGACGGTCTCCTTGACGAACTCGTAGGCGCGGTCGATGTACGACAGCGACTGGAGCAGGTCGATGATGTAGATGCCGTTGCGCTCCGTGAAGATGAACCGCTTCATCTTCGGGTTCCAACGACGGGTCTGGTGACCGAAGTGGACGCCGCTTTCCAGCAGCTCCCGCATCGTGACGACGGCCATGGCCGTTCTCCTTGGTGTTCTCGGTTGTGCCGCGGGTGCCGGATGGCACTCGCTCCTGACGCCCGCGATGCGCCGTGCCGCTAGGGACCGAGAGGCGCTGACACCGGCTGTTTGACGGCCTGATGTCGGGGCGTGCGAAGTCGACCCGGTGACCCGGATCGCCAGAAGAAGTGTACGGGACCCGGGAGGTACCGGGTGACGCCGCTGTCCACAACCCGGGAGTGGTCCACAGGTCCAGGCCGCGATCGAGGCGGGTGCGGGACGGTTCTCGCATGCGAGCGATGCGATGTACGCGATGTGTGGGTGCGTGGACGGGGTTGCTGCTGCTTCTCACGGCGGCGGTGCTGACCTGCACGCCCCCGTCGACCAGCCGGCCGACCCCTTTGGGCCCGGCGGCCACGGACACCTCCGTCCCGCCCCTCGGCCGTACCTGGCCCGTGGGCGACCGCCCCCCGGTCCTGCGCGGCTGGGAACCCCCCGCGACGCCATACGGCCGCGGCCACCGAGGCATCGACCTCGGGGCCGCTCCCGGCACACCGGTACGAGCGGTCGCGGCGGGCCGGGTGTCCTTCGCGGGCCGGGTGGCGGGCAAGGGCGTCATCGCGGTGGAACTGCCGGGAACGGGCGCCCCACCACTCCGGACGACATACGAGCCGGTCCGGGCCTCGGTGAAGAAGGGCGACGAGCTGGCAGCGGGCGAGCCGGTGGGCACGGTCGAACCGACGGGCTCCCACTGCACGAGCACGTGCCTGCACTGGGGCCTGAAAAGAGCCGGGACCTACCTGAACCCGCTGTCGCTGCTGCCACCCTGGCTACTACATCGAGGCCCGTCACGACTGTTGCCAGTGATCGGTCTACCGACGCCCTCGTAACCGAACCAGCAAGCGGGCACCTCCGCAGCTGCGGGCAGTCGTGCCGCTGGGGCGGCACGGGTGGGCGCAGCGGCACCGGTCAGCACCGGGCTGCGCGACCCACCCCCGCCCACATTCGGCCTCAGCCCTGGACACCCCGCAGTGCCATGGAAACCGCGGCCTCGGTAATCACCGCAGGTTCCTCCGCCGCCCCCAGCTCAATCCGCCGCACGGCCGCGTCCACAACCCCCTGCAACAACATCGCCGCCATCCGAGGCTGCTCGTGCCCCATCTCCCCCAACGCCTCGACGATCATCGCCACGAGTCCCCCGTGCGCGGCCCGGATCTTCTCCCGAGCCCCCGCGTCGAGCTCACTCGCGGAGATCGCCACCACAGCCCGGTGCCGCCGATCCCCGACCAACGCCAGCTGCTGCCGCACATACGCCTCGACCTTGCCCTCAGGCGTCCCGGCCCGCTCCATCGCCGCCGACACCTCCGCAGCCCAGACGGGAAAGTCGACCTCGCACAGCTCCTCGACCACGGCGGCCCGCGACCGGAAGTACTCGTACACGGACGACCGCGCGAGCCCCGTCCGCTCGGCCAGGGCCGGGAAGGTCAGCGCCTCCGTCCCGCCCTCGGACAACAGGGAACGAGCCGCGTCCAGCAGGGCGGCTCGCTGCATCGACCGGTGCTCGGCCACGGAGGCCGCTCTAATCCTTGGCACGTCAACCACTCTACGGACGGACCACCGCCGACGGGAGTGGCTCCCCGGCTCCACCGCCTCAGCGGCCGAAACTCGCCAGCTTGGCCCGCAGCTGGAGCACCGATTTGGTGTGGATCTGACTCACCCGGCTCTCGGTCACCCCCAGCACGTTCCCGATCTCGGCGAGCGTGAGCCCCTCGTAGTAGTACAGCGTGACCACGGTCTTCTCCCGCTCGGGCAACGTGTTGATCGCCCGCGCCAGGAACCGCCGCAGCTCCCGGTCCTCGGCCACCTCCACGGGATTGTCCGCGGCGGTGTCCTCCAGCGTGTCCATGAGGCTCAGCCGGCCGCCGCCCTCACCGCCGACGTGCAGCAGCTCCTCCAGCGCCACCACGTTGGCCAGCGACAACTGACTGAAGACGGCGTGGAGTTCGTCGACCCCGATGCCCATCTCGGTGGCGACCTCCCCCTCGCTCGGTGTCCGCCGCAGCCGCGCCTCCAGCGTGGCGTACGCCCGCTCTACGTTGCGCGCCTTCTGCCGCACGGACCGCGGGATCCAGTCCAGCGCCCGCAGCTCGTCGATCATCGCGCCCCGGATCCGGGTGATCGCGTACGTCTCGAACTTGATCTCCCGGTCGACGTCGAACTTCTCGATCGCGTCGATGAGCCCGAAGACCCCCGACGACACGAAGTCCGCCTGCTCCACATTGGGCGGCAGCCCGACGCTCACCCGTCCCGCCACGTACTTCACGAGCGGTGAGTAGTGCAGGATCAGCTGCTCGCGCAGCCGCTCGTCCCCCGTCGCCTTGTACGACCGCCACAGCTCGTCGAGTGTCGAGGGAGCGGGCGGCCGCACGCTGCCACCGTCGCGGGCGGCTGGGGGGATCGCCGCCCGGTCGGACCCGGAGGTGTGCTGGGGCATTCGTCGCCTTGTGCCGTTCTGCCGTGAAGTGGGGGTTCCTGGGTGAGCTGTCGGGCTGATGTCGTTCTGGTGCCGAGTCGCCTGTCTTCGCCTGCCTGATGTCGGAATCCACGTGAGCGTAGCGTGACTGAAGTGTCGCGGTGAGCGAACTACGTGCCTCCGGCCATGCGCAGATACGTTCCGCTGGGCGCCCCGCCGAGTCACACCCGTCGCTCTACGTGATCACCGGACGCCGCCAACTGCGGGAATTTCCAAGGGCATCAGGTTTCCCCCGGACGGCCGAACACGCTCGGTCAATACCCGCGTCCACCACCGTCCGCGGAGATCATCGCCTGGCGTGTCAACTTCCAGCCGTCGCCGTGTCGTTCGACGTAACCAAGTGATCGGAGTTCGTACAGTCTCGCGATCGCGTCGTCCCGGGTCGTCAGCGCGCCGCGCGCGATCTCGTCCGGTGTCGCCGCCCTGCGCCCTGGCAGCGCGGCCAGGACCCGCCGGGCGGCGGCGTCGAGAAGATCGCGTGGCAGCACGGGCCCCCGCCGGTCCGGCGCCAGCTCCCCCATGTCGCCGACGAGTTCGACGACTTCCGCGGCGTCCGTGACCAGCACCGCGTCCCCGCGCAGCAGCTCATGCACACCCGCCGAGAGGCCGCTGGTGGCCGGTCCGGGCACGCCCATGGTGTGTCGGCCCAGACGCTGGGCCGCACGTGCCGTCACCAGCGAACCGCTGCGATGGGCGGCCTCGACGACGACCGTGCCCCGGGTGAGCGCGGCGATCACCCGGTTCCGCAGCACGAACCTGCTCGGCGTCGGGTGATCGCCGGGCGGCAACTCCCCGATCACCAGCCCCTGTTCCGCGATCCTGGTGATCAACTGGGTGTGTCCGCGCGGGTAGGGCCGGTCCACTCCGCAGGCGAGTACGGCGACGGTGGCGCCGCCGGCGCCGAGGGCACCGCGGTGGGCGGCGCCGTCGACCCCGTAGGCACCGCCGGACACCACGACCCAGCCGCGCTCGGCGAGGTCTGCGGCGAGGGTGGCCGCCATGTGGGCGCCGTACTCGGTGCAGGCGCGGGCGCCCACGACGGCCACCGACCGCAGCGCCCACATCCGCAGGCTGGGCCTTCCGCGCACCCACAGCCCCACGGGCCGCGCGTCTCCCAGGTCGTCGAGCTGCCCCGGCCACTCGGCGTCACCCGGACGCACGAACCGCACACCGGCCTCCTGAGCTACTGCGAGATCCCGCGCGGGCTCGGCCGCCGCCGCCCGTCCGAGCAACCCGGTCCACCGCTTGTCGCTCACCCCCGGAAACGGCACCCCACCTCCCCGCAACCGCCGGACCACCTCCCCCACCCCGTACTCCCGAACCCACCGCCCGGCGACCTCGTCACCGGGCTCGACGACCCGGGCGAGGAAGACGCGTCCGACCAGCTCGCCGTCCGGCTCGTCGTCGACGCTCACGTCAGCGCTCCGATGGCCATGGGGACACCCCGCGGCACTCCCGTGCGCAGTTGCAGCGCCAGGGCGACGTCCGTCGCGTCGGGACGGTCGTGACCGACGAGGTCCGCGACGGTCCAGGCCACACGCAGCACGCGGTCGATCCCGCGAGCGGTCAGCACGCCCCGCTCCAGGTTCCGCTCCGCGTCGTCCATGGCGCCGGGTACGGCACTCCAGCGGCTGCGCAGCTCGCGTCCGGGAACCTCGCTGTTGGTGCGCCACGGCGTACCGGCCAGCCGGGCCACCGCTCGTTCCCTGGCCTCCCGGACCCGGTCGGCCACCGTGGCCGTGGACTCGCCCCGGGCGCCGCGCTCGGTCAGCTGGGCGCGGGTGACCCGGTCCACCTCGACCCGCAGATCGACCCGGTCGAGCAGGGGGCCGGACAGCCTGGCCTGGTAGCGCCGGATCAAGGAGGGCGGGCACTCGCACAGGTCGTCCGTCCGCGAGAAGCGGCCGCACGGGCAGGGATTGGCCGCCAGCACCATCAGGAACCTCGCCGGGAAGCGCACGACGCCCGCACTGCGTGCGATCACGACATGCCCCGCCTCCAGGGGCTGCCGGAGGGCGTCCAGGGCCCGACTGCTGAATTCGGGTGTTTCATCCAGAAACAGAACACCTCGGTGCGAGAGCGACACCGCGCCGGGCCGGGCGATGCCGGGACCCCCGCCGACCAGCGCCTGCATCGTCGCCGAGTGGTGCGGGGCGCAGTAGGGGGCGACGTCGATCAGGGGCTTGCCCGGAGGCAGCAGGCCCGCCACCGAGTGCACCGCTGTGACCTCCAGCGAATCCTGCCGGCCGAGGCGCGGGAGGATGGCGGGCAGCCGCTCCGCGAGCATCGTCTTCCCTGCGCCGGGCGGACCCTCCAGGAACAGGTGATGTCCGCCCGCCGCGGCGACCTCCACGGCCGTGCGCGCCGAGGTCTGGCCCACGACGTCGGCGAGGTCGTGGTCGAGCTGTCCGGCACCCGTGCTGTGCATCCCGGTGGCCGCGCCGGTGCCCGGTACGCGCAGGCCAGCGAGGAGTGGGTCGGGGCGGCCCACGTCGTCCGGCTCCTCGTCCGGCACGGGCTCGTCCGCGAGGACCGCGATCAGCTGCCGCAGGCTGCGCACCCCGAGCACCGACACACCGGGCACCAGGGATGCCTCGGCGGCGGCGCATTCCGGCACCACGACCTGCTCGTAGCCGGCGTCCGCCGCGGCCAGCACCGCCGGGAGGATGCCCCGCACCGGCCGCACCCGGCCGTCGAGTCCCACCTCCCCGATCATCACGATGTCGGCAAGCACCCGCGGATCGACCCGCTCGGCCGCCCCCAGCACCGCGGCGGCGATGGCCAGATCGAACCCGCTGCCGCTCTTCGGGACGGATGCCGGACTCAGGCCGACCGTCAGCTTCTTCTGGGGCCACGAGGCGCCCGAATTGACCACCGCCGCCCGAACCCGGTCCCGGCTCTCCGTCAGGCTCTTGTCCGGCAGCCCCACCAGCGTGAAGGCCGCGACCCCGGGTTCCAGGTCGGCCTGGACCTCGACCACCACGCCCTCGACGCCCACGAGCGCCACCGAGCACGTACGTGCGAAACCCATCTCAGACCACGCCCCGCACGTGCTCGACCACGGGCGCGCCGCGGCTGGGCAGGACGACGCCCACCAGGTCGATGCGGACGCCGCCCGGCGGCGCTCCTCCGTGTGCGTGGATCCAGCGTTCGGCGAGACCTCGCAGGCGCACCGCCTTGTCGGGTGTCACCGCGGCCATCGGGTGCTCGAAGGGCCCGGCCCGTCGTGTCTTGACCTCGCAGACGACCAGGACGTCGCCGTCCCGAGCCACGATGTCGATCTCGCCGGTCCTGCCGCAGCGCCAGTTTCGCTCCAGGACCGTCATCCCGGCCTCCGCCAGCCGCCGCGCGGCCAGCGTCTCGCCGTACCTGCCAAGGGCACTGCGTGCCTGATGTGTGTTCATATCGGCACCACCTCCGGCGCCAACCGTCACGCAAACAGGCCGACCAAATTGATCTTGGTGGACTACTCACCGGTTGTGGAAAACTCCGCCACTCCGGCGGGGGAACCTCAGCCGCCCCTCACCCGCCGGGCAGCTCCAGGTCGTTCTTGTTCAGCTCCTCGATGTTCACGTCCTTGAACGTGAGTACCCGCACCTGCTTCACGAACCGAGCCGGCCTGTACATGTCCCACACCCAGGCATCCGCCATGGACACCTCGAAGAACACCTCGCCCTGGACCGAGTGCACCTGCATCTCGTAGTCGTTGGTCAGATAGAAGCGCCGCTCGGTCTCGATCACGTATTTGAACAGACCGACGACATCGCGGTACTCCCGGTAGAGCTTGAGCTCCATCTCGGTCTCGTACTTCTCGAGGTCCTCGGCGCTCATGGCATGTTCCCCTTCAGCCGTGCGATCCCACCATTGTGCGCCAGTCCCGCCAGCCCCTAGACGATTTCGGTGTCCAGGGTCACGGGTCCGGCCGGGGTACCTTCGTCGAGCAGCCTGCGCAGCAGCTCGGCCAGTCTGGTCGGATACACCGTCTCATGTGCCCGGCTCAGTTCCTGACACGTCCACCAGCGAGCTCCGGCGACACTGCGCCGCTCCAGCTCGGTCAGCCCCGTGGCCGCGGTGGCCGTCTGGGTGGTCCGGGCCAGGTAGTACCACTCGTCCTGGTCCCAGCGGCGGCCGGCGAACGGGAACGAGCACCTCCGCCGCCAGAGCACCGGGCCGAGCTCGACCTCGGTGATGCCGGTCTCCTCCGCGAGTTCCCTGAGCGCGGCCTCTTCACGTGTCTCGTCGCCCTCCAGACCGCCGCCGGGTGTGAACCACCAGTCGTCGGCCGGATCGTCCGGCTCGTGGCCGTGCAGCAGCAGGATGCGGTCCTCGGGATCGAGGAGGACGACCCGGGCCACCTTGCGCAGACCGCCCTCGTACGTGTCCCGGTCGGCGTCCGTCGCCTCAGCGGGCACCGACCGGCTCCGTCCGCGTCCGGGAGCGCCCGCCGAGCAGCTTGGCGACCGGGCCGTACGCGCCACCGCCGAGGACGAGCACGGCCCCGATGACGATCAGCGCGACGATCGTACGGAGCGGGCCCGGCGAGGACAGCGCGCCGAGCGCCTCGAAGCCTGTCGGCCGCTCCAGCATGCCGTTCATGGGCCAGACGACGGCCTCCACCCGGGCCGTCACGGCGCTCCGGGCCACCGTGCCGCTCGCCGCGTCCGTGAGGTGGGCCGTGGAGTCCAGGGAGCCCGCTCGCTCGTCGCCCAGCAGGAACAGCCGGCCCTCCGGCACCGTCACGGTCGGAAAGCCCGTGATCTCGGCCGTGCTGCCCTCCGGCAGATACGGTTCGTCGATCTGCTTGCCGTTGACGGTCAGCTTGCCCTCGCTGCAGCAGGCCACCGTGTCGCCGCCGATCGCGACCACCCGCTTGACCACGGGCGCGTTGCTCACCCAATTCCTGTCCGTGAAGACGACGACGTCGCCACGGCGTATCTCGCCGCCGTCCACGCGCTGGGCCAGAACCCGGTCGCCCGCAGCGATCGTGGGCGTCATCGAACCGGTGGGCACGGTGTAGGGGCGGTAGACCACCGCCCCCCAGGCGAAGCCCCCGAGGAACAGCACAAGGCCCAGCGCGACGGCCAGTCCGGACAGTCGCTGTCCGGTCCGGCTGCCCACCGGGCCTGTGTCCGTGCCGCCGCTGCGCGGGGCCGTACGCGTCGTGCTCTCGCCACCCATGGGTCCGCACCCTACCCGGCGGTACCTGACCCGGTCAGCCCTTCGGCCGCGACCAAGGTCACAAGCTCCGCGAGGGTTTTGTCGAGGCTTGACCTCAGCGGGTCACGGCGACGGCGATCTTCCGACGGCGCCACAGCGCCACCGGCACCACACCCACGAAGGCCAGCGCGTCCGGCGCGACCGTCAGGGCGGCGGACGCCGACGACTGGGTGTTCAGGCCGGACTGGTCGAAGGTGTCCGGGACCGGCAGGGTGCCCCAGCGGCTGATCGGCCAGGCCTTCACGATGGCGCGGCCGACGACCTCGTCGACCGGGACCATGCCCTTGTGCCTGTCGTTCTGGTTGTAGCGCGAGTCGCGCGAGTTCTGCCGGTGGTCGCCCATGACCCAGATGGAGCCCTTGGGGACCTTCACGGTGAACTGGCCGCCCTCGTCGTCGCTGCACGGGGTGTTGCCCGGGTACACGTACGGCTCGTTCAGTTCCTTGCCGTTGACCATCAGCGGGCCGGTGCCCTTGCAGGAGACGGTGTCGCCGCCGACGCCGATGACCCGCTTGATGAGGTCCTTCTCCGACGGGGACGGCATCAGGCCGATCCAGCTGAGGAAGGTCTGCACCGCGTTCGGGTCCGTCGTCGGCTCGCCCGCGAGCCAGTTGTCCGGGTCGTGGAAGACGACGACCTCGCCGCGCTCGGGCTCGGAACCGAACCACGGTGTGAGCTTGTCCACCAGGACCCGGTCACCCTCCTGCAGGGTGTTCTGCATCGAGTCGGAGGGGATCGAGAACGCCTGCAGCAGGAACGTCTTGATCAGCAGCGCGAGTACCAGCGCGATGCCGATCAGAATGGGCAGTTCCTTCCAGAAAGAGCGCGGCTTCTTCTCCTTGGGGGTCGAGCCACCCGAGCCCTGGTCGTCCGTCCCGGTCTCCTCGGTCCTCGTGCCGTCCTTGGTCACCCCGGAGTCACTCCCGGAGGTCACGGCGCTGTCCGCGGCCGGGCCGGCTGATTCCGCGGGGCGCCCGCGGTGCTCCTCGCCGTCGTGCCCGGACCGTGCGCCAACCGCCACATCCCCCACGCCAACTCCTTACTCTGTGCCGCTGCCTGCCCCAGATTCGGCGCAGGCCCACCACTCCCATAACGAGCGGGAGTTCCGCAGGGCTCGGGAGTCGGATCGATGCGTTCGGATCGTCGGGATCAACCCTAAGCGACATCTGGGGAGCCGCGGTCGACCCGGACGCCGAGTCGGACACGGAAGCGTAGGTTTGCGGCTCCTTCAGCGAGCTCCAGTGGCCGAACGGCCAGGCGATGACCCTGGCCCGGCCCACCACCGAGTCCAAGGAGACCGTGCCGCCGTAGTCGGTGTTCTGGTGCGCGCGGGAGTCCGCGGAGTTGGCCCGGTGGTCGCCCATCACCCACAGTCGTCCCTTCGGGACGGTGATGTCGAACGGTGTCGTGGACGGGGCGTTTCCGGGATACAGATAGTCCTCGTTCAGGGGAACGCCGTTGACGGTGACCCGCCCTTGCGTGTCACAGCACTTGACACGGTCGCCGCCGACTCCGACGACCCGCTTGATGAGGTCCTTCTCGTCGTCGGACGGCAGCAGACCGATGAAGGTGAGCCCTTCCTTGACCTGCTTGACGACGATGGGGTCGTCCTTCTTCGTGGTCGTCGTCTCGTCCTGGAGCCAGCCCCCGGGGTCCTTGAAGACGACCACGTCCCCGCGCTCGGGCTCGGAGCCGAACCACGGGGTGAACTTGTCGACCAGCACCCGGTCGCCGATCTGGATCGTCTGCTCCATGGAGCCGGACGGGATGACGAACGCCTGGACGAGGAAGGTCTTCAGGACGAGGGCTATGAGGACGGCGACGCCGACGAGGAGCGGTATCTCCTTGACCGCTCCGCGCCTGCGACGCCGCTTGACCTTGCGCTGGAGCTTGCGCCGCTCGGCGCGGGTACGACCGCCGGCCGGGCCCAAGGAGCGTCGGGAGCCGGTGGGCAGCAGGTTGTCGGCGGCGCTCTCGGACACGCCGCGCGGTTTGCCGCGGTTACCCATGGGCGCCGTCCGCCGGTTTCGGCTCGCTCGCCTCCGGGGCGGGCACGCGCTCGTAGGCACCGGAGCGGTGCAGGCGGGTGAAGTGGCCGGCGGGCCAGAGGATCCAGTCGGCCCGTCCGATGACCTCGTCGACGGGGATCATGCCGCCGCCCGGTGAGCCCAGGTGGTCGCGGGAGTCGCTGGAGTCGCTGCGGTGGTCACCGAGGACGAACAGGGTGCCGGCGGGCACCTCGACGTCGAAGGGCACGGTGGAGGGGCTGTCACCGGCGTACAGGAACGTCGACTCGTCGACCGACCGGCCGTTCACCTCGATCCTCCCCTCCTTGTCACAGCAGACCACGTGGTCTCCCCCGACCCCCACAACGCGCTTGACGTAGTCCCCGTCCCCGAAATACCCGGTTCCGTCGAACACGACGACATCGCCGCGCTGCGGATCGGCACCGAAACGGTACGCCAACTTATTTACGAGAACGCGGTCCCCGATCCTCAATCCGCCTTCCATGG
This sequence comes from Streptomyces sp. NPDC006602, assembly GCF_042870385.1. Lineage (NCBI taxonomy): Bacteria > Bacillati > Actinomycetota > Actinomycetes > Kitasatosporales > Streptomycetaceae > Streptomyces > Streptomyces sp. NPDC006602. The sequence goes on along the minus strand of NZ_JBIAHG010000007.1, from coordinate 192,797 downwards.
ATCCGCTGGGAATCTGGAAGGGCTGCAGCACGAAGTTGCCGAGCAGCAGCAGGAACAGCAGACAGGCCAGCAGCGTCAGGGTGATCCGCCCGCCGGGTAGCCACTCGGCGGCTCGCGACACCAACACGAAACGCGACCGGTCCTCCGGTCCTCCTGTGTCCGAGATCTCCTCGGCATCGGAAGGGCTGGAGGAGCGGTCGCGCTCCGTCGGCTGTGCTTCGGTGTCCATCGGGGCCAGATGCTATCCGGCCCCTCTGTGGGACCCCGCGCGAGATCAGCTGTCGCGCTTCTCCTTGATCTTCGCGGCCTTACCGCGCAGCTCGCGCAGGTAGTAGAGCTTGGCGCGACGCACGTCACCGCGGGTGACGAGCTCGATCTTCTCGACGATCGGGGTGTGCACCGGGAAGGTGCGCTCGACGCCGACGGAGAAGGAGACCTTGCGGACCGTGAAGGTCTCACGGACACCGGCGCCCTGGCGACGGATGACTACGCCCTTGAACTGCTGCACACGGGAGCGGTTGCCCTCGATGACGCGGACGTGGACGTTGACGGTGTCACCCGGGCGGAAGGCCGGGACGTCGCTGCGCAGCGACGCGGAGTCGACGATGTCGAGCAGGTTGGACATTTCGTCTGCTTTCCTCGCTGATGCCACAGGTCATCAACGGAAACTAGGTTTCTGGGTGGGGTCGCGCGGGTCGGGGCGGGCGTCGTGTCCCCCTGCGGCAGGGACGCACGCCGGACGACGCACAACAGCAGCCTATTGTTCCATGCCCTCTGGCCTGCGCCAAAATCGGCCGTACGGCTCCCCGGCCGGATCCGGCGCCCAGCCGAGAATGGAGAGCATCTCGCGGTCCTTCTTGTCGAAGACCTTGGGGTCGCAGCGCTCGATGAGGTCGGGCCGGTTGGCCGCCGTACGCTTCAGTGCTTCGTCCCGGCGCCAGCGTGCGATCTTGCCGTGGTGGCCGCTGAGCAGCACGTCCGGGATCCCGCGGTCGCGCCACCGGGGCGGCTTGGTGTAGACGGGCCCCTCCAGGAGGTTGGCCATGGCCCCGGGCGCGAAGGAGTCGTCCTGGTGCGACTCGGCGTTGCCGAGGACACCGGGCAGCAGCCGCGCCACGGCCTCGGTGACGACGAGTACGGCCGCCTCGCCACCGGCGAGGACGTAGTCGCCGATGGAGACCTCGTAGACCGGCATCCGGGTCGCGTACTCGTCGATGACCCGGCGGTCGATGCCCTCGTAACGGGCCGGCGTGAAGATCAGCCAGGGGCGCTCGGAGAGGTCGACGGCGAGTTCCTGGGTGAAGGGGCGGCCGCTGGGGGTGGGGACGATGAGGGCGGGCCGGTGGGAGCCGGTCTCGTAGCCGTCGGCCAGGACGGAGTCCAGCGCCTCGCCCCAGGGCTCGGTCTTCATGACCATGCCCGGACCGCCGCCGTACGGAGTGTCGTCGACGGTGTTGTGGCGGTCGTACGTCCAGGACCGCAGGTCGTGCACGTGGACGTTCAGCTGTCCACGCGCGCGTGCCTTGCCGACGAGGGAGACGTTCAGGGGGTCCAGGTACTCGGGGAAGATCGTGACGACGTCGAGCCGCATTACGCCTCTTCCCCGGAGGAGTCCCTGGCCGACGCGATCTCCGCGTTGTCGTCGATCAGGCCCGGCGGCGGATCGATGACCGCCCGCTGTTCCCCGAGGTCGATCTCGGTGACGATCTCGGTGACGAAGGGGATCATCACCTCGCTCCCGTCGGCGCGCTCGACGATGAAGAGGTCCTGGGAGGGCAGGTGCGAGATCTCGGTGATCCGGCCCACCTCGACGCCGTCCTTGGTGACGACGTCCAGGTCCATGAGCTGGTGGTCGTAGTACTCGTCCTCGTCCTCCGGCAGCTCCTCCGGATCGACCTCGGCGATCAGGAGGGTGTTGCGCAGCGCTTCGGCGGCCGTGCGGTCGTGCACGCCTTCGAAGCGCAGCAGGAGGCGGCCGCTGTGGACTCGGCCCGTCTCGATGGTCAGCGGACCGGTGGCGGCCGGGTCGGTGGCCAGGACGGCGCCGGGAGCGAGCCTGAGCTCCGGCTCGTCGGTACGTACCTCGACGGTGACCTCGCCCTTGATGCCGTGGGCACGGCCGATCCGTGCGACTACCAGCTGCACTGTGCTTGCTCTCCTGTCATACGACGGGCCGTCCGACGTCGCGCATTCGACGTCGGAACATACGACATCGGGCCGGGGACGGCCCAGTGGCCCTCCCCGGCCCGAGCCGGTACTGCGTTTGGCGTCAGCGGACGTGGTCGACGTCGACGAGGTCGACGCGGACACCACGGCCGCCGATGGCGCCCACGACGGTGCGCAGGGCACGTGCCGTGCGGCCGTTGCGGCCGATCACCTTGCCGAGGTCGTCGGGGTGGACCCGGACCTCCAGCACCCGCCCGCGACGCAGGTCGCGCGAGGCGACCTGCACATCGTCAGGGTTGTCGACGATGCCCTTCACGAGGTGCTCGAGAGCCTCCTCGAGCATGCTCAGGCCTCGGTCGACGCGGACTCAGCGGAGGCGTCGTCCTTCTTCTCAGCCTTCTTCTTCGGGGTGATGGCCTCACCCTTGCCCTCGTCGTCGCCACCGAGAGCCTCGAACGACGGACGCGCGGCCTTCTCGGCCGGCTGCAGCAGCGGAGCCGGGGCGGGCTCGCCCTTGAACTTCTGCCAGTCGCCGGTCTTCTTCAGGATGGCGAGCACGGGCTCGGTCGGCTGGGCGCCGACGGAGAGCCAGTAGGCCACGCGCTCGGCGTCGACCTCCATGCGCGAGGGGTTCTGCACCGGGTGGTACAGGCCGATCTCCTCGATCGCACGACCGTCACGACGGGTACGGGAGTCGGCGACGACGATGCGGTAGTGAGGCGAACGGATCTTGCCCAGACGCTTCAGCTTGATCTTGACTGCCACGGGAGTGGGTTCTCCTGGATTTGACGTGGTTGGGCACGGCGAGATGGCCGCGTGGGGTTGCGGTACCCGAGTGCCCGATGGACGCGTCAGCCGGAGGCGAGAGGGTTCCTGTGCGGCTGTCGAGTACAGCTAGCCATTGTGCCATACCCGGCGGGTCGCTTCGGACCGCGGGTGCGCCGAGGCATGCCGGAGCAGCACCCGGCGCCGCGGGGTGCCGCTGCGGCCGTACGCAACGGCATCCCACGCCCGGGGCCATCCGCTCGTCCGGCACCCACGAGATGCCGGTGTGGCGGTCAGCTCGCCGCCGCGCCCACTCCCTCTGGGATGCGGAACGGCTTCCCGCACCCTCCGCACACGATCGGCGCCTGGGCCAGAACCGACGGGACGACCCGGACGTTGCGGCCGCAGTCGCAGACCGCCTTGACCCGGACGCCGCCGCCGGAGGAGCCGTGGCGGGCGGCCGGGCCGCGGAAGGTGCGGGACGTGTCGGAGGTGGTGGCCACCGAGTGCGCCTTGAGGGCACGCTGCAGTCGCTCGCTGGTCGGGCGGTAGCGGCGTTTCGCCTCGGGGGTAAGCGTGACCAGGGAGAAACCGCTGCTGGGGTGCGGTTCCTCGGGGTGGTCCAGGCCCAGCTCCTCGGCGATCGCGAGGAATCTGCGGTTGTGGTAGCGGCCGGCACGGGACGTGTCGCGGATGCCGCGCGCGGCGGCGATGCCATGGACTGCCTCGTGAAGCAGTCGCTCGAAGGAGAGCTCGTGACCGCACGCGGACGACGACTCCCCGATCAGGGACTCTGGCGCGGCAAGATCGGGCAGCTCGGGGTGGTACCGCTGAATGTCGGCCCACGCCTGCGCCAGCTCTGCGGCGAGAACAGGTGGTGTCTGTGTCGTGCTCACGTAATGACAACGAGCCAGAGTGCCCCTGTGTTCCGATTCCGGGGCATCCCAAATAATTTGCACGTACCCGTCAGTTGCCGCTGATGCGTCCTGACGAGGGCGGATGCGCTGATCTGCGGATAAGCCTCACAGCTCGTAGCAAGCCGGTGCGTAGTCTGACGTACGCCCCAGCGCGTAGACGGTGTCCGCGCGCCGGGGTCACTGGGGTCCGCAGTTGCGCAAGAGGCGTTTCGGTCGCTCTTCCGCCGGAAGGCCGCTACTCAGTAAGCGCGCGCGACGATCGCGACGTTACCCGGTGCGTCGCCGTCCTCCGGCACCAACCCGTCCTCGCTGACCAGACACCGTACGGTCACCGCGTGGTCGGCCAGCTTGGCCTCGCCCTCTTCGCCGAGGGTCGCCCACGGGATGCGCGCCCAGCCGCCGGCGACGGCGGCCTCGACGGCCTCGTCGATCGTCGACACCTCGGACGTGCGGGACTCGCGGCGCTCGCGGGACTGCTTCAGGAGCAGGGCCTGGTCCTCTTCGAGGATCGCGGGGAGGAGACCGACGAGGGCGTCCAGGGCCACCGGCTCCTTGCCGCCCCGGATGCGGCGGGCCAGCATCGCGGTGCCGTTCTCCAGGTCACGGGGCCCGATCTCGATCCGTACGGGCACGCCCTTCAGCTCCCAGTCGACAGCGCGGCGGCCGAAGGGGGTGTCCACCCGGTCGTCCACCTGGACGCGTACACCCGCTGCCTTCAGCCGGTCGCCGAGCTCGCGGACCTTGGCCAGAACCGCCTCGTCGCCCTTGATGGCGAGGACGACGGCCTGGATCTGCGCCAGGCGCGGCGGGACCCGGAGGCCGTTGTCGTCGCCGTGCATCATCACCAGGGCGCCGATCATGCGCGTGGTCGAGCCCCAGGAGGTCTGCCAGACCAGTTCCTGCGTGCCGTCCTTCGACAGGTACGAGGTGTTGAAGGCCTTGGCGAAGTTCTGGCCGAGTTCGTGGCTGGTGGCCATCTGGAGAGCCTTGCCGTCGCCCATCATGCCTTCGAGCGTGAGGGTGTTGATCGCGCCGGCGAACCGCTCCTTGACGGTCTTGCGGCCGGGGACGACGTCCATCGCGAGGACGTTCACCATGAAGTCCTCGTAGACCTGGCGATGGATGTGGGAGGCGAAGTCGCGCGCGTCCTCGAAGGTGGCGTGCGCGGTGTGGCCCTCCTGCCAGAGGAACTCGCTGGTCCGCAGGAACAGACGGGGCCTGAGCTCCCAACGGACCACGTTCGCCCACTGGTTGATCAGCAGGGGCAGGTCGCGGTAGCTCTGCACCCACTTCGAGAAGTAGTCGTTGATGATCATCTCGGAGGTGGGGCGGACGACCGCGGGCTCGTCCAGCTCCTTGCCGCCGCCGTGCGTGACCACGGCCAGCTCGGGCGCGAACCCCTCGACGTGGTCCGCCTCGCGCGCGAGGTACGACTGCGGGATCAGCAGCGGGAAGTACGCGTTCTGGGTGCCCGTCTCCTTGATGCGGGCGTCCATCTCCGCCTGCATCCGCTCCCACAGCCCGTACCCGTACGGTCGGATCACCATGGTGCCGCGCACCGGCCCGTTGTCGGCAAGCTCGGCCTTGCTGATCAGATCCTGGTACCAGCGCGGGAAGTCGTCCGCGCGGGGCGTGAGTACGGGTGCCTTTGCCATGGCGCGATCGTACGGGCCCAGATTGCCGGTATGTGAATTCTCGCCACTCGCACCGCCAACCCGCAAGCCGGGCCCGACAACCCCTGGACGCACGGTCGAGTGCGGAGTTATCTGGCATACGGGGGGGGAGTGCGTGCGGACGTCACGGGGGCTACGGAATCGGGCACTGGGGCAACTCTCGGCGGATTGGGGCGCTTACCTATGACACCTACGCTCGTGCGGCAGCACCTGTCTCATACGGGAGAGCCACCCCGTGTGGACCTCGGTGCACGCGCGCGTGACTGGTCGGAGATCCAGGAGCGGATGCTGGTGCCGCTCTACGAGGCCGTCTACGAGCGACTGGAAGTGGGCCCGGCCTCGCGGCTGCTGGGCCTCGGCTGCGGCTCCGGGCTCGCCCTGCTGATAGCGGCCTCCAGAGGTGCCGCGGTGACCGGTGTCGACGGCTCCTCCCCCGAACGGCTGGCCCTCGCGCGCGAGCGGCTGGTGCCGCAGACGTGGGGCGCGCGCACCCGTGCCGGTGTCCGGCTGGTCGACGGTTCGCCCGGGGACGCGGCCGACGCGGCTGCGCCCGCGTACACGGTGGTGACCGCCTTCGAGCCCATCGGCTGTCTGGCGGGCGACTCGGAAGGGCTCGAGGAGCTGCTCGCCTCGGCGGTGCCGCTCGCCGAGCGGGGGGCGCCGGTGGTGCTGGCCGGGTGGGGTCCGCCGGAGCGGTGCGCCACGTCGTCCGTGCTGCGGGTGGCCACCAAGCTGGCGGATCCGCTGCGCAGTACCGGCAGTTGGCGCCTCGCCCGCCGGGACGACCTGGAGGAGGTCGCCCACCGGGCCGGCCTCAAGCCGGACGGCTCCGGCCGCGTCTCCTGTCCCTTCGGGTACGCCGGCGTCGACAGCGCGGTACGCGGACTGCTCTCGACGGGCCTCTTCGACGCGGCGGTCTCCGCGACGGACCAGGTCCAGGTGGACAAGGAGCTGAAGGAGGCCCTGCATCCGCATCAGCGCCGGGACGGCACGGTGTGGATGCCGAACGTGTTCCGGTACCTGATAGCGCGAGTTCCCTAGGCGTCGGCCTCTTCGACGTACCGAGGGCGCCCTTCGCAGGAAGGACGCCCTCGGTACGTCGAGGAGTGATGGCTGTCAGCCCATGAACTTCTTGAACTCGTCCGGCAGTTCGAAGTCCTGAGGAGCCTGCTGGCCCGGCACGCCGAAGGCGCCGCCGTTCTGGGCCGCTGCGGCGCGGCGGGCGGCCTCCTCCTGCTCCTGCTGCTTGCGCTTCATCGGGTTGCCGGAGCGCTGCTTGCCCTTGGCCTTCTTCGGCTGCTTCTTGGACCTGCCGGGGCCGCCGCCCATGCCCGGGACCCCCGGCATGCCGGGCATGCCGCCGCCCTGGGCCATGCGCGACATCATCTTGCGGGCCTCGAAGAACCGCTCGACCAGGCCCTTGACCGCGCTGACGTCGACACCGGAGCCCTTGGCGATACGGGCGCGGCGCGAGCCGTTGATGATCGTCGGCTCCTGGCGCTCGGCCGGGGTCATCGACTTGATGATGGCGGCCGTGCGGTCGACGTCGCGCTCGTCGAGGTTGTTGATCTGGTCCTTGATCTGGCCCATGCCCGGAAGCATGCCGAGCAGCTTGGAGATGCTGCCCATCTTCCTGACCTGCTCCATCTGGGCCAGGAAGTCGTCCAGGGTGAAGTCCTGGCCCTTCTTGGACGCCAGCTTGGAGGCCATCTGCTGGGCCTCTTCCTGGCTGAACGTCTTCTCCGCCTGCTCGATCAGGGTGAGCAGGTCACCCATGTCGAGGATGCGGGAGGCCATCCGGTCAGGGTGGAAGGCGTCGAAGTCCTCGAGCTTCTCGCCGTTCGACGCGAACATGATCGGCTTGCCGGTCACCGAGGCGATCGACAGGGCCGCACCACCGCGGGCGTCACCGTCGAGCTTGGAGAGCACCACGCCGTCGAAGCCGACGCCGTCGCGGAAGGACTCGGCGGTGTTGACCGCGTCCTGACCGATCATGGCGTCGACGACGAAGAGGATCTCGTCGGGCGAGACCACGTCCCGGATGTCCGCGGCCTGCTGCATCATCTCGGCGTCGATGCCGAGGCGGCCGGCGGTGTCCACGATCACGATGTCGTGGACCTTGGTCCTGGCGTACTCGATGGAGTCCTTGGCGACCTTGACCGGGTCACCCACGCCGTTGCCCGGCTCGGGTGCGTAGACGGCCACGCCGGCCCGCTCGGCGACGACGCTGAGCTGGTTGACGGCGTTCGGGCGCTGGAGGTCTGCGGCGACCAGGATGGGCGAGTGGCCCTGCTCCTTCAGCCAGCGGCCGAGCTTGCCCGCGAGGGTGGTCTTACCGGCACCCTGCAGACCCGCCAGCATGATCACGGTCGGCGGCTGCTTGGCGAAGCGCAGGCGGCGGGTCTCACCACCGAGGATCGTGACGAGCTCCTCGTTCACGATCTTCAGGACCTGCTGGGCCGGGTTCAGCGCCCGCGAGACCTCGGCCCCGAGCGCGCGTTCCTTGACGTTCTTGATGAACGTGCGGACGACGGGCAGGGCGACGTCGGCTTCGAGGAGCGCGATGCGGATCTCGCGCGCCGTGGCGTCGATGTCCGCTTCGCTCAAGCGCCCCTTGCCGCGCAAGTTCTTGAAGGTCGCTGAGAGGCGATCGGAGAGAGTATCGAACACGGCGGCGTCGGTCCTCGGAGTCGGGGGCAGTGTGAGCGTCTTCCAGGGTATCCGGCCGCGCAAGGCAATCGCCCCCGCCCGCCGCATACAGCAGACGGGGACGGCAGCCCGCTTCCGCGGGGACGCTGCCTCGACGCTTCAGCGCCGAGGGCGCAGTCCGGACCACCCCGCGCGGGTCATCCCCGCAGTGTCTCCTCCAGCTTCCGTGCCACGCTCGCCGCCTCCTCGCTGGGCAGCGGCGCGCCCTGTGGCCCGGTCACGTAGAAGGCGTCGACCGCGTTGGCCCCGAGCGTGCTCACATGCGCGCTGCGCATCCGCACGCCCGCCTCCTCCAGCGCATGCCCGATGCGGTGCAGCAGGCCCGGTACGTCCTGAGCGCGGACCTCGATGACGGTGGCAAGCCGGGACGCGGCCGGGTGGACGGTGACCCGGGGCGGCGGCGCCACGACTCCCCGGCGGCGGGGATAGGCGGCGTCGCGCTCGGCGAGGCGGCCGGTGATGTCGAGGGAACCGTCGAGGGCGCGTACGAGATCGGCGCGGAGCCGGGCGGCCTGGGGCAGGGAGCCGTACTCGGCGGCGACCCGCCAGTTCAGCAGCAGCACCGAGCCCTCGACACCGTCCGGCAGGTCCAGGGCGCGCAGTTCGGCGGTGCGGACCGTGAGGCGGTGCATGGCGAGGACGCCGGCCACCGCGGGCAGCACGCCCGCCTGGTCGGGTACGGCGATGAGCAGTTCCACACCGAGCGGCTCGGGATCGCCGGGCGGCTGCTCGTCGGTCGGCGGCGGCTCGGTCTGCGCGCGCAGGGCGAGCACGGGTCCGCCGGTGGCGATGCACTCGATGGCCAGGCGCTCCTGCTCGGCGGTGGGCGTGGCGGACTCGGGTTCGTCCGGCAGGTCGCCTGACAGGACCGCGTGGACCCGCTTGACCAGGTCGGCGACGAGCGAGCCCCGCCAGGACGACCAGGCCGCCGGTCCGGTGGCCAGCGCGTCCGCCTCGGTCAGCGCGTGCAGCAGCTCCAGCGTGCTCTGCGAGCCGACCGCCTCGGCGACCGAGCGCACGGTGGCCGGGTCCTCCAGGTCGCGCCGGGTGGCGGTGTCGATGAGCAGCAGGTGGTGGCGTACGAGCGTGGCGAGCACCGCCACGTCGGCGCGGTCGAAGCCGATGCGGGCGGCCACGTCCTTGGCGATGATCTCGCCGGCCACGGAGTGGTCGCCGGGCCAGCCCTTGCCGATGTCGTGCAGCAGCGCGGCGACCAGCAGGAGGTCGGGGCGGCTGACGCGGCGGGTGAACTCGGAGGCGCGGACGGCGGTCTCGATGAGGTGCCGGTCGACGGTCCAGACGTGCACGGCGTTGCGCTGCGGCCGGCAGCGCACCCGTTCCCAGTCGGGCAGCAGGCGGGTGATCAGGCCTTCCGCCTCCAGCGCCTCCCATACGTCGATGGTGGGCGGGCCGGAGCCGAGGAGGGTCACCAGCTGTTCGCGCGCCTCGGCGGGCCAAGGCGCGGGCAGGGGGCGGGCGGCGGCCGCCATGCGCCGTACGGCGTGCAGAGAGAGCGGAAGCCCGGCCTGCGCGGCGGCGGCCGCGGCACGCAGGGGGAGCACGGGGTCGCGTTCGGGGCGCGCGGCGCGGGCGAGCACCACCTCGCCGTCCTGCTCCACGACCCCCTCGGCCAGCGGCGAGCGGTCGGAGACCGGCTTGCCGCCCCCGAGCATGGCGCGCAGACGCGGCCGCACAGCCCGCGACCGGAGCACGCGCCCCACTTCACGCCAGGTGACATCACTGGCGTACGAGATGACACGGGCGGCCTCGTAGACCTGCCGGAGGAGTGTGTCGGCGTCCAGGAGCCCGAGCTCGGCCGCGACCTGGTCCTGCTCCTGGAGGGCGAGCCGGTCGGTCGCCCGCCCGGTCGTCAGGTGCAGGGCGTCGCGGACGTCGAGGAGCCGGCGCCTGGCGTCGTCGAGGCCCTCACGCGGGGCGTCGGCGAGCCAGGAGGCTGCGACGGCGCGCAGGGCGGTGGCGTCGCGCAGACCGCCGCGAGCCTCCTTGAGGTCCGGCTCCAGGAGGTACTGCAGCTCGCCCTGCCGCTCGGCGCGCTCGGCGCACAGCTCCTGGAGCTCGGGGAGACGTTTCGGCGCCTGGTTGCGCCAGTCGGCGAGGACGGCCGTACGCAATCCCGCGGTGAGACCGAGGTCGCCCGCGAGGTGCCGGGCGTCCAGCAGCCCCAACTGGACCTTCAGGTCCTCGCCGGCGGTCTTGCGGGCCTCGGCCGGCGTACGCACGGAGTGGTCGAGGGCGAGGCCGAGATCCCAGACCGGGTACCACATGCGGTCGGCCAGTGCGGCGACCGCGTCGGAGTCGCTGCCGTCGTGCAGCAGAAGCAGATCCAGGTCGCTGCGTGGGGACAGTTCACCGCGGCCGTAGCCGCCGACGGCGATCAGGGAGACCCCGCGCAGCGCCTCCCCCGCCGCGTTGAACAGGCCCGACAGCCAGTCGTCGGTCAGTTCGGCGAGGGCGGCACGGCGCGGCGGCCCGGACCGCGCCCCCTCAGTGAGGAGGCGCAGCCGGGCCGCCGCGTAGCCGCTGGGTCCCGAGTCCTCTGCATCCTTGCGCACGTCCGTACTCGTCACCCAGTGGCTCCTGTTCTGTTCTTCTGTCAGAGCGCGTCCGGGCCGCGCTCGCCGGTGCGGACCCGTACGGCGGTCTCGACCGGGAGGGACCAGACCTTGCCGTCACCGATCTTGCCGGTGCGGGCCGCCTTGACGATGACGTCGATGAGACCCTCTGCGTCGTCGTCCTCGGCCAGCACCTCGATGCGGATCTTGGGGACCAGGTCGACCGTGTACTCGGCACCGCGGTAGACCTCGGTGTGTCCCCGCTGACGACCGTAGCCGCTCGCTTCGGTGACCGTCAGGCCGTGGACCCCGAAGGCCTGGAGGGCTTCCTTGATCTCGTCGAGCCGGTGGGGCTTCACGACGGCGGTGATGAGCTTCATGCGTCCACCTTCTTGGACTCAGAGGCGGGCGGGGCCGGCACGGCGCTGCGGTCGTAACCACCGCCGGCGCCGCTGAAGTCGTATGCGGTCTCGGCGTGCTCGGCCTGGTCGATACCGGCGACCTCCACGTCCTCGGGAACCCGCATACCCATCGTCTTGTCGATCAGGAAGGCGAGGATCGCCGAGGCGACGAGCGAGTAGCCGAGCACCGCGAAGACACCGGCGCACTGCTTCCAGAACTGGGTCATGCCGCCGCCGTAGAAGAGGCCTTCCACGGTGGACTGGCCGTGGCCGCTGGCGAGCAGGCCGATCAGCAGGGAGCCGACGACACCGCCGACCAGGTGGACACCGACGACGTCGAGCGAGTCGTCGTAGCCGAGCTTGTACTTCAGGCCGACGGCCATGGCGCACAGGACACCGGCGATGACACCGACGGCGATCGCGCCGAGCGGGGAGACGGCACCACCCGACGGGGTGATGGCGACGAGGCCCGCGACGGCACCGGAAGCCGCGCCCAGCGTGGTGAACGCGCCGTGGCGGATCTTCTCGTAGATGAGCCAGGCCAGCATGGCGGCGGCGGTGGCGACCTGCGTGTTGACGAACATCAGCGCGCCGACACCGTCGTCGTTGCCGAGCCAGGAACCGGCGTTGAAGCCGAACCAGCCGAACCACAGCAGACCGGAGCCGAGCATGACCAGCGGCAGGCTGTGCGGACGCATCGGGTCCTTCTTGAACCCGACCCGCTTGCCGATGACCAGGATCACGCCGAGTGCCGCGGCACCCGCGTTGATGTGGACCGCCGTACCACCGGCGAAGTCGATGACGCCCAGCTCGAAGGCCCAGCCACCGGCGCCCCAGACCCAGTGCGCGACCGGGAAGTAGACGACCGTGGCCCACAGGGCGACGAACAGCGCCCACGCGGTGAACTTCACGCGGTCCGCGAGGGCACCGCTGATCAGGGCGGGGGTGATGATGGCGAACATCATCTGGAAGATCATGAAGACGAAGATCGGGATGGTGTAGCCATCCCACAGCTCCGTCAGGCCGATGTTGCTGAGGCCTACCCAGTCGGAGTTCCATCCGATGATGCTGCCGGAGTCAGTACCAAAGGCCATGGAGAAGCCGTACAGCACCCACAGGATGGTGACGACCCCGATACTGATGAAGCTCATCATCAGCATGTTCAGAGTGCTCTTGACGCGGACCATGCCTCCGTAGAAGAAGGCAAGACCCGGAGTCATGATCAGCACCAGGGCGGAACAGATGAGCATGAAGCCAGTGTTGGCGGCAGACAGCTTGGGTGCTTCTGCGGCGAGCGTGATGGCTGCTGGTGCCATCGGCGTCTCCTCGTCGTTGGTACGGCCCCGTGCGGGCGAAGCCTGAGCGGATTTGAGGGGTGGGCCGGTTATGCGCCATGAGATTGACGCAGCGCCGTTTCGGTCGAAGCCCCTCGTTGTTTCGCCGCCGTGACGAAGGCGCCCCGTGTGTTACGCCTAGATGAACTGGCAGATATTGGGCGCGTCGATCGTTATCGTGGCGCAACCTTTGGCGAAGGCAGGAAACCGGCCACGGTCGACCTTCCGATGACCTGGCATGGGGGGAGCCGAGTCGGGCAGTTCGGGAAGGCCGGCCGTGGCCGGGGTTCAGGGGTTCTGCCGGTGTCTCAGACCGCTTCAGCGGTCTCGGGGAGCTCGATCGCGAGCTGGTCGGTGAGGTCCACGACCTCGGCGAGATCGCCGAAATCGCGTACAGCCGTGTCGACCGTCTTTCGAATACGAGTGTTGACGCGCTCCGAGCGCACTTTCTTGGCTTCCAGCATGGCCTTGGTGGCCAGCACCGCACTCCGCTCGGGCTCCCGCTGGAGCAGATGGACCGTGGCCATGCCGATCAGATTGAGTGCGTACGAACGCTGGTGATCGGGATCCTGGGCGAAGAGCTCGACGGCCCGCTGCATCAGAGGCTCGGCCAGCGAGGCGTAGGTGGGGCTGCGGCCGGCGACGTAGGCGAGGTCGCGGTAGGAGTGGGAGTTCTCGCCGTACAGCTCGGCCTCGGAGAAGAAGCGGATCCAGTCGGGGTCCGGCTCGTCCCACTCGTCGGCGTCGGCGAAGGTGTCCTCGGCCATCCGGACCGCCCTCTTGCACTTGCCGGGCTGCCCCATGTTGGCGTAGGCGCGGGCCTCCATCGCATACAGCATGGACTGGGTGCGCGGGCTCGCGCAGTCCCGGCTGCCGTACTGCGCGAGGTGGATCAGCTCCAGGGCGTCCTCGGGCCGCCCGAGGTGGATCATCTGGCGGCTCATGCTGGACAGGACGTACGAGCCGAGCGGCTTGTCGCCCGCCTCCTTGGCGGCGTGCAGGGCGAGCACGAAGTACTTCTGCGCGGTGGGCTGCAGCCCGACGTCGTACGACATCCACCCCGCGAGCTCCGCCAGCTCGGCGGCGACCTTGAACAGCTTCCTGGCGGTGGCCTCGGGTTGCGACTCCTGGAGGAGGTCGGTCACCTCGTGCAGCTGACCGACGACCGCCTTGCGGCGCAGGCCGCCGCCGCACTGGGCGTCCCACCGGCGGAACATCACCGTCGTCGACTCAAGGAGGTCCAGCTCGGGCTTGGACAGCCGGCCGCGGCGGGCCGAGGACGACGAGGACGGCTCGGGCTCGTGGTGCGGGGACGGGGGCGCGGGCACCAGCCAGCGCTGCATGGGCTCGATGAGGGACGGGCCCGCGGACAGGGCCAGCGAGGTCCCGAGGAAGCCGCGCCGCGCCAGCATCAGGTCGCTGCGCGAGAACTCGCTGAGCAGGGCCACCGTCTGCGGGCCCGTCCAGGGCAGGTCGACGCCGGTCGCGGAGGGTGACTGACGGGCGGTACGCAGGCCGAGATCCTCGACGGAGACAACACAGCCGAACCGCTCCGAGAACAGCTCGGACAGGATCCGGGGGATCGGCTCGCGGGGGTTCTCGCCGTCCAGCCAGCGGCGCACCCGCGAGGTGTCGGTGGAGATGTGGTTGGCGCCCAACTGGCGGGCCCTGCGGTTGACCTGGCGGGCGAGCTCGCCCTTGGACCAGCCGCTGCGCACGAACCACGAAGTGAGCAGCTCGTTCGGGCGCTTGTCAGCGTTCGTTGCGTTTGCAGCGCCCGTCCCGCTACCGCCGTTGCCGCTCACTGGAACGCCCCCATCCCTGAGACCACTTGTCACTGAGTGCGCCAAGCCCTATCAGAATGCCGGTAAATACGGCCGCCCGTCCGGTGGTTGTCATCCTTCGAACGGGAAGCCGGGTTGCCTCCGGCATACCCACGAGTGCATGTGCCCCCAGGCCTCATGCACTCAAAGTAATCCTACGATCACGCGTCCAGCCACGGCGATCCCGGAAACGCCACCATTCGCCACCCCTTCGAATGAACTCACGCTCACCTCCGCACGATTCACTTGACAGAGGACGGCCGGGAGTGGGCGGAGCGGTGCACTCTGGGGCGCACGGGGCTGAGCGCACCACCCGGGGTGCTTCCGGGCGCCGCCATGACCTGTAAGTGGCACGGGGCATGGCAACGGAGAGTCACATTTCGCGTTCGCCACGTAACCACCGGCACGCCGGACCCGTTGGAGGGGGCATGGGCTTCACGATCGGCGGCATTCGGGAGATCCGCTCCGGCTCGCGTCGGCGCGGCCGCTCTTCGGAGTGCACGACCGTCGCCGAGTTCACCGGACTCTGGGGCTGGGACGTGGTCCCGGGGGCGCGCGCCGCCGCGGGCGTCTGCTCGTGCGGGCGCGCCGACTGCGCCGCCCCGGGCGCCCATCCTCTCGACTTCGCGCCGCACGTCCCGGCCGGGGCGACCCTCGACGAGGTCACCAAGACCTGGGGGGAGTTCCCCGGCGCCGCGGTGATGCTGCCGGTCGGCCGGGCCTTCGACGTGATCGAGGTGGCCGAGCCCGCCGGGCGCCGTGCCCTGGTCCGCCTGGAGCGCATGGGCCTGCCCCTCGGCCCGGTCACCGTCGGCCCCGAGGGCCGCGCCCACTTCTTCGTCGCCCCCGGCGCCGCCGCCGGACTCCCCGAGCTCCTCTACCGCATGGGCTGGGACGACCCCACCTCCCTGGACCTCCACGGCCTCGGCCTCGGCACGTACATCACCGCTCCGCCGTCCGACCGGGGCGGGCTGGGTCCGGCGCGCTGGCTGCGGCCGCCGTCACTGGACACGGCGACGAAGCCGCCGGCGGCGCGCTTGTTGCTGGGGACGCTGGCTTACGTGGCGCACCGGTCGCGAGCGTAGGCGTACACAGCGAAGCGCCCGGCCCCAACTGCACCTTGGGGGCGGGCGCTTCTTCGACCGCATACGGATGTCTGCAGGTCAGTCTCCGATAAGCGCATCCACGAACGCCTCCGGCTCGAAGGGCGCCAGGTCGTCCGCGCCTTCTCCCAGGCCGACCAGCTTGACCGGCACACCCAGCTCGCGCTGCACCGCGATGACGATGCCGCCCTTCGCCGTGCCGTCCAGCTTGGTGAGGACGATGCCGGTGATGGCGACGACCTCGGCGAAGACCCGGGCCTGCACCAGACCGTTCTGGCCCGTGGTCGCGTCGAGGACGAGCAGCACCTCGTCCAGGGGCGCGTGCTTCTCGACGACGCGCTTTACCTTGCCGAGCTCGTCCATGAGGCCGGTCTTGGTGTGCAGGCGACCCGCGGTGTCGATGAGCACGACGTCCGCGCCCATCTCCTTGCCCTCCTTGACCGCGTCGAAGGCCACGGAGGCCGGGTCGCCGGCCTCGGGGCCGCGCACGGTGTGGGCACCGACCCGGTCGCCCCAGGTCTGCAGCTGGTCGGCGGCGGCGGCGCGGAAGGTGTCGGCGGCACCGAGCACGACGCTGCGGCCGTCGGCCACCAGGACGCGGGCGAGCTTGCCGGTGGTGGTGGTCTTGCCGGTGCCGTTGACACCGACGACCATCACGATGCCGGGCTTGCTGGCCTCGGGCTCCGTCCTGACCGTGCGGTCGACGTCGGTGCCGACCAGCTTGAGCAGCTCTTCGCGCAGCAGAGCGCGCAGCTCGTCCGGCGTGCGGGTGCCGAGCACCTTCACGCGCTCGCGCAGGCGTTCGACCAGCTCCTGGGTGGGCAGCACGCCGACGTCGGCGGTGAGCAGGATGTCCTCGATCTCCTCCCAGGTGTCCTCGTCGAGGTGCTCGCGCGCGAGCAGCGTGAGCAGGCCCTTGCCGAGGGCGTTCTGCGAGCGGGAAAGGCGGGCGCGCAGGCGGACCAGGCGGCCCTCGGTCGGCTCGGGGACCTCGAGCTCGGGAGCCTCGGGTTCAGGGACGGAGGGGGGCTCCTCCACGGCGACGGGAGCCGAGCCGTCCGGGAGGTCCACCTCCTCGATCGTCCGGCGCGGTTCGTCGCGCGGCGTCTCGGCCTCGTCGCCGATGTGTGGCTCGGCCGGAGGGGCGGTGATGTCGGGGGCGGTGGGCGGCGGCGGGGGCAGCGGCTTCCTGCGCCGGCTGCCGACTACGAGCCCGCCGAGCACACCGAGCAGGACCACGGCGATGACTACAGCAAGGATGACAATTTCCATAACTCGTCCAGTATGCGCGACCCCTCCCCGCCTGGTCCGTCGCCCGCGCCACCGAACGGGGCACGGAACGGGGGCACGCCCTACCCCTGGTTACCTGACGAACCGTCAGCTAATCTCCCCCAGCACCGGCACCCCACCCGCCCGGCGAAGGGGGCTCCCATGCCCGTCACCGTCGTCCGTTTCAACCTGGTCGAGCCCGGCGCCACCCCCGCCTCGCTCGGCGCCCGCTACCGGGCCGCCCTGGAAATGGCCGCCTACGCCGACGGCCAGGGGATCACCACCGTGCAGACCGAGGAGCACCACGGCGTCGACAACAACTGGCTGCCCTCGCCGTTCGCGTTCGCAGGCGCGGTGTTCGGGGCCACGCGCCGGATCGCGGTGACCGTCTCGGCGGTGATCGGCCCGTTGCACGACCCGCTGCGGCTGGCGGAGGACATCGCCGTACTGGACCTGCTGAGCGGCGGGCGGCTGGTGACGGTCGCCGGGATCGGGTACCGGCCCGAGGAGTACGCCCAGTTCGACGTGGAGTGGAAACGGCGGGGCCGGCTCCAGGACGAGCTGTTGGAGACGGTGCTGAAGGCCTGGACGGGCGAGCCCTTCGAGTACCGGGGCCGTACGGTACGGGTCACCCCACGCCCGTACTCCGACCCGCACCCCCTGCTCCTGGTCGGCGGCTCCTCGAAGGCCGCCGCCCGCCGGGCCGCCCGGCTCGGCCTGCCCTTCTTCCCCAGCGCGCACCTGCCGGAGCTGGAGGCGTACTACAAGGAGCGGCTCGTCGAGTACGGCACCGAGGGCTGGACCATGATGCCCGCCGCCGAGACTCCCCTGATCCACCTCGCCGAGGACCCCGACGAGGCGTGGGCCGCGTACGGCGAGCACTTCCTGCACGAGGCCCGGACGTACGCCTCCTGGCAGTCCGGCGACATCCGCTCGGCGGTGCGGTCGGCGGCCACGACGGTGGACGAGCTGCGCGCCGAGGGCGTGTACCGGATCCTCACGCCCGACGCGTGCGTGGCCCAGGGTCTGGACAACCTCGTCCTGCATCCGCTGGCGGGCGGGATGCCGGTGGACGAGGGGTGGCGGAGCCTGCGGCTGTTCTGCGAAGACGTGCTGCCCCGGCTCGGACCGTGAAGGCCGGGTGAGCCGGGGCAGTACGTCCTACGGGTGTCGAGGGGCGGGCAGCGGGGACCTTGGCCCGGCCCCTCGAGTGCGAGGGCCTCAATACGAGGCTCAGCCCATTTCCTCCAGCGCCTTGCCCTTCGTCTCCTTGACGTACTTGAGGACGAACGGGATGGAGAGCGCGGCGAAGGCCGTGTAGATCACGTAGGTCACGGAGAGGTTCCAGTCGGCCAGCGACGGGAAGCTCGCGGTGATGGCCCAGTTGGCGATCCACTGCGCGGCGGCGGCCACACCCAGTGCGGCGGCGCGGATCCGGTTCGGGAACATCTCGCCGAGGAAGACCCAGACGACCACACCCCACGACAGGGCGAAGAAGAGGACGAAGACGTGCGCGGCGATCAGGGCGATCCAGCCCTGGGTGGCCGGCAGCTTGCCGTCGACCAGGTCGAAGGAGAACGCCCAGGCCTCCAGCGCGAGGCCGATCACCATGCCGACGGAGCCGATGAGGGCCAACGGCTTACGGCCGACGCGGTCTACGAAGATCATGGCGATCACGGTGCCGACGATGTTGATGATCGACGTCGTGAAGGAGTAGAAGAAGGAGTCCGTCGGGTCGACGCCGACCGACTGCCACAGCGTCGAGGAGTAGTAGAACGCGACGTTGATGCCGACGAACTGCTGGAAGACCGACAGGCCGATGCCGACCCAGACGATCGGCTTGAAGAAGAAGGAGCCGCCGAGCAGGTCCTTGAAGGTGGACTTGTGCTCGCTGGTCATCGCGTGCTCGATCTCGGCGACGCGGGCGTCCAGGTCGACGCTCTTGCCCTCGACCTCTTCGAGGATCTCGCGGGCCCGCTCGTGCTTGCCGACGGAGATCAGAAAGCGCGGGGACTCGGGGATCGCGAAGGAGAGCAGGCCGTAGAGGACGGCCGGGATGACCATGACGCCGAGCATGACCTGCCAGGCCTCCAGGCCCATGAGCTTGCCACGCTGGTCACCGCCCGCGGCGTTCAGCAGACCCCAGTTGACCAGCTGCGAGATCGCGATGCCGATGACGATCGCGGCCTGCTGGAACGAGCCGAGGCGACCGCGGTAGGCCGGTGGGGCGACCTCGGCGATGTAGGCGGGGCCGATCACGGAGGCCATGCCGATGGCGAAGCCGCCGATCACACGCCAGAAGGCGAGGTCGTACAGCGAGAAGGGGAGCGCCGAACCGACGGCACTGACCGTGAACAGGACGGCCGATATTTGCATGCACCGGATGCGGCCGATGCGGTCGGCGATGCGGCCGGCGGTCGCGGCACCGATGGCACAGCCGATCAGCGCGATGGCGATGACCTGGGCCAGCGCCGCGGAGCCGATGTCATAGCGGCCACGGATGGCCTCGACGGCGCCGTTGATCACGGAGCTGTCGTAGCCGAAGAGGAAACCGCCCATCGCGGCCGCCGCCGCGATGAAGATGACGTGCCCGAGATGATCGGGATGAGCCGATGCGGCTCCTGACTTGGGTGCCTGCGCTGTGCTGGTCACGTGTACTCCTCGGGCCACCGGCAACGCTGCCGGAGTGGGGGCGAACCCTTCACGTCGCTCACCACTGAAGGTAAAAACAACGTTGCCGAGACTATTCCTTCAAGTATCGAAGTCAATACTTCGCCTGCCGTGGACTTCGAGCGGCGAGGTGAGGGATTTGTGTTCAAGAATTGAAGCTATGGAAACGTGCAGGTCGCAGTCGGTGTAGGCAGCACGTATCTAGCGGAGCCGCTGCGAGATGACCTTCGACACACCATCGCCCTGCATGGAGACGCCGTACAGCGCGTCGGCGACCTCCATGGTCCGCTTCTGGTGCGTGATCACGATCAGCTGGGAGGCTTCCTGCAGCTCCTGCATGATGCGGATCAGCCGCTGGAGGTTGGTGTCGTCGAGCGCCGCCTCGACCTCGTCCATGACGTAGAACGGGCTGGGCCGCGCCTTGAAGATCGACACCAGGAGCGCCACGGCGGTGAGTGAGCGCTCACCACCCGAGAGCAGGGACAGCCGCTTGACCTTCTTGCCCGGCGGCCGGGCCTCGACGTCCACGCCCGTGGTGAGCATGTTGTCCGGGTCGGTCAGGATGAGTCGCCCGTCGCCGCCCGGGAACAGCCTGCTGAACACGCCCTCGAACTCGCGGGCCGTGTCCCGGTATGCCTCGGTGAAGACCTGCTCGACGCGCTCGTCGACCTCCCTGACGACCTGGAGCAGGTCGGCCCGGGTCTTCTTCAGGTCTTCGAGCTGCTCGCTGAGGAACTTGTGACGTTCCTCCAGAGCCGCGAACTCCTCCAAGGCGAGCGGATTCACCTTCCCGAGCTGCTGATAGGCCCGCTCGGTCGCCTTCAGCCGTTTCTCCTGCTCCGCCCGGACGAACGGCTTCGGCTGGTTGCGCGGGTGCTCCGGGTCCTCCGGCAGTTCCTCGCCCTCGGCGGGGGGCGAGGGCGGTACCAGCAGGTGCGGGCCGTACTCGGCCACGAGCCCCGCCGGTTCCACACCGAGCTCCTCCAGCGCCTTGGTCTCCAGCTGCTCGATCCGCAGCCGCTTCTCCGCGCCGAGTACCTCGCCCCGGTGGACCGAATCCGTCAATTTGTCGAGCTCCGCCTTGAGATCACGCCCCGCGTTCCGGGCGGCGGCCAACTCCTGCTCACGGCGGGCCTTGGCGGCCTCGGCGGCGGTGCGCTCCTCGTCGGCGCGGGCGAGGGAGACCTCGACGTGCGCCAGCAGCTGCCGGGCACCGGAGGCGACGGCTTCGGCGACGGTCGCCTCGTGTCTGAGGCGGGCCCGCCGCTGTTCGGCACGCGCGCGTGCCTCGCGTTCCGCGCGGGCGGCCCGGTCGAGCGAGTCGGCCCGTCCGGACAGGCCCTTGACTCTTTCCTCGTGCGTACGGACCTGGAGGCGGGCCTCCATCTCGGTCTGCCGGGCATTGGCCCCGTCGGCGGCGAGCCGGTCCCGTACCGAGGTGTCGGGCTCCTCCTCGACCGGCATCTCCTCGGCGACGGCGAGCCGTTCGGCGAGTTCCTCGACATCCTGGAGTGCCTTGTCCAGCGCCTCCTGAGCCCGCGCGGCGGCGGCCACGGACCGCTCGGCCTCCCCCGCGGCCCCGCGCGCCTGCCCGGACAGGCGCCCCAATTGCTGCGCTACACCCGACTTCTCCCGGTCGGCGGCCCGGCGCCGCTCCGCCACTTCCTCGACCCTCGCGGCACACTCCCTACGCCGCTCCCCCGCCGCGTGCTGCGCCTCGGTCAGCGCCTCGCACCGTACGGCCAGCTCCTCGAGCTCGGCCGCGGCCTCGTCCACGGACGCCTGCACCTCGAGCAGGCTGGGCGCCCCCGCGGACCCACCCTGCGCGAAGTGCGCGCCCAGCAGGTCGCCCTCAGCGGTGACGGCGGTGAGATCGGGCCGCGCGTAGACGAGATCCTCGGCGTCTTCCAGGGTCCCGACGACGACGATCCCACGCAGAAGGCGGCGTACGGCGGGCATGAGGTCGCCGGGGCCGCGGACGAGGTCGGCGGCGAAGGGAGGACCGTCGGAGTGCGGCCGTCCGGACATGGCGCCGGGGTACGGGCTGTCGGCGGAGTGGGCCGCGTCGACGGGGTGGGTGCCTGCGAGGGCGCCGGAGACTGCGTCCGCCGCGGAGTACGCGCCCGCCGGGGCGCCCGAGGCGGCGTCCGGGGCCGCGGGCCATGCCCCCGCGCCGACCGGCTCCCCACCGGCGTTCGTGGGTGCCGCCGCCACCGGACGCGTCTGCGCGCCGCTTCTGGACCTGTGGGCAGCCGCGTCCGTGTCCTCCCGTGCCCCCGCCAGCAGCAGGGCCGCTCGTCCGGCGTCCTGTTTGCGCAGGAGGCGGATCGCGTCGGCGGCCGAGGAGGGGGTGGTCACCGCGATGGCGTCGGCGGCGGCGCCGAAGGCGGCGGCCAGGGCGACCTCGTGGCCCGGCGTCACGGTCAGCAGTTCGGCGGCCGGGCCGAGCAGGCCGGTGAGGCGGTCCTTTGCGCCGAGCAGCGCGCCCGTGCCGTCTTTGCGGCGCAGGCCGAGCGCCAGCGCTTCGTGGCGGGCCTGGGTCGCGGCCCGTCTGCGCTCCGCCGCCGTGGCCGCTTCGCGGGCCGCGGTCAGCGCGGCCTCCGCCTCGGCGAGCTGCTCCTTCGCCGTCTCGTGCTGCTCGGCGAGTTCCGCGTCGCCGGCGTCGAGGCCGTCGACCTCGGCCTTCAGAGTCTCGTACTCCTCCTGCGCGGCGACCGCCCGCTCCTGCGCCTCGTCCCTCGCGGCGGCCAGGCGGTCGATCTCGGCCTGGGCGGAGGCGGCGCGCGAACGGGCGGCGTTGACCTGGCCGTTCAGACGGGCCAGGCCCTCGCGGCGGTCGGCGATCGCGCGGGCGACATCCTTCAGGCGGCGTTCTTCATGGGCCAGTTCGCGTTCCAGCTCGGCGCGGTGCGCGACCGTGTCCTCCAGGGCGTGCTCGGCCGCCTCCAGGGCCGCTTCGAGCTCGGCCTCCTGCTCACGGATCCGGGCGGCCTCGCGCTCCATGTCCTCGGGGTCACGGCCGCGCCGCTCCTCGGGAGGCACCGAGGTCGCGCTCTTCACGCGCGCGTCGGCCAGTGAGATCGTGCCGCGCACCCGCTCGGCGAGCTGGGAGAGTTCGTACCAGCTCTGCTGTGCGCGCTGGAGGCGCGGCGTGAGCTGCCGTACCTCGTCCTCCAGGAGCGCCTCCCGCTGAAGCGCCTTCTTCAGCTCAAGTTCGGCGGATTCCTTGCGCTCCTTGAGGGCGGCCTCGTCCGCGACCTCGGCCTGCAGCGCCTCCCGCAGCCGTACGAGATCGTCGGCCAGCAGACGGAGGCGGGCATCGCGCAGGTCCGCCTGGATCACGGCTGCCCGGCGGGCGACCGCGGCCTGGCGTCCCAGGGGCTTCAACTGCCGGCGCAGCTCATCGGTCAGGTCCTGTACGCGCGCGAGATTGGCCTGCATCGCGTCCAGCTTCCGCAGCGCCTTCTCCTTGCGCTTGCGGTGCTTGAGGACGCCCGCCGCCTCCTCGATGAAGGCGCGGCGGCCCATGGGATCGGCGTGCAGGACGGAGTCGAGCTGGCCCTGGCCGACGATGACGTGCATCTCGCGGCCGATGCCGGAGTCGGACAGAAGTTCCTGGATGTCAAGGAGACGGCAGGTGTCGCCGTTGATCTGGTACTCGCTGCCGCCGTTACGGAACATGATCCGCGTGATGGTGACCTCGGCGTACTCGATGGGCAGCGCCCCGTCGGAGTTGTCGATGGTCAGGGACACCTCGGCGCGGCCCAGCGGCGGGCGGCCGGTGGTGCCGGCGAAGATGACGTCCTCCATCTTGCCGCCGCGCAGCGACTTGGCGCCCTGCTCGCCCATGACCCAGCTGAGCGCGTCCACGACATTGGACTTGCCCGAGCCGTTGGGTCCGACGACACACGTGATGCCCGGTTCGAACCGGAGCGTGGTCGCGGAGGCGAACGACTTGAAGCCACGGAGGGTCAGGGCCTTGAGGTGCACGCCGCTGGACTCTACCTTCCGGGGGTGTCTCACTCCATGAGCCCACGGTTTCACCCATGAACGTCCAGGGCACACCAGACGTTGAAGAGAGTGAAAGGATGCGCGGGGGAAGGAAACGCCGGGGGAAAGAAAGAAGGGACGCCGAAGCGTCCCTTGCAAACTCTGACAACTTTAGCGGTTGATACAGGCTGCCCAACCACTGCGTGAGCTGTCGTGTAGCGGTGCAGTGATCAGGTGAGCGCAGGCTCCGCCTGGTGTGCGTCGATGCTCTCCATGATCCTGTCGTGAGAAGCGGCAGCCGCGAGCGCGTCGTTCTCTTCCTGGATCCGTACAAGCTCGGATTCCAGGTCCTGGACGCGCTGCTGAAGCCGTCGCATCTCGGCGAGGAGTCGAGGGTCGGAGCCGCCGACGTAACCGAGAAGCGCCTTTGCCATGATGGATGGTCCTCCACACTGAGTGACCGACCGAAGCGGTGTGGGTCGTGAGGGATTCGCACCCGCGGTGCTTGACAATTTTGAGTTCGTGCTGCCGTTCTTCCATGCCAAACAGCTAGGGTGCGCGGGGTGCTTTTAGCGTCTCACCAAAAAGTTTGACGGTCAACACGATCACGCCCCGTATTGGCGGGCAACCCGGTGCTGCGCGGCCGGAACTGGCGGCGCTGAGACTCCTGCGGGGCCCTCGGGGCGTGGCGATCATCCTTACCTGGCGGAGCCTGCCACGACAAGCGGTTCTTGGCAACCACCAGGCTCTTTCTGCTTCCGACAGCTGCCAGTGGCATGTCCCTCCGCCTCCGCCTGGGCCGTTTTACAGAATCGGGTCAGCGGACGGCGAAGCCGTCGTAGTCCCCGCGAGGTGTGTCCCAGATCTCGGTGACGCCGTCGACGCGGCCGGGCGTGTCGTCGCCCTCGAGCCAGTCGAGGAGACTCTGACATCCCGCGCGCGGCCCCTCGGCGACCACCTGGACCCGTCCGTCGCCCAGATTGAGAGCAAAACCACTCAGGCCGCCGATCTCCAGGGCCTTGGCCCGTGTGAACCAGCGGAAACCCACACCTTGGACGCGTCCACGCACCCAGGCGACCAGTCGCACATCCTCGCTCATGGGTGCAACCTAACCGGCCAATGTCTCTCGGGACACTTCCTCCCCTGGCGCCATGCGGTACCGTCCCCACCCAATGAATCTCATATGAAACTCACTCGATCGTGTGAGTTTTGTGAGCTTGGTTGACCGGGGGGACGCGTCGACCGCCAGGACGAGGAAGGCAAGGACATGGGACGCCACCGACGCTCCGCCGCCGGCCGCGCCGCCACGGGCCGCGCCACGGGGGTCACAGAAACGTATGACTCCTATACAGAGGGCCATGGACACCGCGACTCGTACCCGGGGAACCACCCCACCTCAGGTATCGCGCCCTACCTGAACCCCGAGACGCACGAGGACGCCTCCGCGAGGAGTGACGCCTACCTCTTCGCGACGGAGGAGGACTACGCCCTCTACCGGGGCGAGGGCTTCACACCGGGCGGAGGTTCCCGCCGTGCCGGCTCGCACCGCCGCCGCAAGAGGGCCGTGACACCGGTGAAGACCGGTCTGCTCGGCGTCTCCGCCGCCGTCGCCCTCGGCACGGTCGCGGTCGCCACGGGCGCGGTGCCCGGTCTGCAGAACTACAAGCTCGGCGGGGGCAGCAGCAGCGGCGCCGACAAGGTGGAGGCCGCGGCCTCGCCGACCAACAGCGCGACCGAGCAGGGCGGCACCTCCGGCAGCGCCGAGAGCCGTGACGACGACGCGTCGACCAGCCGCGACGCCGACCGCTCCGCCTCGCCCACGCCATCCCCCTCCACGTCGACGTCGACGGCCCCGCCGACCGAGGCACCGTCGAAGAAGCCGAAGGCCACGCCCAGCAAGAAGCCGAAGACGACCCCTTCCCGTGCGGCCACGAAGGCGCCGGAGGAGAACAGCGCCCCCGTGACGGTGTCCGCGGAGACCGCCGCCGCGGTCGAGGTGCTGAAGCTCGTCAACGAGGAGCGGGCGAAGGTGGGCTGCAGCGCGGTCGCCGCGAACAGCGCACTCGCCGACCTCGCCCAGTCCTTCAGCGAGGACATGGCCGGGCGCGGCTTCTTCGACCACACCAACCCGGACGGCCTGAGCCCCTGGGACCGTGCCGCGAAGGCCGGCATCACCGACCTCGGCGGCGAGAACATAGCCCGCGGACAGGCGGACGCGGCCGCGGTGATGGAGGCCTGGATGAACAGCCCCGGCCACAAGGCCAACATCCTGAACTGCGACTTCAAGACGCTCGGGGTCGGTGCGCACCTCGGGTCGGGCGGCCCATGGTGGACCCAGGACTTCGGTTACTGAGATATCCACTGAGCTCTGATGCTCTCCTCCGCATCAGGTTGCACTAACTTCCAGTTAGTGCAACCTGTCGGTTAGCGCTGCGTTCGCGTACGCTTGGGACATGGACACCACGCAGGAGCGCACGGAGGCGCAGGACCTCCCGTACGACGTGTTCGCCAAGGCCTGTCCCTCGCGCGGCACACTGGAGCACGTCACGGGACGCTGGGGCGCGCTCACCCTCGGCGCCCTGCACGAGGGATCGTTGCGCTTCAACGAGCTGCGCCGCCGGATCGACGGCGTGAGCGAGAAGATGCTCTCCCAGACGCTGCACGCCCTGGAGCGCGACGGCCTGGTCCACCGCGAGGCCCAGCCCACCAACCCGCCCCGCGTGGACTACGAACTGACCCCGCTCGGCCGCGAGCTCGCCACCCGGCTGATGAGCCTCATCCACTTCGTGGAGGGGCGGATGGACGACGTACTCACGGCCCGCGAGCGTTACGACGAGACGCGCGGCGCCCGCTGACACCTCGGGCAGAAGTAGCTGGACCGGTTCATCCAGGGGCGCCTACGCATCGGCGTGCCGCAGCGCTTGCAGGGCAGACCCTCGCGCCCGTACGCGTCGAGCGAGCGGTCGAAGTACCCCGACTCCCCGTTGACGTTGACGTAGAGGCTGTCGAAGCTCGTGCCGCCGACCGCGAGGGCCTCGTTCATCACGTCCCGGATGTGACCGAGGAGTTCGGCGGTCCGCGGGCGCGTGAAGTTCGCCGTCGGGCGCTCGTAGTGCAGGCGGGCGCGCCAAAGTGCCTCGTCCGCGTAGATGTTGCCGACGCCGCTGATCAACGACTGGTCGAGCAGCGCCCGTTTGATGGTGCTGCGTTTGCGGCGCAGGGCCTGGTGGAAGGCCTCGTCGTCGAACAGCGGGTCAAGGGGATCGCGGGCGATGTGCGCGATGACGTCGGGCAGGCCGTCCGGGGTGGTGTCGTGCAACGACAGGCCGCCGAAGGTGCGTTGGTCGACGAAGCGGAGTTCTGTGTCGACCTCGTCCGCGAACCTCACCCGGATCCTGAGGTGCTTCTCGTCGGGCGCCGCGTGCGGCTGGACCAGGAGCTGCCCGCTCATGCCGAGGTGCGCCAGGATCGCGTGACCGGTGTCCTCCAGCGGCAGCCACAGGTACTTGCCGCGGCGGCTGGGCGTGCCGATGCGGTGGCCCTTGAGACGGTGGGCGAAGTCGTCGGCGCCGGCGAGGTGACGGCGTACGGCACGTGGGTGGAGCACCTCGGCCTCGGCGACCGTCCGGTGAGCGACCCACCGCTCCAGTCCGCGCCGTACGACCTCGACCTCGGGCAACTCGGGCATGGGGCTCCCCCGTCACATCCGGTATGAGTCGAGCGCCCGCCCTCGATCAAGAAGGCGGGCGCTCGGATCACGCTTGTTCGGTCAGGCGGAGACGGACGACGGACCTTCGCCGTCCTGGGCGGCCAGCTCGACCGCCCCCTTGGCACGCTCGTCCGCGGCGGCCCGAATGGCCCGCCAGGCGGATTCTGCGGCCTGCTGCTCCGCCTCCTTCTTGCTGCGGCCGGTGCCGGTGCCGTACGAGACGCCTCCGACGCGGGCGGCAGCGGTGAAGGTCTTCTCGTGGTCGGGGCCGGTCTCCGTGACCAGGTACTCGGGCACGCCGAGCCCTTCGGTCGCGGTGAGCTCCTGGAGACTGGTCTTCCAGTCCAGGCCGGCTCCGAGATTCGAGGACTTCTCGATCAGCGGGTCGAACAGGCGGTGCACCAGCTCCGCCGCCGAGTCCAGGCCCTGATCGAGATAGACCGCGCCGATCACCGCTTCCAGGGTGTCGGCAAGGATGGACGCCTTGTCCCGCCCGCCCGTGCCCTCTTCACCGCGGCCGAGCCGGATGAAGGAACCCAGGTCGAGCCCACGGCCGACCTCCGCCAGCGCACGCGAGTTGACCACCGCGGCCCGCAACTTGGCCAGCTGGCCTTCGGGCAGGTCGGGGTGGGTGCGATAGAGCGTGTCCGTGACCACCAGGCCGAGCACGGAGTCCCCGAGGAACTCCAACCGCTCGTTGGTGGGCAGACCGCCGTTCTCGTACGCGTACGAACGGTGGGTCAGCGCACGCACCAGAAGGGCGGACTCGAGTGTGTACCCGAGCCGCCCTTCCAACAGCGTGTGGGACGAGGCCGTGTTGTCCGCCGGGCCACTCCCGCTCTCGCGAGGAGCGTTCTTCTTTGGCGTGGACACTGTGCCTCTCACCAGCCGCTCAGACCTCGAGGACCTGGCGCTTGTTATAGGTGCCGCAAGCCGGGCACGCGATGTGCTGCAGCTTGGGCTCGTGGCAGCGCTCGCACGCAACCAGGGTGGGGACCGCAGCCTTCCACTGCGACCGGCGGTGGCGCGTGTTGCTGCGCGACATCTTCCGCTTCGGAACAGCCACGGCTACTTCTCCTGCTTCTCGTCGACGCCCGCTTCGGCGTCGCTGGTGTCGTCCTTCTCGCCATCTTCGAGTGAACCGGCGAGTCCCTGCAGTGCCGCCCAACGGATGTCGACGGCGTCGTGGTGGTGGCCCGGGTCGTCCGCAAGGCGTGCTCCGCACTGGGCGCACAGTCCTGGGCAGTCTTCCCGGCACACCGGCTGCATCGGCAGTGCGAGCACCACCGCATCGCGCAGCACGGGTTCGAGGTCGAACAGGCCGTCCTCGATGAAGAGCATGTCCTCGTCGTCCTCGGCGTCGTCGGCCGGCTCCGCCTTGGGGCGGCCCCGGTCGTCGGCGTCAGGGTACGAGAACATCTCCTGGAAGTCCGCTTCGAGCACCAGCTCGAGCGGCTCCAGACACCTTACGCACTCCCCCTTGGCCGTGGCGCGGACGGTGCCTGTGACGAGCACACCTTCCATGACCGACTCGAGGCGGAGTTCGAGCTTCATCGGGGCGCCTTCCGGAACTCCGATGACCTCCTGGATCCCGAGATCCTTGGGGGCGTCGATCTCACGGGTCAGGCGCTGCAGCGCGCCAGGACGCCGCCCCAGCTCGTGTGTGTCGAACACGAGAGGGTTGCGGTGGTCGAGGCGGGCGTTCAGAGCCATTCCTGCTTTCGATCTTCTGAGCTCGGGGTCGCCGCCCTTCGGTGTTCCCGGGCAGCGTTGATCGCGGACGTACACGCGACCGAAGAGCCAGGATACTGGACCTTTCGCTCACGGCCCAATCCGGTCTGCGCTCACGGCCACCGCCCCTTCCCGGAGGGGCTGATCAGCCGTTTCCGCGCCCCTGCTCGTAGGCCCGCAGCTGCTCCGCGCTGATCATGCCGGTGTCGAAGAGGCTGGTCTCGTCGAGGGCGGGCATCTGCTGCTGCTGCTCGGCGTAGCCCTGCTGGGACCGGTGCGGGTCGTAGGACCCCTGCTGACCGTCGTAGCCCTGGTAGGAGTAGGGATCGGCCTGCTGGTAGCCGTACTGGTCCTGCTGACCGGCGTACTGCTGCTGGTAGCCGTAGGGGTCGGGGGTCTGCTGCTGGTAGCCGTAGGCCGGCTGCTGCTCGTACTGCTGGGGTACGGGCTGCTCGGCCTGGGCGGCCTGGGCTGCCGAGGTGTCCGCCTCCGCGAGGGCGGTGAGGTCGGCCAGGTAGTCGGCGTCGCTGGAGTGCTGGACGGTCGTGAGGTCGTCGGCGAGGGACCCGAGGTCGTCGCTGGCGATACGGCCGTGCAGTTTCTGGCGGCCACGGCCGACGGCGTCCAGGGTCTTGGCGAGCACCGCCTCGAAGGCGCCCAGCTTGACGTCGACGTACTCGTCGGCGCTGCGGCGCAGGGTCTCCGGGTCGTGGCTGCGCTCGGGGGCGTCCTCGTCCTCGTAGCCCTGCTCGTCGACGCCCGGTCCGGTGCCGAGGAGCTTCTCGCGGCCGCGGCCCACCGAGCCGAGGGTCTTGGTGAGGACGACCTCGAAGTTGGCGAGCTTGGAGTCGACGTAGTCGTCGGCCTCCGCGCGGACGTCCTCGGCCTCCTTGCGGGCCTCGGCGAGGATGCGGTCGGCCTCGGCCTGGGAGCGGCGGGCGACCTCCGTGTCGGAGATCAGCGAGCCGCGCTCGGCGTGCGCCTGCCCGATGATCCGCTCGGCCTCCTGGCGGGCCTGCTCGACCAGCTGCTCGCGGTCGCCGATCAGCTCCTGGGCCTGCGCGAGGGAGCCGGGCAGGGCCTGGCGCAGCTCTTCGAGCATCGAGAGCAGTTCGGCGCGGTTGACCACGCACGAGGCCGACATGGGCATCGACCGGGCACCGGAGACCGTGGTCACGATCTCGTCGAGCTTCTTCTGCACGTCCACCTGTGCTCGCCACTCTCTACAGCTGTGTTGGAGACGGACGGGACGACTGTAGCCCCATCAGTCTTTGCGCAGGCGCCCGTTGAGGGCCTCGAGGACCGTGGGCGGCACCAGGTGGGAGACGTCTCCGCCCCAGGTCGCGACCTCCTTGACGAGCGAGGAGGAGAGGAAGCTGTACGTCGGGTTGGTCGGCACGAAGAGCGTCTCCACGCCCGACAGGCCGATGTTCATCTGGGCCATCTGCAGCTCGTAGTCGAAGTCGCTCACCGCACGCAGGCCCTTGACGATGGCGGGGATGTCGCGCTGCTTGCAGTAGTCGACGAGGAGGCCGTGGAAGGCTTCGATCCGGACGTTCTCGTACTCGGCGGTGACCTGGCGGATCAGGTCGATCCGCTCGTCGACCTCGAACAGGCCCTTCTTGGACTTGTTGATCATTACCGCGACATAGACCTCGTCGTACAGACGGGAGGCGCGGGAAATGATGTCGAGATGTCCGTTGGTGATCGGGTCGAACGACCCGGGACAGACGGCGCGGCGCACTTGAGATCCCTCGCTCTCCGGTCCGGTCATCGTGCGTCTTCGCACGTAGAGGCGGCGCGACCGTACCAAAACGTTCCCTCGCCGTAGCGACGGGAGCGGATCGCGTCAAAACCGTCCGGCCACCTGAATTGGCCGCCTCTGGTGCTGCGCTCCACGGTGACGAGGGCATCGGGTTCGAGCCACCCCTGCGTACGGAGTGTGAGCAGAATCTCCCGAAGATCGTCGTCCGTGACGGCGTACGGCGGGTCCAGGAAGACGAGGTCGTACGGCTGTGCCGGCGGCGTCTGTATCACTTGGTGGGCCTTGCCCGCTCTGACCTCGGCGCCGGGCAGGCCCAGGCTCTTCACGTTCTCCCGGACGATGCGGGCGGCCCGGGCGTCGGCCTCGACGAGCAGGGTGTGGCCGGCCCCGCGGGACAGCGCCTCCAGGCCGACGGCGCCGGAACCGGCGTACAGGTCGAGGACCCGCTCGCCGTCCAGCGGGCCGCCGAGGAGGGACTGCCAGGTGGAGAAGAGGCCCTCGCGCGCGCGGTCGGAAGTGGGGCGGGTGCCGGTGCCTGGCGGAACGGCCAGACGGCGTCCGCCGGCCCGGCCGGCGATCACGCGGGTCATGTCCTCGGTCCTTGTCCGTACGTCGGTGAAGCTCGCTGGGGTTCCAGTGTCTCAGCCGGTGGGCCGGGGGCGCCGGGTCACCCCTTGTCGAGGTACTGCTCCCGCTCCTCGTCCAACAGAGCGTCCAGGGCTGTGCGCAGGCCCGGGAGGCGGGTGAGGTCCGGGTCGGCGGCGACGAGGGCGACGGCTTCCTCTCGGGCCTCGGCGATGATCTCCTCGTCCTCGATGACGGTGAGCATCCGCAGGCTGGAGCGGGTGCCGGACTGGGCCTGGCCGAGGACGTCGCCCTCGCGGCGCTGTTCGAGGTCGATGCGGGAGAGCTCGAAGCCGTCGAGGGTGGCGGCCACGGCGTTCAGCCGCCCGCGGGCCGCGCTCGCCTCCGGCATTTCGCTGACCAGGAGGCACAGGCCGGCCGCCGAGCCACGGCCGACGCGGCCGCGCAGCTGGTGCAGCTGGGAGACGCCGAAGCGGTCGGCGTCCATGATCACCATGGCGGTGGCGTTGGGCACGTTGACGCCGACCTCGATGACCGTGGTGGCGACCAGGACGTCCGTCTCCCCGGCGGCGAAGCGGCGCATGACCGCGTCCTTGTCGTCGGGGTGCATACGGCCGTGCAGCACCTCCACCTTGACGCCGCTGAGCGGACCCTTGGAGAGCTGGTCGGCCACGTCCAGGACGGCGAGCGGGGGGCGCTTCTCGGCCTCGTCCTCGGCGGACTTCATGGCCTTCTTCGGGTCGTCCTCCTCGTCGCCGATCCGGGGGCAGACGACGTACGCCTGATGGCCGTTCTCGACCTCCTCGCGCACCCGCTCCCAGGCCCGCGCCAGGAAGTGGGGCTTGTCGGCAGCCGGGACGACATGGCTCGCGATGGGTGACCGCCCGGCCGGGAGCTGGTCGAGGACCGAGGTCTCCAGGTCACCGAAGACGGTCATGGCGACCGTCCGCGGAATGGGCGTGGCGGTCATGACGAGCAGGTGGGGCGGTTGCTTGCCCTTGCCACGCAGGGCGTCGCGCTGCTCGACGCCGAACCGGTGCTGTTCGTCCACCACGACCAGTCCGAGATCATGGAACTGCACCTTGTCCTCGATCAACGCGTGCGTGCCGATCACGATCCCGGCCTCACCGGTGACGAGATCGAGCAGTGCCTGGCGGCGGGCGGCCGCGCCCATGGACCCGGTGAGCAGCACCACCTTGGTGGCCCGCTCGGCGCCGCCCAGCATCCCTCCCTCGGCCAGCTCCCCCATCATCTCGACCACCGACCGGTGGTGCTGCTGGGCGAGCACTTCGGTGGGGGCCAACATGGCGGCCTGCCCGCCCGCGTCGACCACGGCGAGCATGGCTCGGAGGGCCACCAACGTTTTGCCCGATCCGACCTCTCCCTGCAGCAGCCGGTGCATCGGATGGTCCGTCGCCAGGTCGTCGAAGATCTCCCGGGTGACCTTCCGCTGGCCGTCGGTGAGAGTGAAGGGCAAGCGGGCGTCGAAGGCCGTGAGCAGGCCGTCCGGGGCGGGTTTGCGGGGTACGGCCGGGAGTTGGGCGTCCGCGTGGCGGCGGCGGGCGAGGGCGACCTGGAGGACGAAGGCCTCGTCCCACTTGAGGCGGGAGCGGGCGCCCTCGATGTCCGCCTTGGTGTGCGGGCGGTGGATCTTGAGGAGGGCGTCGGGGAGGGAGACCAGGCCGCGGCCCTCACGCAGCGACTCCGGGAGCGGATCGACGGCTTCCTGGGCGCTGGGCAGGACGGTCTGGATCGCCTTGCCGATCTTCCAGGACTCCAGCTTGGCGGTCGCGGGGTAGATCGGGATGAGGGCACCGGCCCAGGCGTCGACCGCCTCCTCGCTGTCCCCTCGCAGCAACTCGTAGGCCGGGTGGGCCAGTTGGAGGCGGCGGTTGAAGACGGAGACCTTGCCGGCGAACAACGCGCGCGTGCCCGGCAGGAGTTCCTTGTGGGGTTTGTGAACGCCGTGGCCGAAGAAGACCAGTTGGAGTCGGCCACTGCCGTCCGTGATGGTCACTTCGAGGCGCTGGCCCTTGCCGCGCGGAGCCTTCGCCGAGGCGAAGGTGTGCAGGCGAGCGTCGGCGACCTGGGCGACCACCGTGACGTGCTCGTCCATCGGGAGGTCGGCGAGGTGGGTGAGCTGGCCCCGCTCCTCGTATCTGCGCGGGTAGTGGTGCAGGAGGTCGCCGACGGTGAGCAGGCCGAGGTGCTCGGCCATCACCTTCGCGGTGGCGGGGCCGAGCACCTTTTTCAGTGGTTCTTCCAGTGCGGGCACGAGATCCATTGCACACCACACCACTGACAATGCCGTATACGTCTCGGGAAACCCCTGGTCAGACGGCTGGTTGAGGCTTAGGATGGCGCGCCTCAAACCATCCTCCGCGGTCACCGCCTCACACGGGGCCGCCCGACCCCGCGCCGTCGTCCGTCCCCCCACCGGCGCAGCGATGATGGACTCCCAGACCTCACAGCCCTCTTCGGCCTCCCCGTCACCTCAGTCACCTCACACGTTCCAGGTCGACCTGCGCGGTCTGGTGGACCTGCTCTCCCATCACCTCTACTCCAGCCCCAAGGTCTATCTGCGCGAGCTGCTGCAGAACGCGGTGGACGCGATCACCGCCCGGCGGGCCGAGCAGCCCGACGCGCCGGCGCACGTGCGGCTGTACGCCGAGGGTGGGTCCCTGCGTGTCGAGGACTCCGGGGTCGGGCTCACCGAGGCGGACGTGCACACCCTGCTCGCCACCATCGGGCGCAGTTCCAAGCGTGCCGACGGGCTGCAGGAGGCCCGCTCCGACTTCCTCGGGCAGTTCGGCATCGGGCTGCTCGCCTGTTTCGTGGTCGCCGAGCGGATCCGGGTGGTCAGTCGCAGCGCGCGCACGCCGGGTGCCCCGCCCGTGGAGTGGACGGCGAGCGACGACGGTTCGTACACCGTGCGGACGCTGCCGGACGAGGCCCGTCCGCAGCCGGGCACCACCGTGCACCTGGTGGCGCGAGCGGGCGCCGGGGAGTGGCTGTCCGAGGAGCGGGTCCTCGCCCTGGCGCGGGACTTCGGCTCGCTGCTGCCGTACGACGTGCGGGTGGGCGACGAGGCGGTCACCGATCTGCCCGCGCCCTGGGACCGGACGTATCCGAGTCCCGCCACCCGAAGGGTGGCCCTGGCGCGGCACTGCTACGACCTGTTCGGGTTCACTCCGCTGGACTCGATCGCGCTGGACGTGCCGCTCGCCGGGATCCGCGGGATGGCGTACGTCCTGCCGTCGGCGGTCAGTCCGGCCCAGCGGGCGAGTCATCGTGTGCACCTGAAGGGCATGCTGCTGACCGAGCGGGGCGAACAACTGCTGCCGGACTGGGCGTTCTTCGTGCGCTGTGTCCTGGACACGGACAGCCTGCGGCCCACGGCCTCGCGCGAGTCGCTGTACGAGGACGAGACGCTGGCGGCCGTACGGGAGGCGCTGGGCGAGCGGATCCGGTCCTGGCTGACGGGTCTGGCCGCCGGTGATCCGGAGCGGCTGGCGGCCTTCCTGGAGGTGCACCACCTCGGTGTGAAGTCGCTCGCGCGGCACGACCGGGAGATGCTGCGCACGATGCTGCCGTGGCTGCCCTTCGAGACGACCGACGGGCGGCTGTCCCTGGAGGAGTTCGCGCAGCGGCACCCGCTGGTGCACTTCACGCGGACCGTCGAGGAGTACCGGCAGGTCGCGCCGATCGCGTCCGCGCAGGGCGTCGGAGTGATCAACGGCGGCTACACGTACGACAGTGAGCTGATCGAGGCGCTGCCGTCGGTGCGGCCGGGGACGGTGGTCGCCGAGCTCGACGCCGACACCGTGACCGCGCATCTGGACGCGGTCGATCCGGCCGAGGAACTGGCCCTGGCGGGCTTCCTGGCGGCCGCGCGGGCCAAACTCGACCCCTTGGGCTGTGACGTCGTCCTGCGCGCCTTCCATCCCCTGTCCGTGCCCGCGCTGCACCTGGACGACCGGGCGGCGCGGCACGAGCAGGCCCGGGCGGAGGCCGAGGAGCAGGCTGACGACCTGTGGGCGGGCATCCTCGGCTCGCTGCGGGGCAGCACCCCGCGCGCGCGGCTGGTGCTCAACCACCTCAACCCGCTGATCCGGCGGATCAGTTCCCTGGGCGATCCCGAGCTGATCGGCACCGCCACCGAGTCCCTGTACGGGCAGGCGCTGCTGATGGCTCAGCGGCCGCTCAGGCCCGCGGACTCCGCGCTGCTGAACCGGGCGTTCATCGGCCTCCTGGAATGGGCCACCCACGGCGAGGACGGTCACTGATGAGTGAGATCACGGACTTCGACGAGCTGCGCCGGGCGATGGCGGAGAACTCGGAGCAGCCGGAGGGGCCGGCCCGCAACGCGCGCGCGGAGCAGCTGCTTGCCGCGGCGGAGAAGCTGAACATCCCGCTCGCGGTGATCGAGGCGCTCGGGCACCAGCTGAAGGTCTACAACTACAGCTCCGAGAAGGCCAAGATGTTCGTACCCTTCGCGCGGCTGCTGCGCATGTGGGACGAGCGGCCCGAGGACTTCGACGAGTACGAGACGCACTCGCTGCACTGGGTGTTCAAGTGGATGTCGTCCGGCATGCTCGACCAGCCGCACATCCCGCTCGCCTCCATCGAGAAGTGGCTCGGCGAGATGGAGCACCGCTACCGGCTGGCCGGGCACTCCGAACGGGCCGTGCGCAGCGCCGAGTTCAGCGTGGCCGCGCACATCGGGGACGTGGCGCGGGCCGAGCGGGCGTACGCCGCGTGGCTGGCCGCCGACCGGGACGCCATGGCGGACTGCCACGCCTGTGAGCTGCACGGACAGGGCTGGTGGCAGGCGGAGCGCGGGCGGGAGGCGGAGGCCCTGAAGCTGTGGGCGCCGGTCCTGGAGGGCGAGTACACGTGCGCCCACGAACCTCACACGGTGCTCGCGTCCTCCCTGGTGCCCCTGTTGCGGCTCGGCCGCGTGGACGAGGCACGCGCCAACCATCTGCGGGGCTTCCGGCTCGTGCGGGCCATGGAGAGCATGCGTGGCGCGTACGCGGACCACGTCGAGTTCTGCGCGCTGTCCGGCAACGAGGCGCGTGGCCTGGAGCTGCTGGCGGAGCGGCCGGCGTACTTCACGGACGACGGGCACCCGCGCAGCAAGCTGGACTTCATGGCCGTGGTGGCCCTGCTCATGGACCGCCTGACCGAGCTCGGGCTCGGCGACCAGCCGGTGCCCGGACCGGCCGACCGGGCGTGGAGCGCGCGCGAACTCGCCGCCCACGCGCGCGGGGAGGCTCTCGCGCTGGCCGCCCGCTTCGACGAGCGCAACGGCACGCGGCACGTCAGCGAGCGGGCACGCGCGCGTATGGCGCAGCGGCCGCTGGTGGAACGGCTGCCGCTGGGCGTGCGGTCGGCGCGGGCTGTCTCGTCGCATGCCGTGGCACCGCCGGTGCCCGTCGCCCCGGAGGAACCCGATCTGGCGGCGCTGCTCGCCGAGGCGCGACGCCTGTCGGACAACCTGCAGCCGAACGCCGTGGAGGCGTGGGCGGCCGTCGCGCACGCCGCACAAGGCGTCGAACTCGACGCCCGCGACCGGGCCGAGATCGCCGACCACGAGGCGATGGACCTTGGCCCCGAGGGCGTCGACCTCTTCGAGCACGCCGCCGAGCTGTACGCCGAGGCGGGCGACCCCGGGGAGGCCTTGGCGGCACGCACGCGTGCGGCGTACGTACGCGCGCTCACGGGCCACGTGAACGAGGCGCTGACGGCGGTCACCGAGCCGTACGACGAAATCCTCGCGCTGTACGCCGAGGGTGGCACCGGCGTACGGCAGACGGCGTCGGTGCTGACGGGACGGGCGCGGATTCTGATGCGGCGGGTGCAGGAGGTCGTCGAGTCCCGGGAGGACGACGGGGTCCCGGCGGAGCCGCAGGAGGAGCCGCAGGAGGAGCCTCAGAGGCAGGGGGCGCCGGGTGACGGCCCCCGCGGCGAGATGCTCTCGGGCGACGACCTTCGGGGCACCGTGCTTGCGGACGGCGACTCCCAGGCCGACGCGACTGCGGGCGGCGCCCCCCGGAACCCCCACGGCGCCACCCCGGACGGCGACTCCCCAGGCGAGACGATCCCTGGCGGCACCCCCCAGGAAGCCGTCCCGGACGTCCGGCCTCAGGGCGAGTCGGTTCCGGCCGGTGGCGCTCGGCGTGCCGCGGCTCCGGTCGGCGGTGCCTTGGTGGATTCGGTTCTGGCTGAGGCGGAGGTGGCCGCGCGGGAGGTGCTGGCGCTGGTCGAGGGGTGCGCCGGAGAGGACGTACGGCTCGCTTCGCGGGCTGCCGAAGCGCAGGCGATGCTCGCGGACCTGGCGGCGCACAGGGGTGACGTGGAGGTGGCCGCGGAGCTGTTCGCGCGGGCCGCGGCGGCGTTCGTCGGTGCGGGGCTGCCGTGGTTCGCGGTGGAGTACGAGGCCCGGTTGGCGGGGCTCGCGCACCACCTCGGGGACCTGGCCGGGACGGAACGGGCGCTGCGGGCGGCCCTGGAGCACGGCGGGCCGCATCTGGAGGCGGTCGGACGGGCCCAGCTGCACCTCCAGCTGGCCGAGGTCGTCGGGGGCAGAGGGCTGGCGGCGGAGGCGGCCGAGCACGCCTTGGAGGCGGCGCACTGGG
This sequence comes from Streptomyces sp. NPDC006602, assembly GCF_042870385.1. Lineage (NCBI taxonomy): Bacteria > Bacillati > Actinomycetota > Actinomycetes > Kitasatosporales > Streptomycetaceae > Streptomyces > Streptomyces sp. NPDC006602. Next base: position 154,973 of record NZ_JBIAHG010000007.1, on the reverse strand, counting down.
CCGACGAGGCCGGCGAGGGTCCGACGCTCGGCGCCTGGGCCCGGCAGCAGCTCGGCGGGTTCCTGCTGCGGCTGGGACGGTGGGCCGAGGCCGCGGAGGTGCTGGAGTCGGCGCTGCCCGACCTGAACGCCGAGACCCACGGTGACGGCGCGATCGTGCAGACGCGGTGGTGGCTCGGCGACTGTCTGAGCGAGCTCGGCGAACACCGAGCGGCAGCCGAACGGCGGCTCCAGGCGGCCGAGATCGCCCGGCACTGGCCGGAGCAGCACGACCACGCCACGCTCGCCCACCTCGCCGCCGAGTCCCTCGGACACGCCGGGCAGCATTCCGACGCGGACCGGGCGTACGCGCGCGCGGGCGATCTTTGGCGGTCGCTCGGCAACGTCCACGGCCTCGTCCGCTCCCTGCGCGCCCGCGCGTGGCTCGCGCTGCGTCCGGAGGAGGGGCCCGACGAGGCACGCGCGTTGATGGCGAGCGCCGTCCAGGAGTGCGAGACGGCGCTGAGCTCGGCGGTGGCCGACGAGGAGGCCCGGCAGCGGCTCGTCGCAGAACTCGGCCACACCCGCCGCCAGTTCGGCGACCTGCTGGCCCGTTCCGCCGCCGAGGACGCCGAGGACGAGTCGATCCGGGCCGTGCTGGAGGATTCCCTGGCCCAGGTGGCAGAAGCCATCGTGCTGTTCGCCTCCCTCGGGGCCGACGCCCTGGACAGCCGGACCGGCGCCGAACTCACCGCGGGCTGGCTGGAGGCCGACCTGAGCCGCCCCGCCCGGGCTGCGGCACGCGCGCGTGCGGTCCTGGCGGCGTACGGCGCCGACGGCGAGGAGGCCGAGGACGAGGTGGCCAAGGCCCGACTGACCGAGGCCCGGCAGCTGCTTCAGGCCGTGGAGGACCAGGCGGCGGCACAGGCGGACGAACACCCCGCCGACTAGTGGTGCTTCGTCCTGTCCGGCCGATCAAGTCGCGGGAAAGCGGCCGCGCCTGAGCAGTGCCGGTGAGCGGGGTGTGGTGCGTGCAGCCGCAAGGCGGAGAAGAGCGTTGATGCGGAGCATCGGCAACCGACGACAACGCGGCAGATGTGCGTGCCACGCCCCGGCCGGCCGCGTCACCGACCTGTCCGGACAGCACGCCTAGGGCCTACTCGACCCCGATGAGGAGTACGGCCCCCTGCCGCCCGCCCCGGTACACCACCGTGTCGACGGCCAGGTACGACTCGCGCACGCGCGTCTCGAGATGGTCGGCGATGAACTCCGGGGCCTCGTCGCCGAGGACGAGGGTGACCAGTTCGCCGCCGGCCGCGAGCATGCGGTCGAGAACCGTTTCGGCGGTGACGGTGACGTCCGCCCCGATGACGGCGACGTCGCCGTCGATGAGGCCGAGGACGTCGCCGGCCTGGCAGATGCCGGCCATGGTCCAGGACTGGCGTTCCGCTACGACGACCTCCGCGTACCGGGTGGCACCCGCCGCCGAGGTCATGGTCACGACGTCCTCGTCGAAGCGGCGGTCCGGCTCGTGCACGGCGAGCGCGGCGATGCCCTGGACCGCGGAGCGCGTCGGGATGAGCGCCACGCGGACGCCCTCCGCGCGGGCCTGCTCGGCGGCCACGGCCGCGGTGTGGCGCAGGTCCGCGTCGTTGGGCAGCAGCACCACCTCGCGCGCGTGGGCCCGCCGTACGGCCTCGACGAGCTCTCCGCTCGCGGGCGGCTCCCCGGGGCGCGCGAGCACGGTGGTCGCCCCCGCCTCGGTGTAGAGCCCGGCCAGACCCTCGCCGGGCACCACGGCCACGACGGCGCGCTGCGCGCGCTCCCGGGCCGGCCGCTCGGCACCGGTGGTGTGCACGTCGCCGAGCCCGAAGTGCGTGATCCGGATCCGGTACGGCCGCCCGGCCTCGACGCCCGCCTCCACGGCGGCGCCCGCGTCGTCGACGTGCACATGGACGTTCCACAGCCCGTCGCCGCCGACCACGACGAGCGAGTCCCCGAGGGCGTCGAGCCGCTCACGCAACCGCGCGACAGCCGCGTCGTCGGCCTCCAGGAGGTAGATCACCTCGAAGGCGGGCCCGCCCTCCTCCGAGGCACCGTCCGCACACTCGCCGTCGTCGTCGAGAGCGGTCGCCCCGCGCCGCTCGCCGCCTTCGTGAAGACCGGCAGCCCCGGGCGCGCGGGACGGCGTCCGCTCGTCGTCGCGCACCGAGCGGCCGTCGTGCTCACGATCGCCGTCGCCGGGCGCCCAGCCTCTCCCGTGCTCCCGATCGCCGTCGCCCTCGCCGCCCGCCCGGCCGACACCGGACCGCGCCCCGGACACCCCGCCGTCGTCGCGCACCTGTGAGCGCTCCACGCGCGCGTGCTTCTCCGCAGCGGCACCCCAGGGATCCGCCCCCGGCGCCTCCCCCGTGAACGTCTCCACCAGCGCCCCGAGAACCGCCACCAGCCCCCGCCCGCCCGCGTCGACCACCCCGGCGCGTTCCAGGACGGCCAGCTGGCCGGGGGTCGCGGCGAGGGCGGCGCGGGCTCCCTCGTAGGCCGCGCGGGCCACCGCCGCGCAGTCGCCCTCGGCTCCGGTGGCCGCGTCGGCGGAGGCCGAGGCGACGGTGAGGACCGTGCCCTCGACGGGACGGGCCACGGCCTGGCGGGCGGAGTCGGCCGCGTGCCGCAGGGCGAGTGTCAGGCCCCGGCCGTCGGTGTGAGCGGTCTCACCGTCGGCGGCGAGTACCTTTGCCATGCCCCGGAGCAGTTGCGCGAGGATCGTCCCGGAGTTGCCCCGCGCGCCTATGAGCGCCCCGTGCGCCATCGCCCGCGCGGCGTCGGCCAGCGCCGGTTTCCCGGCGGCCGACAGGCCCGTCTCGTGGCCCGCGAACACCGCCTCCACGGCCGCGACGGCCGACTCGACGGTCAGATACATGTTCGTGCCGGTGTCCCCGTCCGCGACGGGATAGACATTGATCGCGTCGATCTCCTCGCGCGCCCGTCCCAGCGCTCCGAGCGCGAGACCGCACCAGGTGCGCACCGCGAGAGCATCGAAGAATGTCTGCGGCACCTGCGCCACCTGCGCCTCCTTGAGCTGCTTGACGTGGGAGGAAGCGTAGACCTCGGAGGGGTGTGCACCGGAAGAGGGCCTGGCGCGAGGCCCTGAGCAGCCATGGTAGTTTCGTTCTACTGGCGCAGTCGTTGTATGCTGCTCCGGTTGCCCGATCCCGATCGGGCCATCCTCCTGGCACCGCCACTCAGATCTCTGATCCTACGATCTCGATCCCGGCATGCCGGGATCCACCGTAAGTGCATCTGAAGTCTTTGGAGTGACCCGTGGCTGCCAACTGCGACGTCTGCGGCAAGGGGCCGGGCTTCGGCAACAGCATCTCGCACTCGCACCGCCGTACGTCCCGTCGCTGGAACCCGAACATCCAGCGCGTGCGTACTGTGGTCGGCGGGACGCCGAAGCGCCTGAACGCTTGCACCTCGTGCATCAAGGCCGGCAAGGTCTCGCGCTGACGCACAGCTAAGCGCGCGGCCACTGCTGGTTCGCTGCACAGAGCCGGTCCACCGAGTGTGGACCGGCTTTCTGCATGCCCATGCCCATGCCCAAAGGGTGCACCCGCCCGCGTAAACGCTCGCGTAAGCGTTTACGCGCCGCCTTCCGCCTTGAAACGCCACCCGTGGTCCACGGGCCCGATCCCGCCACCGAGCGCGAACCCGGCCGCGATCGCGCCGGTGACGTACTCCTTGGCCGCCGCCGCCGCCTCCGGCACGGAGTACCCCTTCGCGAGCTGCGACGCGATCGCCGACGCGAGGGTGCAGCCCGTGCCGTGCGTGTGCCGGTTGTCGTACCTCGGCGCGCGCAGCCAGTGCTCCTCGGAGCCGTCGGTGAGCAGGTCCACGGCGTCGCCGGGCAGGTGACCGCCCTTGATGAGCACCCATCGCGGTCCGTACGACAGGACGGCCGCGGCGGCTTCACGCATCAGCGATTCCGACCCGACCCGGACACCCGTGAGCTGGGCCACCTCGTCGAGGTTCGGCGTCGCCACGGTCGCGACCGGCAGCAGCTTCGTCCGTACGGAGTCCAGGGCGGACGCGGCAAGCAGCGGGTCACCGTGCTTGGACACTCCCACCGGGTCCACGACGGCCGGCGCGTCGGTCTGCCCGATCAACTCGGCCACCCCCTCGACGAGTTCGGCCGAGGCCAGCATCCCGGTCTTGACCGCCTGGACGCCGATGTCGTCGACCACGCTGCGGTACTGCGCCCGTACCGCCTCCACCGGAAGCTCCCAAGCCCCTTGCACCCCGAGGGAGTTCTGCGCGGTGACCGCCGTGACGACGCTCATGCCGTGCACGCCGAGCGCGAGCATCGTCTTCAGGTCGGCCTGGATGCCCGCGCCCCCACCGGAGTCGGAGCCGGCGACGGTCAGTACCCGGGGCGGCGCGCTCATGACTCGATGTCCCCGAAGTGGTCCCAGCCGCCCTTGCTGGTCCACGGCGCTCCGTCGACCGTCACCTGGGGCAGCGCCGACGGGTTGAGCACCTCGCCGATGATCTTCCAGCGGGCCGGCAGCTTCACGTCCGGCGGGAAGGTCGCGACGATCGCGTGGTCCTCTCCCCCGGTCAGCACCCACTGCATGGGGTCGACGCCGACGGCCTGCCCGATGTCGTTCATCTGGGACGGGATGTCGATCGCGCCGGAGCGGACGTCGATACGGACCTTGCTTGCCTCGGCGATGTGTCCGAGGTCGGCGATCAGCCCGTCGCTCACGTCGCACATCGCGGTGGCGCCGAGCCCTGCGGCGGCCGGCCCCGCGTGATAGGGCGGTTCGGGACGCCGGTGTGCCTCCACGAAGGCCCGCGGCGAGCGGAAGCCGCGGGAGAGCACCGCGAACCCGGCCGCGGACCAGCCCAGCCAGCCGGTCACGGCGACGATGTCGCCGGGTTGGGCGCCTCCTCGCGTCACGGGCTCGTGGTTGCGCAGGTCGCCGAGCGCGGTGATCGACACCATGATCGTGTCGCCGCGTACGACGTCACCGCCGACCACGGACGCGCCCGCGACCTGGCACTCGTCGCGCAGGCCGTCCATCAGCTCGACCGGCCAGGTCACCGGGAGTTCGGCGGGGACGACCAGGCCGAGCAGCAGCGCGGTCGGTACGGCGCCCATCGCGGCGATGTCCGCGAGGTTCTGCGCGGCGGCCTTGCGGCCCACGTCGTAGGCCGTGGACCAGTCGCGGCGGAAGTGCCGTCCCTCGAGGAGTATGTCCGTGCTCGCCACGACCCTGCGGTCGGGAGCGGCCACCACCGCGGCGTCGTCGCCGGGGCCGACCCGGACCGCCGGGGTGGTGGTGAGACGGGAGGTGAGCTCCCTGATGAGCCCGAACTCACCGAGCTCACCAACAGTGCCCTTCATTGCCCTTACGCCCCTTCTGTACCTGTCCGTGCCCGGTCGCGCGTCACCAGTGTCCTCGATACGGTCGAGGAGACCGTCAACTTCTGTCGTGCCCGCACCCCGGCGCGCAAGCCCTGGTCTCCGCAGGTCTCCCCGCGGCGAGCGGCGACGCGATACCGTGGCGTTCCTTTTCCCCACATGATCCTCGTGGCCGCCCTGGAGGTTCCGTGGTACAGGCGTACATCCTGATCCAGACGGAGGTCGGCAAGGCGTCGACCGTCGCCGAGACGATCAGCAAGATTCCTGGGATCATCCAGGCCGAGGACGTGACGGGACCGTACGACGTGATCGTGCGCGCCCAGGCCGACACGGTCGACGACCTCGGTCGCATGGTGGTCGCCAAGGTCCAGCAAGTGGACGGCATCACCCGCACCCTGACCTGCCCGGTCGTCCATCTGTAGCCCCCGTCTACCCTTGGCCGGTGAACTTCTTCCGCCACCGGCACCACACACCCGTCGGGCCCGCGCTCGTCCTGCTGATCACGGTCGCGGGCTGCTCCTCAGCAGACGACAGTGCCTCCGCGGCGGTTCCCAGTCCGAGTACGAAGGTCACCAAGCTGTGCCGGAGCCTGGACAAGGCGCTGCCGACGAAACTGGACGGGCTGGGCCGCGAGGATCCCGAGCCCGCGTCCGCGCTGACGGCGGGCTGGGGAAGCCCGGCGATCATACTGCGCTGCGGTGTCGTACGGCCGCCCAAGATGATCGACCCCAAGGTGGCCGAAGGCGGCGACCCGGACGCGATCGCGGGCGGCGTGAACGGCGTCGACTGGCTGATGGAGAAGCAGGACGACGGCGCGTCCCGCTTCACCACGGCCAATCGCAGCGCGTATGTGGAGGTCACGGTCCCGAAGGGACGGGACAGCACCGGAGTGCTGGTCGACCTCGCCCCGGCCGTCAAGAAGGCGATCCCCGAAGGGATCGCCGACTAGGACGGGCCGGGGCGGGCCAGGTCAGCGAAGGCCCGTGGACCTGCGCAGCGCCGCCTGCACCAGCCGGTCCACCAGCTCGGGGTAACTGATCCCGCTCGCCTGCCACATCTGCGGGTACATCGAGATCGGTGTCATGCCGGGCATCGTGTTGATCTCGTTGATCACGAACTCGCCGTCCTCGGTGAGGAAGAAGTCCGCGCGCACCAGGCCCTCGCAGGAGGCGGCGTCGAAGGCCTCCACCGCGAGCCGCTGCACCTCGGAGGTCTGCTCGTCGGTCAGCGGGGCGGGCACGACGCCGGGTGTGGAGTCGATGTACTTCGCCTCGAAGTCGTAGTACGCGTGCGCGTCCGGCGGCGGGATCTCCGAGGGCACGCTCGCCCGGGGCCCGTCCTCGAACTCCAGGACCCCGCACTCGATCTCGCGACCGCGCAGCGCGGCCTCCACGAGGATCTTGGGGTCGTGCCGCTGGGCCTCGGCGATCGCCTCGTCGAGCCCCGCCGGGTCGTCGACCTTGGTGATGCCGATCGACGATCCCGCGCGCGCGGGCTTCACGAACAGCGGCCAGCCGTGCTCGCCGGCCAGGTCGACGATCTTCTTGCGGGCGGCGGACTCGTCGCGCTCCCATTCGCGCGGCCGGATCACCACGTACGGGCCGACCTTGAGCCCGAAGGAGGTGAACACCCGCTTCATGTACTCCTTGTCCTGGCCGACGGCCGAGGCGAGCACCCCCGAACCCACGTACGGCACACCGGAGAGCTCCAGGAGGCCCTGGAGGGTGCCGTCCTCGCCGTACGGGCCGTGCAGCACCGGGAAGACGACGTCGACCTCGCCGAGCGCCTTGGGCACCGATCCGGGCTCGTTGTAGACGACTTCGCGGTTCGCGGGGTCGACCGGGAGCACCACGCCGCCCTCGCTCGACTCGGCGAGCTCCTCGACATCGGGAGTGCGGCGCTCGGTGATCGCCATGCGTTCGGGTTCGTCGGCGGTGAGAACCCAGCGCCCTTCCCGGGTGATGCCGATCGGCAGGACGTCGTACTTCGTCCGGTCGATGGCCCGCAGTACGGCGCCGGCGGTGACCATGGAGATCCCGTGTTCGGAGCTGCGCCCGCCGAACACGACGGCCACGCGCGGCTTGCGGGGCGGCTGCTCAGGGTTCTGGGGGAGGTTCTGGGTGCTCATATCGCGTTGAGGGTACCCGCTGGTATCCGATTGGTCAGCGACCACTTGGTCGTCGTAGCTCAGCGTCGTTCCGGTTTCGCGCTGCGCGACATCAGCTCCTTGAGGGCGACCACCGGGGGCTTGCCCTCGTGCACGATTCCCACGACCGTCTCGGTGATGGGCATGTCGACGCCGTGCCGGCGGGCCAGATCCAGCACGGACTCACAGGACTTGACGCCCTCGGCGGTCTGCTTGGTGACCGCGATGGTCTCCTGCAGGGTCATGCCCTTGCCGAGGTTGGTGCCGAAGGTGTGGTTGCGGGACAGCGGCGAGGAGCAGGTCGCCACCAGGTCGCCCAGCCCGGCGAGTCCGGAGAACGTCAGCGGGTCGGCGCCCATCGCGAGGCCGAGCCGGGTGGTCTCGGCGAGCCCGCGCGTGATCAACGAGCCCTTGGCGTTGTCGCCCAAGCCCATGCCGTCCGCGATGCCGACGGCGAGACCGATCACGTTCTTGACGGCGCCGCCGAGTTCGCAGCCGACTACGTCCATGTTCGTGTACGGGCGGAAGTACGGCGTGTGGCAGGCGGCCTGGAGCCGCTGGGCGACCGCCTCGTCGGTGCACGCGACCACGGCCGCGGCCGGCATCCGGGCGGCGATCTCGCGGGCGAGGTTGGGCCCGGTGACCACGGCGACGCGGTTGTGCCCCACCTTGGCGACGTCCTCGATCACCTCGCTCATCCGCATGGCCGACCCGAGTTCGACGCCCTTCATCAGCGACACGAGGACCGTGTCCGGCGCGAGCAGCGGCGCCCACTCGGCGAGGTTGGCGCGCAGCGTCTGGGAGGGCACCGACAGGACCGTGAAGTCGGCGCCGGCAGCGGCCTCGGCCGCGTCCGTGGTGGCCCGCATGCTCTCCGGCAACTCGACGCCAGGCAGGTAGTCGGGGTTCGTCCGGGTGGAGTTGATCGCTTCCGCGACCTCCGCCCGGCGCGCCCACAGAGTGACCTCGCACCCCGCGTCGGCGAGCACCATGCCGAAAGCCGTGCCCCACGAACCGGCGCTGAAGACCGCTGCCTTGACCGGCTTGCTCACGTGCCCTGCCCCTCTTCCTGTCCGACCTTCCGCTGCGTCTGCGCCCGGGTGCGGCGCCGCTGCTCGACCCGCTCGCGGCGCGGGTCGTAGGGCGTGGAGGGCGCCTTCTCGCCGCGGATCTCCTCCAGCTGGCGGGTGATGGCGGCCATGATGACCTCGGTCGCCTCCTTCAGGAGATCCGGGGTCATCTCCTTGTCGTAGAACCGCGCCAGGTCCACGGGCGGGCCCGCGAGCACCCGGTGGGTCTTGCGCGGAAGGAGGTTGGGCTTCTTGGCGTACGGCGGCAGCACCTCGTTGGCGCCCCACTGGGCGACCGGGATCACCGGGCACTTGGTCTGCAGGGCCACCCGGGCGGCACCGGTCTTGGCGGTCATGGGCCAGCCGTTCGGGTCGCGGGTGAGGGTGCCCTCGGGGTAGAAGGCGACGCATTCACCGCGTTCCACGGCGTCGATCGCGGCACGGAAGGCGCTGAGCGCGTCCGTGCTCTCGCGATAGACGGGGATCTGTCCGGTGCCGCGCATCGCGGCGCCGACGAATCCCTTCCGGAAAAGGCCGGCCTTCGCGAGGAATCGCGGAACACGGCCGGTGTTGTACTGGAAGTGCGCGTACGCGAAGGGATCGATGTGCGAATTATGGTTGACCGCGGTGATAAATCCGCCCTCGGCCGGAATGTTCTCCATTCCACGCCAGTCCCGCTTGATCAGAACCACCAGGGGCGGTTTGCACAGGACCGCTGCGAAGCGGTACCAGAACCCGATTCTGCGGCGGGGCACGCGGACACCTTCCTCTAGGGCCTGGGGGCCGCTCAAGTGTCGCCCCAGGCCGCCGGTCTGTCGAGAACACCGTACGCCCCGGCTCCGCGACCGCCAGATGGCCCTGGTGACGGCTGAGTGACAATGGCCGCGACAAGAGAGGGACGAAACGCTCGTGCAGTGGACCTTGGTCATACCCCTGAAACCTCTGGCGCGCGCCAAGAGCAGGCTCGCGGACACCGCCTCCGACGGGCTGCGCCCGGGCCTCGCCCTCGCCTTCGCCCAGGACACCGTGGCGGCGGCGCTGGCCTGCCCCGCGGTGAAGGATGTGGCGGTCGTCACGGACGACGCCCTGGCCGGTCGGGAGCTGGGCTCGCTGGGCGCCCGGATCGTCTCCGACGAGCCGAGCGGCGGCCTGAACGCCGCTCTGGCGCACGCGGCGGCAGTCGTCCGCGAGACGCGTCCCGAAAGCGCCGTGGCGGCCCTGAACGCCGATCTTCCGGCGCTGCGCCCCCTGGAATTGGCCCGGGTCCTCGACGCGGCCACGGAATTCCGTCGCGCATTTCTCCCGGACGCCGCCACAATCGGCACCACTCTGCTGACCGCCCGAGAAGGCGAGGAATTGCTGCCCGCCTTCGGCATGGATTCCCGCGCCCGCCATCGCGCCTCCGGCGCCGCGGAACTCACTCTTGACGCGGTGGATTCCGTACGCCAGGACGTGGACACCGGCGCCGACCTGCGTGCCGCCCTCGCCCTGGGGGTGGGCCCACGGACGGCCGCGGCGGCCGCGCGGTTGTTGATTCCCGGGCAGTAGGCTGCCGTCATGCAGGCAACCGCATACACGTACGACCCCGACAGCCGCAGCGGGCAGGTGCTCCTGGACGACGGCACGCCGGTGCCCTTCGACGCGCCGGCGTTCGACGCGGGCGGGCTCAGGCTGCTGCGGCCCGGGCAGCGGGTGCGTATCGAGACGGAGGGCGAGGGCGGTGCCCGACGGGCCACCCTGGTCACGCTCCACACTTTCTGAGGGCCCTGTGGACACGCCGCGGGCCGGGCTCCCTGGGGAGTCCGGCCCGGCGCGTGAGTGCCCCTGTGCCCTTACCTCTTGCGGGCGGTGGCCTGCTTGGCGGTGGTGGTGCGAGACGCCGACTTCCTGGCCGGGGCCTTTTTCGCCGGGGCCTTCTTGGCCGTCGCCTTCTTGGCGGTGGTCTTCTTCGCGGCAGTGGACTTGGCGGTCGCCGTGGTCTTCTTGGCGGGCACCTTCTTCGCCGTGGTCTTCTTCGCCGTGGTCGTGGTCTTCTTGGCGGGCGCCTTCTTCGCGGTCGGCGTGGCCTTCCGCGCGGCGGCCGTCTTGGTGGTGGCCTTCTTCGCGGCGGCCTTCTTGACCGTCGCGGCAGCACCACCGGTCAGGCTGCCCTTGGGGGCCTTCTTGACGGCGATGTCGCCCTTCGGGAGCTTCTTCGAGCCGCTCACCAGGTCCTTGAAACCCTGGCCCGCGCGGAAGCGCGGCACGGAGGTCTTCTTGACCCGGACCCGCTCTCCCGTCTGAGGGTTGCGGGCGTAACGGGCCGGACGGTCGACCTTCTCGAACGAACCGAAGCCGGTGACCGAGACCCGGTCACCCGCGACGACCGCGCGGACGACGGCGTCCAGGACGGCGTCGACAGCCTCGGCGGCCTGCTGACGGCCGCCCATCTTGTCGGCAATCGTTTCTACGAGCTGCGCCTTGTTCACGTCTTCCCCTTCGGAGACATTGCCAGAACGAAAGTGTTCAAGCTTTTTCGCACGTTAGGCAGATATATACCGCAAATCAAACACGAAACGGGCTTATCACCCGCGCGCCGCAACGAACTCGACTGTCCTGGACTCGTTCAGCGTTCCTCTTCGGGGAATCGACCCGCATCGAGGTCCGCCACGAACCGCTCCAGTCGCCTTGTCGCATCGGCGAGATCGTGCTTGGCCGCGGCCGTAATGACCAGCAGCTTCCGGGTCAGCGCCATCCGTACGCCCTCCGGGACTTGCAGTGCGCGCACTCTTGTGTGCGCTTCCTTGAGTTGGTCCGCGACTGCCGCATAGGGCTCGAGTTGGCCGTCGTGTTCCATGCACAGATTGTGCCATCTGGGGCGAGTTGTCGCCTGCTCAGGGTGCAACTGCCGCCTCGAACGGCCTCCCGGGCGCCCGTGGGAGCCACGGTCACAACAGTCGCGTACCCCGGCAACAGCCCTCGTAACGTGGGAAGTTGAGCAGGGATGTCGGCATGCGCAGGGCCGTTCGGGTACAGACACAGCTGTACCCCCGATCGGGCCGATCGGGGGTACAGCGGGGGGGGTGTCGCGGTGGCCGAAACTCGACCTGTTCAGTTGCTCCGGGCGATCGCTCCGGTCAGACCTCCGGTCAGACCTGGATCGTCCTCGGCTTGTAGGACGGGCGCTTGGCCTCGTAGGCGGCGATGTCCGGCTCGTTCTGCAGCGTGATGGAGATGTCGTCCAGCCCGTTCAGCAGCCGCCAACGGGCGTTCTCGTCGAGCTCGAAGGCGGCGGTGATGCCCTCGGCGCGCACCTCGCGGGACTCCAGGTCGACCGTCACCTCGGCCGCGGGGTCCTTCTCCGTGAGCTCCTGCAGCGCGTCCACGATCTTCTGCTCCACGATCACCGTGAGCAGGCCGTTCTTGAGCGAGTTACCGCGGAAGATGTCCGCGAAGCGGGAGGAGATCACGGCCTTGAAGCCGTAGTTCTGCAGCGCCCAGACGGCGTGCTCACGGGAGGAGCCGGTGCCGAAGTCGGGGCCGGCGATCAGGACGGTCGCACCCTTGCGCTCGGGCTGGTTGAGGATGAAGGACGGGTCCTTGCGCCAGGCCTCGAACAATCCGTCCTCGAACCCGTCCCGGGTCACCTTCTTGAGCCAGTGAGCAGGGATGATCTGGTCGGTGTCGACGTTGCTGCGGCGCAGCGGCACGGCCCGGCCGGTGTGCGTGGTGAATGCTTCCATGACTCTCAGACTCCAGCGGGCGTACGGGTCTCGGCGTCGGACAGGTCGGCCGGGGAGGCCAGGTGGCCCAGGACCGCCGTAGCGGCTGCGACCTGCGGCGACACCAGGTGCGTACGACCGCCCTTGCCCTGCCGGCCCTCGAAGTTACGGTTGGAGGTGGACGCGGAGCGCTCACCCGGGGCCAGCTGGTCGGGGTTCATGCCCAGACACATCGAGCAGCCCGCGTGCCGCCACTCGGCGCCGGCGTCCTTGAAGACGACGTCCAGGCCCTCGGAGACGGCCTGCAGACCGACCCGCGCGGAGCCCGGGACGACCAGCATCCGTACGCCCTCGGCGACTTTGCGGCCCTTGACGAGTTCGGCGGCGGCGCGCAGGTCCTCGATGCGGCCGTTGGTGCACGAGCCTACGAAGACGGTGTCCACCTTGATGGAGCGCAGCGGCTGCCCGGCCTCCAACCCCATGTATTCCAGGGCCTTTTCGGCGGCGAGGCGCTCCGAAGCGTCTTCGTACGAAGCGGGATCGGGGACCTGTGCCGAAAGCGGTGCGCCCTGGCCGGGGTTGGTGCCCCAGGTGACGAACGGCGCCAGCTCGGCGGCCTCGATGACCACCTCGGCGTCGAACTCGGCGTCCTCGTCCGTCTTCAGCGTCTTCCAGTACGCGACGGCCGCGTCCCAGTCCTCGCCCTTGGGGGCGTGCGGACGGCCCTTGAGGTACTCGAAGGTGGTCTCGTCGGGGGCGATCATGCCCGCGCGGGCGCCGGCCTCGATCGACATGTTGCAGATGGTCATCCGGGCCTCCATCGAGAGCTGCTCGATGGCGGAGCCGCGGTACTCCAGGACGTAGCCCTGGCCGCCGCCGGTACCGATCTTGGCGATGATCGTCAGGATCAGGTCCTTGGCGGTGACGCCGTCGGGCAGATCACCGTCGACGGTGATGGCCATGGTCTTCGGGCGGGCCATGGGCAGCGTCTGAGTGGCCAGCACATGCTCGACCTGGGAGGTGCCGATGCCGAACGCCAGGCCGCCGAAGGCGCCGTGCGTGGAGGTGTGGGAGTCGCCGCAGACGACCGTCATGCCCGGCTGGGTCAGGCCCAGCTGCGGGCCCACGACGTGGACGACGCCCTGCTCGACGTCGCCCAGCGGGTGCAGCCGGACGCCGAAGTCGGCGCAGTTCTTGCGCAGCGTCTCCAGCTGGATCCGGGAGACCGGGTCGGCGATGGGCTTGTCGATGTCGAGGGTCGGGGTGTTGTGGTCCTCGGTGGCGATGGTCAGGTCGAGCCGGCGCACCTGGCGACCGCTCTTGCGCAGGCCGTCGAAGGCCTGCGGGCTGGTCACCTCGTGCAGCAGGTGCAGATCGATGAAGAGGAGGTCGGGCTCGCCCTCGGCGCGCCGGACGACGTGGTCGTCCCAGACCTTCTCCGCGAGTGTCCTACCCATCGCTTTCCCTCCGGCCGGCAAAGGTGCGCCGGCCCAACTAGAGATCTTGAGGAGGCGGCGCCCGGGCCCCTGTGTTCGGGCATCCGCCGCCGGGCCCCTTGTGCTGCGGGCCGCTGTGTCTTCAAGAGTGGCGTGTTCCACCGAAAATTGAACTTGCGTTTCACAGAGTGAGACGCGAGTATCGTTTCATGGACAACAGTAGCGGCGTCGGCGTTCTGGACAAGGCGGCCCTTGTTCTGAGCGCTCTGGAGTCCGGTCCGGCCACCCTCGCGGGTCTGGTCGCGGCGACCGGACTGGCACGACCCACGGCCCACCGGCTGGCCGTGGCTCTGGAACACCACCGCATGGTGGCGCGTGACATGCAGGGTCGCTTCATTCTCGGCCCGCGCCTCGCCGAGCTGGCCGCGGCCGCCGGTGAGGACCGCCTCCTCGCCACGGCGGGCCCGGTACTCACGCACCTGCGTGACATCACCGGCGAGAGCGCGCAGCTCTACCGCCGCCAGGGCGACATGCGCATCTGCGTCGCCGCGGCGGAACGCCTGTCCGGCCTTCGGGACACGGTCCCGGTCGGCTCGACGCTCACCATGAAGGCCGGCTCCTCCGCCCAGATCCTCATGGCCTGGGAGGAGCCCGAGCGTCTGCACCGCGGCCTGCAGGGCGCCCGCTTCACCGCCACCGCACTCTCGGGCGTACGACGCCGGGGCTGGGCCCAGTCCATCGGCGAGCGCGAGCCGGGCGTCGCGTCCGTCTCCGCGCCCGTCCGCGGCCCGTCCAACCGCGTGGTGGCCGCCGTCTCGGTCTCCGGCCCCATCGAGCGACTGACCCGCCACCCGGGCCGTATGCACGCTCAGGCGGTCATCGACGCCGCCGCCCGCCTCTCCGAAGCCCTGCGCCGCACGGGCTGACCGGCGGGACGTCACCGGGGAGGGCCCGCCTCAACGCCGCGGCAGGCGCCCCCCGGCAGCACACCGACGATCAGCCGACACCTCAGGAGATCCGGAGACGGTCGGCCGCGCGGTCGCCCCGACGCCCGACCGGAACGACCCCGGTGGCCTTCCCGAGGCCGAACTCGGGCATGTTCACGTAGACCGACTCGTACGACCCCGCCGGCACGACGTATGTCTCGTGCCAGAAGCCGACCTTGCCCTTCCCCTCGCGCAGCCGCCGGTTGAAGGCGGCCCACGCCGGCCGGTGTTTCCTGTCCGGCGCCGACGCGTAGGCGAGCAGCTTCTCCTTCGAGTCCCAGTACTGCACCACGTACAGCACGCGCGGGAAGCCCAACAGGAACTGGTAACCGAGCAGCCCGCTGCCCTTCTCCCGCGACAGCTCCGCGACCATCGGGCCCATGGCCCTGGCCACCGGCAGCCAACTGCGCGGCGCGGCGAAGCTGTTGATCCGCATTCCGATCAGGAAGACGACCACCTCGTCCTCGCTCGCCGCCGTCGTGCGTCCTTCGATCGGCTTGGCACCCATCGCGTCCCCCACTCCTCACGAGCACGTATTGGATAGTGAAGCTATCCATGCTTGGATAGTGACACTCCCCAATGGGGAGCGCAAGAGGAAAGAGGGTGCGAGCCGGATGCGACTGGCGGAGCTGAGCGCGCGCAGCGGTGTCTCCACGGCAACGATCAAGTACTACCTGCGCGAAGGACTGCTGCACCCCGGCCGCCGCGTGACTGCCACGCAGGCCGAGTACGACGAGGGGCATCTGCGGCGCCTGCGTCTGGTGCGCGCGTTGATCCAGGTGGGAGGAATCCCGGTGGCCTCGGCCCGGGAGGTGCTCGCCGCCCTGCAGGACGGGGACCTCGACCGGAACGAGCGGCTGGGCAGCGCCGTGTGGGCCCTGCCGCACGGGCCGGCACCGGACGACGACGACCCGGCGACCGAGGTGGGCCGGCGCACCGCCGATGCTCTGCTGGACCGGCTCGACTGGAGCTACCGCCCCGCGTCCGAAGCTTCCGCCGCACCGGCGTACGGGATGCTGGTGACCGCGATCGCCACGCTGTCCCGGCTCGGTTACCCGTGCTCCGTCCGGGACTTGGAGCCGTACGGCCGCGCGGTGGAGCGCATGGCCGTCACCGATCTCGACCTGGTGGAGCGTTACGGGACGCCGGAGGAGCAGGTGGAGGCGGCGGTGGCGCTGACCGTGCTGTACGAACCGGTGCTGCTGAGCCTGCGACGGCTGGCTCAGGCGGAGGAGTCAGGCCGACGGTTCGGCGGGAAGTGACCCGGGATCCGACCGGGGAAACACTGAAGGGCCCTCCCGAAGGAGGGCCCTTCAGTCGCGTACCCCCGACCGGATTCGAACCGGCGCTACCGCCTTGAGAGGGCGGCGTGCTAGGCCGCTACACAACGGGGGCATGGACTCTGCGTTTCCGCAGGCCGAGCTGGTCTACCTGGACTCGAACCAAGAATGACGGTACCAGAAACCGTAGTGTTGCCAATTACACCATAGACCAATGTGGTTCAGACCAATCCGTACCCCCGACCGGATTCGAACCGGCGCTACCGCCTTGAGAGGGCGGCGTGCTAGGCCGCTACACAACGGGGGCCCTAGCGATCCCGGAACAACCAGGATCCGTACCCCCGACCGGATTCGAACCGGCGCTACTGCCTTGAGAGGGCAGCGTGCTAGGCCGCTACACAACGGGGGCTTCGCGGAATCGATCTCCGCATATGCAGATGAGCTCTGCGAGCTGGCCTACCTGGACTCGAACCAAGACTAACTGAACCAGAATCAGTCGTGCTGCCAATTACACCATAGGCCACTGGAACGCAAGCCCCTGTGGGGATCTTGTTCTAGTTTGCTCCCCCGGGTTTTGGCCTTTCGGCCCGCTCCCCGGCGGCGCAGGAAGAACATTACCCGAAGGTGGACGGGGCTCCAAAACGGGTATCGGCGCCGAGGATCGCGGGGAGTTCGGCCAGTGAGGCGATCCGGTGCGGCCCGCCGGGGACGTCACCGACGGCGTGCACGCCCTCGCGGTCGATCCAGACCGACAGCAGTCCGGCGTCGGCTGCGCCCCGCCCGTCGATCTCCGGATGGTCGCCGACGTACGCCACTTGGTGCGGGGCCAGCTCCAAGGCGTCGCAGGCGGCCAGGAAGGCGCCGGCCTCCGGCTTGGAGACGCCGAGCTCCGCCGCGCACAGGATGACCTCGAAGCGGTCGTGCACGCCGAGGACGCGCAGCTTGCGGTCCTGGACGTGGATGCTGGAGTTGGACAGCACGGCGTGGCGATGGCTGGCGGCAAGGGCGTCCAGTACCGGCAGAACGTCCGGGAAGAGGGTCCAGGCCGTCTCGTAGTGCGCGATGTACCGCTCGAACCACGCGTCCGCGTCGGCGTCGCTCAGCTCCTCGCCCAGGAACACCCGCACGCGGTCCCGGCGCTGGCCCTGAAAGGTCAGCTCCCCCGCCGCGAACCGTGCCCACTGCTGGTCCGTGATCTGCCGCCACCGCACGATGGCCTGCTCGACGCTGTCGTACGAGTCGAGCAGCCCCTCGGCCGTGAGATGGACGCGCATGCCGACACGGTCGGCCTCGGTGTAGTCGAAGAGAGTGTCGTCGACGTCCCAGACCACGGCACGAATGCTCATGGTCCGACGGTAACCCGGGGCCGGGTGGCGCGTCCGGCGGAATGACGAAGGTGCGGCGCCCCGCACGGGTGCCGCACCTCACGGACCTACGGGTTACGCCGCAAGCCTCGCCAGCGCCGCGTCGATGCGGGAGAGCGTCTTCGCCTTGCCCAGGACCTGCAGGGACTCGAAGAGGGGCAGGCCGACCGTGCGGCCGGTGACAGCCACGCGGACCGGGGCCTGGGCCTTGCCGAGCTTG
Organism: Streptomyces sp. NPDC006602; assembly: GCF_042870385.1. Classification (NCBI taxonomy): domain Bacteria; kingdom Bacillati; phylum Actinomycetota; class Actinomycetes; order Kitasatosporales; family Streptomycetaceae; genus Streptomyces; species Streptomyces sp. NPDC006602. The sequence continues at coordinate 137,370 of NZ_JBIAHG010000007.1, read as the reverse complement.
AGGCCGTGGGTCTCGCCGGCGGCCAGGACCGCTTCCTTCAGGGACTCGGCGGAGTTCCAGTCGGCCGCGTCGAGCTTCTCGCGGGCCGTGCGGAGGAGGGCGTCCGAGCCCTCCTTCATGGCCTTCGTCCAGCTCGGCTCGTCGAAGACCGGCTCGGAGAGGAAGAGGAAGTCGACGTTGTCGGTGATCTCGGAGAGGACCTTGAGGCGGGTCTGGGCGTGCGGGGCGATCGCCTGCCATTTCGCCTCGTCGAAGTCCTCCGGTGCCCAGGGGGAGAACGGGGCCTGGAGCCACGGGCGGCAGCGCTCCGTGAAGTCCTTCGCGTCGAGCAGACGGATGTGGTCGGCGTTGATCGCCTCGCACTTCTTGAGGTCGAAGCGCGCCGGGTTGGGGTTCACGTCCGCGATGTCGAAGGCCGCGATCATCTCGTCCATCGTGAAGATGTCCTGGTCGGCGGAGAGTGACCAGCCAAGGAGGGAGAGGTAGTTGAGGAGGCCCTCGGGGAGGAAGCCGCGCTCGCGGTAGAGGTTGAGCGAGGCCTGCGGGTCGCGCTTGGAGAGCTTCTTGTTGCCCTCGCCCATCACGTACGGCAGGTGCCCGAAGGCCGGGATCCGCTTGGCGACGCCCAGTTCGATCAGCGCCTGGTACAGGGCGATCTGCCGCGGGGTCGAGGACAGCAGGTCCTCGCCGCGCAGGACGTGCGTGATCTCCATCAGCGCGTCGTCGACCGGGTTCACGAGCGTGTACAGGGGGGCGCCGTTGGCTCGTACGATCCCGTAGTCCGGGACGTTCTCCGGCTGGTACGTGATCTCGCCGCGGACCAGGTCCGTGAAGGTGATCGTCTCGTCGGGCATGCGGAAGCGGACGATGGGCGTACGGCCCTGGGCCACGTACTCCTCGACCCGCTCGGTGCTCAGGTCGCGGCAGTGGCCGTCGTAGCCGGACGGCTTGCCGGCGGCGCGGGCGGCCTCGCGGCGGGTGTCCAGCTCCTCCTGGGAGCAGTAGCAGTGGTAGGCGTGGCCGCCGTCCAGGAGCTTGTGCGCGACGTCCTTGTAGAGGTCCATGCGCTGCGACTGGCGGTAGGGCGCGTGCGGGCCGCCGACCTCGGGGCCCTCGTCCCAGTCGAAGCCCAGCCAGCGCATCGAGTCGAGGAGCTGGGTGTAGGACTCCTCGGAGTCGCGGGCCGCGTCGGTGTCCTCGATACGGAATACGAATTGAGCACCGCTGCCCTCGTGGTGCCGGGCGAACGCCCAGTTGAACAGGGCGGTGCGGACCAGGCCCACGTGGGGGTTACCGGTGGGCGACGGGCAGAACCGTACTCGGACGGCGGGGACGGGTGCGCTAGCCACGCTTGACAACCTTGTTGGTGAGAGTGCCGATGCCTTCGATGGTGACGGCGACCTCGTCGCCGACGGTGAGCGGCCCGACGCCTGCCGGGGTGCCCGTGAGGATCACGTCGCCGGGGAGCAGCGTCATGGCCTCGGTGATGTTGACGATCAGATCCTCGATGGAGTGGATCATCTCGCTGGTGCGGCCGAGCTGGCGCTGCGAGCCGTTGACGGTGAGCTGGATGGTCAGGTCGGACGGGTCGAGGTCCGTCTCCACCCAGGGGCCCAGCGGGCAGGAGCTGTCGAAGCCCTTGGCCCTGGCCCACTGCTTCTCGCGCTTCTGGACGTCGCGGGCGGTGACGTCGTTGGCGCAGGTGTAGCCGAGGATGACGTCCTTGACGCGCTCGCGCGGGACCTCGCGGCACATCCGGCCGATGACCACGGCCAGTTCGGCCTCGTGGTGGAGGTCCTGCGTGAAGCCGGGGTACTGGATGTCGTCGCCGGGGCCGATCACGGAGGTCGAGGGCTTGAAGAAGGCGAACGGGGCGTCGGGCACCTCGTTGCCGAGTTCCCTCGCGTGCTCCGCGTAGTTGCGGCCGAAGGCCACGACCTTGTTGGGGAGCACCGGCGGCAAGAGCCTGACCTTGCTCAGCGGGACCTTCGTACCGGAGAGTTCGAAGTCCGCGAACGGGATGCCCTTGATGATGTCGAGGACGAGTTCGTCCGGCCTGTCACCCTCGACCGCACCGAAGGCGACGTTCCCGTCGATGGAGAATCTGGCGATGCGCACGAGATCCTTGCGCCCCTCACTGAACCGGCTGGAGTCTGACGCTCCAGGCTAACGCGGTGAGGGGCGGGCGCCTCGCGCATTTGCAGGCGGGCGCCTTGATCCATGTCGGGCTTGATCCATGTCGGGCTTGGTGATCTACTCCTGGGCGGAGCCGGCCTGGACCGGGACCTCCATCAGGATCGTGCGGCGGGGGTTGGCGGTCTGGGTCGGGAGGTCGACGGAGTGCTCCGGCTGCTCCGGGGTCCGCAGGTCGTCGGCGTCCTCGAGGTGTGCCAGCGTCGTGCGCCGCGGGTTGGCGGTGTTGCGGAACATCATCGTCGTCTTCACGGTTGTACGAGACCTGTCTTGTACGGGCGCCGGGAGAAGTGAGGGCCGAAGGGCCCCTGGACCGGCGCGGGTTGTCGGATTTGCCATCCGTGTAAAGCGTCAGGCTAAACATGCAATTCCCTTCCTGGACGCACAGACCCCATAAGGCGCGTGTGAGTTTCCTCACTCACCTATGGGCAAAACGGTCAAACCGGTCCCACAGCGCACCCCAACGAAACGGACATTGGCCCCCTGAAGCCATCATTCCGCTCCTGATCATGGCGACTGGGACACCGCTTACCGCCGGGTGACTCGCGGGCATACGTCCGGTATGGGTGAGATCAGGTTCTACGTCCGGTGACGCGGCACTCACGCGGTGTCACGTAGGTCACGGCATGGCCTACGGGCCTTGTTGGAGATCCTGCACTGTGCTGGAATTCCACGGACCGCCGCAGGATCGAGCCGGCGCACAGGGGGCGCATACAAGCGCCGAGCGGCGGCGAGATAGGGGGAACCAGCGCGCCGGTCACTCACGACCACCAGGGGGGCGTATTTCAGGACGCCCCCTACGACGCCGACACCGTCCTTCCGTTCGCGGAGGGGCGCCTGGTCCAGAGGTTGCGACGCTAGTGCAGGGACGTTTCAAGAGGGATGGCAGTGCTTCGGCCGAGCCGGAGCCGCACGGCGGGACTGGCCCGACGGCCGGCAGCTCCTCGCCCCAGCACGCCCAGAACCCGGGTCCGGCCCCGTCCGGCGACGGCGGTGAGCGCTCCGGGCGCCCCGGCGCGTCCTCGACCGGCCCCGCCACTCCGACCACGCCGACCGTCAAGCCGCCGAAGGGTCCCAGCGGCCCCGGCCCACGAATAGCCCTGCGCAACTGGCGCATCTCCACCCGTCTGGTGTCACTGCTCGCGCTCCCGGTGGTCGCCGCCACCTCGCTCGGCGCGCTGCGCATCAACCAGTCCATGGACGACATCCAGCAGCTCGACAACATGAAGCTGCTGACGGAGATGACCAAGCAGGCCACCGAGCTGGCCGCGGCGCTCCAGGAGGAGCGCGACCAGTCGGCCGGTCCGCTGGCGCACGGCTCATCCGCGACCGACTACACGGTCAAGGGCTACCGGGACAAGACCGACCGGGCCGCGGATGCCTTCCGGGACGCCGCGGAGGAGGTCGACGCTTCCAGCAAGGACGGCAATCTCCAGGGCGTCCGCGAGAGCCTCGTCGGTCTCGTCCGCGACCTGGGCGGCCTCGAGAAGATCCGCAGCGCCGCCTACGAGACCACGAACAACGCCTCCCAGACCGTCGAGGGCTACCACCGCCTCGTCACCCACCTGCTCGACCTCTCGCAGGACATGGCGGAGGCCACCAGCAACCCCGAGATGATCCAGCGCACGCGCGCCCTGTCGGCGTTCTCGTCGGCCAAGGAGTACGCGTCCATCCAGCGCGCGATCCTCGCGGCGGCGCTGCCCACCGGCAACACCACGTTCGGCAGGCTCAGCGAGAACGACCGGCTGTACGCCGAGGGCGCCCTGGAGAGCGAGGACTCCGACCTCTCGAGCTTCCGGAGCATCTACGGCACCGACAACGCGCCCGAGCTCCTCAAGCCCATCGAACAGGGCAACCCGACCATCCAGGCCACCGACACCTACGCCAGCCGCGCCCTGCGGACGTCGACGGGTCTCGCCGACCTGGACAAGCGGTCGTACAAGGACTGGGTGGACGACAGCTCGACCAAGATCGAGCAGATGGGCAACATCGAGCACACGCTGCTCGAGGACATGGAGCAGAAGGCCCGCGAGCTGCGCAACGCCTCCGAGCAAGAGGCGATCATCTCCGGTGCGCTGATCCTGCTCGTGCTCGGCGTCTCGCTGGTCGGTGCCTTTGTCGTCGCCCGGTCCATGATCCGCTCGCTGCGTCGGCTGCAGGAGACCGCCACCAAGGTCGCCCAGGACCGGCTGCCCGAGCTGGTCAAGCAGCTGTCCGAGTCCGACCCGCAGGACGTCGACACGTCCGTGCAGTCGGTCGGTGTGCACTCCCGGGACGAGATCGGCCAGGTGGCCGCGGCCTTCGACGACGTGCACCGCGAGGCGGTCCGCCTCGCCGCCGAGCAGGCCCTGCTGCGGGGCAACGTCAACGCGATGTTCACCAACCTCTCGCGCCGCTCCCAGGGTCTGATCCAGCGCCAGCTGTCGCTGATCTCCGAACTGGAGTCCCGCGAGGCCGACCCGGACCAGCTCTCCTCGCTCTTCAAGCTCGACCACCTCGCGACGCGTATGCGCCGTAACGGTGAGAACCTCCTCGTCCTCGCAGGTGAAGAGCCCGGCCGCCGCTGGACCCGCCCGGTCCCGCTGGTCGACGTGCTCCGCGCCGCCGCGTCCGAGGTGGAGCAGTACGAGCGCATCGAGCTGTCCTCCGTACCGACCACCGAAGTGGCCGGCCGGGTCGTCAACGACCTCGTGCACCTGCTCGCCGAGCTGCTGGAGAACGCGACCTCGTTCTCCTCCCCGCAGACCAAGGTCAAGGTCACCGGTCACGCGCTGCCCGACGGCCGCGTACTGATCGAGATCCACGACACCGGCATCGGCCTCTCCCCCGAGGACCTCGCCGCGATCAACGAGCGGCTCGCCTCGCCGCCCACCGTGGACGTGTCGGTGTCCCGCCGCATGGGTCTGTTCGTGGTCGGCCGGCTGTCGCAGCGCCACGGCATCCGCATCCAGCTCCGCCCGTCCGACTCCGGTGGTACGACCGCGCTGGTCATGCTGCCGGTGGACGTCGCCCAGGGCGGCAAGAAGCCGCAGCCCCAGGCCAAGCCCGGTCAGGGCGCCGTCGGCGGTGCCGCCTCGGCCGCCGCCGGTGTGGCGGCCGCCCGCCGCGGCACCGGCCAGCAGGGCGGCGGTGCTCTCGGTGCCGGTGCGCCCACGGGTGGCCGGCTCAATCCCGGTCAGGGGCCACGCGCCGCCCTGCCCGGGCGTGACGGTGGCGGTCGGCCCGGTGGTGCACCGGGTGGGGCGCGCGGGCCGCAGGGTCCGGGTACGCCTCCGCAGGGCCGCGCGGCTCCGGCCGGTGCCGGTTTCGGCGGTCAGGCGCCGGGTGCCCCGCAGGGCCTGCAGGCCGCAGGCACGAACGCTCCGCAGGGCCAGGACGCCTTCGGGAACGGCCGTGGCTCCGTACCGCCGCAGCCGCCGCAGTCGCCCCAGCCGTCGAACTCGGGCAACGAGCCGCAGGGCCGGCGCCGTCGGCCGCAGCTGCCGGGCCGCGGCGGTCCGCGGGCCGAGCTGCCCGGCAGCAACAACCCGCAGCCCCGCGTGCCCAGCTGGAGCGACGAGAACGCGCAGCCGTCGGTGCCGCGGGCCTCGCTCGACACCCCGCGCGGCCATGACGAGCCGGACTCGGCACAGCAGACCTCCCGGATGCCGCGGATCGACGACCGGCAGGGCCCGGGCGCGACCGCGGAGATGCCGGCGATCCCGCGCGGCGACGGCCGTCAGGGCCCCGGCGCTCCGGCCTCCGGCGGGAACAACGGCCCCCAGAACACGGGTCAGTTCCCCCGGCCCGGCTCCAGCGGTATCCAGGACTCCGGTCACTTCGTCCGCCCGGACGTCTTCGGCTCCGCCGGTCAGAACAACCCCGCGGCGCCGTCGGGTCCGTCGGCCACGGGTCAGTTCGCGATGCCGCAGTCTTACGACAGCAGCTCCACCGGCCAGTTCCCCGCGCCGGGCTACGGCAACGACTCCACCGGCCAGTTCGAGCGTCCGCAGCCGAACGGCACGCAGGGCGGCGCCGACTTCGGTGCTCCGCGTCCGCCGGTCCCGCCGCGTCCCCAACAGCGGCCCGGCCGCCAGGAGCCGGAGGCGCTGCCGCCCGCGGGTCCCGGTGACGGCCGTACGCCGCTGTACGACACCCTCGAGACCAACTGGTTCCACGGTCAGCAAAGCGGGCAGCAGGGCAACGGCTCCGCTCCCGATACAGCGGCCCCGCGGCAGCAGCCGCAGGCTCCTGCCGCTCCTCAGCGTCCCGTCGCCAGCTCCTGGCGCAGCTCTCCGAACGACGATCTCGTCCGGCAGGCAGAGCGCGTACGGCAGCCGGCCGCGGGCGGCGTCACCACTTCCGGCCTGCCGCGCCGGGTGCCCAGGGCGAACCTTGTCCCGGGTACGGCTCAGCAGCAACAGCACCAAGCCGGTCCGCAGGTCTCGCGTGCGCCTGACGACGTACGCGGCCGACTGACCAATCTCCGTCGGGGCATCGCTCAAGGTCGACAGGCCGGTACCACCGGCCAGACCGGCAGCTTCCCGAGCCCCACTCACCAGCAGGAGCATTAGTTGAGCCCGATGAGCCAGGCGGCACAGAACCTGAACTGGTTGATCACCAACTTCGTGGACAACACCCCAGGGGTGTCCCACACCGTCGTCGTGTCCGCCGACGGACTCCTTCTGGCAATGTCCGAAGGCTTCCCGCGCGACCGCGCCGACCAGTTGGCCGCAGTCGCCTCCGGTCTGACGTCCCTGACGGCCGGGGCTTCCCGGATCTTCGAGGGCGGCAGCGTGGCACAGACGGTCGTCGAGATGGAGCGGGGATTCCTGTTCCTCATGTCCGTCTCGGACGGCTCGTCCCTGGCCGTACTCGCCCACCCCGACTGCGACATCGGCCTCGTCGGCTACGAGATGGCGCTCCTGGTCGACCGCGCGGGCGCGGTGCTCACGCCCGACCTGCGCGCCGAGCTCCAAGGCAGTCTGCTCCACTGACCGCCGCAGGATCCACCCGCCTCACCAAATCACCGTCCGGCCGCCACAATCCCCCCACCGGCCCCTGTCCGACGGCTAGCAGACCGACTCGCTGTCCCGCCCGGAGGATTCATGACCCCGCCCACCGCCTCTCATGATCCGTACGCGGAGCCGTACGAGGATGAGGGCGACCAGCCGCTGGTACGGCCGTACGCGATGACCGGCGGCCGGACCCGGCCGCGCTACCAGCTCGCCATCGAGGCTCTGATCAGCACCACGGCCGACCCGGCGGCGCTCATGGGGCTGCTCCCGGAGCACCAGCGGATCTGCCACCTGTGCCGCGAGGTGAAGTCGGTCGCCGAGGTCTCGGCACTCCTGGCCATGCCGCTGGGCGTGGCTCGCATCCTCGTCGCGGACCTCGCGGAGGCCGGACTCGTCGCCATTCACCAGCCGGGTGGCGACGAGAGCACCGGCGCGCCGGACGTGACACTGCTCGAAAGGGTGCTCAGTGGACTTCGCAAGCTCTGACGGAGGCCGGGCGACCACCTCCGCGAAGATCGTGGTGGCCGGCGGCTTCGGCGTCGGCAAGACCACCTTCGTGGGCGCCGTCTCGGAGATCAACCCGCTGCGCACCGAGGCCGTGATGACGTCTGCTTCGGCGGGCATCGACGACCTCACCCATACCGGAGGCAAGACCACCACCACGGTGGCCATGGACTTCGGTCGCATCACGCTGGACCAGGACCTGATCCTGTACCTCTTCGGTACGCCCGGCCAGGACCGCTTCTGGTTCATGTGGGACGACCTGGTGCGCGGCGCGATCGGCGCGATCGTCCTGGTGGACACCCGCCGCCTCGCCGACTGCTTCCCCGCGGTCGACTACTTCGAGAACAGCGGTCTGCCGTTCGTCGTCGCGCTCAACGGCTTCGAGGGACACCAGCCGTACGCTCCCGAAGAGGTCCGGGAGGCTCTGCAGATCGGTCCGGACACCCCGATCATCACGACGGACGCCCGCCATCGCTCCGATGCGAAGAGCGCGCTGATCACGCTGGTCGAGCACGCTCTGATGGCACGGCTGAGGTAGCACTCAAACCGGCCGTGGCATACGGAAGTTGTCGTAGACGCTCTGGAGCCGGCTGTGTCCTTTGACACGGCCGGCCCCGGTGTTCATAACGTTTCGGCAGAGGAATCGGGTGGTATGGCCACTCGTCGCGGTCAGCCGGTGTCGCTGCGCGCACGAAGGCCCCGTCTTTTGACGGGGCTCGTTCTTTATGACCGTTTTATCTGGGGCTTACATCACTTCGAATCCCCGCACTCCACTGTTTGGAACTGCGGAGGCCGACGTGCTGGAATGCCTGAACTGCCCAATAGTCAAAGACGTACTCACCAGTCGATGACATACCGGGCTCTGAGACACTGCGGCACAACGTTAGGTGCCGACCGCCGGAAGGTTGTTGGTCGAGTGAGGCGAAGCAAGAACGGTCCCGAGCCGTCGGCCCGGGGCAACTTCACCCCGCCGCCGCGCGGAGCGGCGCCCGCCCCTGTGCCCGGTTCGGAGCAGGCGGCAGCGCCACCGGCGAGCGGCGGTCGTTTCTCCCCGCGCAACTGGCGGGTGCCGACCCGGCTGAACGCGATCCTGCTCATACCCGTGGTGGTCGGCCTCGTCATGGGCGGCTTCCAGGTGAAGAGCTCGATCGACACCTGGCAGGAGGCCGAGGACGCGGAGAGCACCGCGCGTCTGGTGCGGGCGTCCCTCAACTACGCCGACGCCCTCTACAACGAGCGTGACATCACCGCCGCCCCGATTCTGCTGGGCAACAACAAGGCCGTCGTCACCGACGCCCGCAAGAAGACGGACCAGGCCGCCGACGCCTTCGACGACGCGGCCGGGACCATGCCGCAGACGGCAGGCCTGCTGCGCCGCCTCAAGCTGTTCCGCGACGAGGAGCCCAAGCTCGAGGCGCTGCGTACGACCGCGTACACCACCAAGCGCACCGGCGTGCAGACCGAAGAGGGCTACACCGAGGTCGCGCACCCCCTGACGGAGTTCGCCAACGAGCTCGGTCTGGGCACCGGCAACATCACGAGCTACGGCCGGACCGTCTACGCCATCGAGCTCACCAAGGCCGCCCTGTCGCTGCAGCGTTCCATCGGCATGCACCTGCTGGTCAGCCCCGGTCCCAAGGCCACCGACCTCGCCACCCAGCGCGTCGCCCTCTCCTCGTACGCGTACCTGGAGGGCATCGCCGTCGAGGAGTACATCGGCGGCGGCACCGAGGCGGACGAGCAGAAGCTCCGCGAGGCCGAGCTGCAGATCAAGACGGACGGCGCGACGATGGCCAAGGAGGCCAAGGCCAAGAACCCGGACTACGTGCCGCCGCCGTCCAACCCGACCGACATGGTCAGGGGCATCGGGACTCTGACGTCCACGGACACCAGCGAGCGCCAGGCACTGGCCGAGAAGGGCATCACCGCCGACAACTGGTGGGCGGTCAACACCCTCAAGTACAACGCCTACCGGCAGATCGAGTCGGACCTGGCCGACACAGCGGTGAACGAGGCCGCCACCATCGCCGACGACGCCCGCCGTGACGCCTTCATCGTGGGTGCCGCCGTCGTGATCGCCCTGCTCCTCGCCTTCATCCTGGCCGGCATGGTGGCCCGCCAGATGAGCCGTGCGATGCGCCAGCTGCGCAACGCCGCCTTCGGTATCGCCGAGCAGCGTCTGCCGATGCTGGTCGACCAGCTCTCGCGCACCGACCCGGGCCGCGTCGACACCCGTGTGCAGCCGATCCCGATCACCACCAGGGACGAGATCGGCGAGGTCGCCCGGGCCTTCGACCAGGTCCACCGCGAGGCCGTCCGGCTCGCCGCCGAGCAGGCCCTGCTGCGGGGCAACATCAACGCGATCTTCACCAACCTGTCGCGCCGCAACCAGTCGCTGATCGAGGGCCAGCTGACCCTGATCACCGACCTGGAGAACAACGAGGCCGACCCGGACCAGCTGGAGAACCTCTTCAAGCTGGACCACCTGGCCACCCGTATGCGCCGCAACGGCGAGAACCTCCTGGTCCTCGCCGGCGAGGAGCCCGGCCGCCGCTGGGACCAGCCGGTCCCGCTGGTCGACGTGCTGCGCGCCGCCTCCTCCGAGGTGGAGCAGTACGAGCGCGTCGAGCTGTCCGGCGTTCCGGAGGCCGAGATCCACGGCCGTGCCGTGACCGACCTCGTGCACCTGCTGGCCGAGCTGCTGGAGAACGCCACCACGTTCTCCTCGCCGCAGACCAAGGTCCGCGTCACCGCGACCCGGCTGCCCGACGGCCGCATCATGATCGAGATCCACGACAAGGGCATCGGCCTCACCGCCGAGGACTTCGCGGACATCAACCACAAGCTGGCCAACCCGCCGACCGTGGACGCCGCGATCTCCCAGCGCATGGGCCTGTTCGTGGTCGGCCGGCTGTCCGACCGGCACGGCATCCGCGTCCAGCTGCGCCCCTCCGGCGAGCAGGCCGGCACCACCTCGCTCGTCATGCTCCCCGACGCGATCACGCACGGCGGTGGCGGCGGCGAGCAGCAGCGCGACGAGTTCACCGTCTCGCAGATCATGCCGGAGCAGCAGCACTTCCAGGTCCAGGGGGAGGACTTCAACAACGGCCTGCCGATGCGCACGGCCGCGGAACTCGGCTTCGACGACAGCCGCTACACCGAGGTCCCGGACGACATCCGCGAACTGGACCCCGTGGGCCGCTCGCTGATGCGCGAGGAGCGCCGCGCGGCACTGGAGTCCCAGAACCCCGGCGAGGAGTCCCCCGACTCCCCCGGGTACGCCGAGGGCTTCGACGGCCAGGGCGGCTACCAGGAGCAGCAGGCGTCGTACGAGCACCAGCCGGCGTACGAGGAGCCGCGTCAGCCGTCGTACGAGGAGCAGCAGCAGACGGCCTACGAGGACCCGCAGCGGACCGCTTACGAGGAGCCGCAGCGTCCGTCCTACGACGAGGGGTACTACGCGCCGAACGGCGGCCTGCCGCAGAACGACGCCTTCTCGTCCAACGGCGGCTACCCGGAACCGACGTATCCGGAGCCGGTCCACGAGGAGCCCGCGCGGGCCCGTGCCGCCGCCCCGGAGACGTTCTCGGGCTTCGAGGAGCAGTCCTACCAGGACGACTGGCCGCAGCAGGACGGCTACCGCAACGGATACCCGGACCAGTACGCTCCGCAAGCGGAATCCGCGCAGGCCGCTGACGTGAGTGAGCGGGACCACGTAGGCTTCGACCGACCGGGACCGAGCTCCTCCGCCAGCCACGACCTGACCGACGCCGGGCTCCCGCGCCGCGGACCCACCCCGAGCGGTGCGAACGGCTCGGGCGGCGCGCGGCACACGAGCCAGGAGCCGCCGGCCCCCGCGGAGAGCAAGGGCGACTGGCGTTCGGCGAACGACGATCGCTGGCAGCAGGCCTCGCAGCTCCGCAAGCCCAAGGCGGGCGGGGTCACCTCCTCCGGCCTGCCGCGGCGGGTGCCCAAGGCCAACCTGGTCGAGGGAGCCGCCGAATCCACCCCTCAGGGGGGCCCACAGGTCTCCCGCGCTCCCGAGGACGTCCGGGGCAGGTTGAGCAACCTGCGCCGCGGTGTCCAGCGGGGCCGCAGCGCAGGAAGCGAAACGAACGGTCAGGGCTTCGGTTCTGACAGCACCTACAACCAGGAGCGTTAGTGTGAGCCCGATGAGCCAGGCGGCGCAGAACCTGAACTGGTTGATCACCAACTTCGTGGACAACACCCCGGGGGTGTCCCACACGGTGGTGGTCTCCGCCGACGGACTCCTTCTGGCGATGTCCGAAGGCTTTCCGCGCGACCGTGCCGACCAGCTCGCGGCCGTCGCCTCCGGCCTGACGTCTCTGACGGCAGGCGCCTCCCGTATCTTCGAGGGTGGCAGCGTGAACCAGACGGTTGTGGAGATGGAGCGGGGATTCCTGTTCATCATGTCCATTTCCGACGGTTCGTCGCTGGCGGTTCTCGCACACCCGGAGGCCGACATCGGCCTCGTTGGGTACGAGATGGCGCTTCTGGTGGACCGTGCCGGTACGGTCCTGACGCCCGATCTGCGTGCGGAGCTCCAGGGGAGCCTGCTCAACTGACAGACAGACGGTGCGTTTTGGCGTCCCGAGGCCATAAGGTTTCGGGACGCGGCTCCACAGTGATGGGTGCCCGGCACAGTCGGAGGAGGAGAGAAAGTGGCAACACCCCCAGGCGGTTCACCTTCGGGTAACTGGTCGTACGGCCCTGGCCAGGGTCAGGGCGACGGTTCCCAGAACCCCAACCGTTACAACTTCCCCTCCGCCCCGAGCCAGCGGCGCCAGCAGCCGTACGCGCCCCAGGGTCCTGGGCCGTCGCCGTACGACCAGCCGCCGGCGCCGCGTATCCAGCCCGTGCAGCCGCATCGACGCGCCCCTGAGCCGGCGCCCGCCGGGGCGTCGAACAACCCGTTGGTGCGTCCGTACGCCATGACCGGCGGCCGGACCCGCCCGCGCTACCAGCTCGCCATCGAGGCACTGGTGCACACCACCGCGCAGCCGCACCAGATGCAGGGCCAGCTGCCCGAGCATCAGCGGATCTGCAACCTCTGCCGTGAGATCAAGTCGGTGGCCGAGATCTCGGCCCTGCTGACGATCCCTCTCGGCGTGGCCAGGATCCTCGTCGCCGACTTGGCGGAGGCGGGCCTGGTCGCCATCCATCAACCCGGCGGCGACGAGAACGCCGGCGGCCAGCCAGACGTGACACTGCTCGAAAGGGTGCTCAGTGGACTTCGCAAGCTCTAGCGGAGGGCCTTCCCGCTCCACCACGTCCGCGAAAATCGTGGTGGCTGGCGGCTTCGGCGTGGGCAAGACCACGTTCGTCGGCGCCGTCTCGGAGATCAACCCGCTGCGCACCGAGGCCGTGATGACGTCTGCTTCGGCGGGCATCGACGACCTCACCCATACCGGAGACAAGACCACCACCACGGTGGCCATGGACTTCGGTCGCATCACGCTGGACCAGGACCTGATCCTGTACCTCTTCGGTACGCCCGGCCAGGACCGCTTCTGGTTCATGTGGGACGACCTGGTGCGCGGCGCGATCGGCGCGATCGTCCTGGTGGACACCCGCCGCCTCGCCGACTGCTTCCCCGCGGTCGACTACTTCGAGAACTCGGGGCTTCCCTTCGTGATCGCCCTCAACGGCTTCGACGGGAACCAGCCGTACAACCCGGACGAGGTCCGCGAGGCCCTCCAGATCGGCCCCGACACCCCGATCATCACGACGGACGCCCGCCATCGCGCTGACGCGAAGTCTGCGCTCATCACGCTCGTTGAGCATGCGTTGATGGCACGGTTGCGGTAGGCGTTTGTGCGGCCACTGGGCTGCTCGGACGGTCGTAAGCCGTCTGCCGGCAGTCAGTGGCCGTTCGCGCCCGCACGGCGGAGCCGCATTATCGATACAGCCCCGCGCCCCTGGGCACGCGGAAGGGCCCCTCTCTTGGAGAGGGGCCCTTCTTTGCCGTACAAGCTCAGTGCCAGCTGTGCGGGGCGCGGAATCCGGGCTCGCGCTCCAGGCGGCGCCAGGCGGCCTTCGGGCGACCGCGGTGGGTCGGGGCGGCGGCAGGGGCGGCCGCTGCGCGGGCCAGGAGGATGGCCGTGATGGCGGCGACCTCCTCGGGCTCGGCGTGGCCCTTCTCGACACGAATGTCAGCGGTGTTCATGGGTGTCAGTCTCCGTGAGAGAGGTTTCCGCGGGGGTACCGCGGAGGTTCCACAGGGTTACTGCGGGGGGTTGCCGTGCTTGCGGGACGGCAGGTCGGCGTGCTTGGTGTGCAGCATCGCCAGGGAGCGGATGAGGACCTCGCGGGTTTCCGCCGGGTCGATGACGTCGTCGACCAGACCGCGCTCCGCCGCGTAGTACGGGTGCATGAGCTCGGACTTGTACTCCTTGACCATGCGGGCCCGCATGGCCTCGGGGTCCTCGGCGTCGGCGATCTGGCGACGGAAGATCACGTTGGCCGCGCCTTCCGCGCCCATGACGGCGATCTCGTTGGTCGGCCAGGCGTAGGTGAGGTCCGCGCCGATGGACTGGCTGTCCATGACGATGTACGCACCTCCGTAGGCCTTGCGCAGGATCAGGGAGATCCTCGGCACGGTCGCGTTGCAGTAGGCGTAGAGCAGCTTCGCTCCGTGCCGGATGATCCCGCCGTGCTCCTGGTCGACGCCCGGGAGGAACCCGGGGACATCCAGGAAAGTGATGATCGGGATGTTGAAAGCGTCGCACATCTGGACAAACCGTGCAGCTTTTTCCGACGCCTCGATGTCCAGGACGCCGGCCAGGGACTGCGGCTGATTGGCGACGATGCCCACCACCTGGCCGTCGAGGCGGGCCAGGGCGCAGATGATGTTGCGGGCCCAGCGCTCGTGGACCTCGAGGTAGTCGCCGTCGTCGACGATCTCCTCGATGACCTTGGTCATGTCGTACGGACGGTTGCCGTCGGCCGGGACCAGGTCGAGCAGCACGTCGCCGCGGCGCTCGGCCTCGTCGGTCGGCTCCACCCGGGGCGGGTTCTCGCGGTTGTTCTGCGGGAGCATCGACAGCAGGTAGCGCACCTCGGCGAGGCACGTCTCCTCGTCGTCGTAGGCGAAGTGACAGACCCCGGACGTCTCGGCGTGCACGTCGGCGCCGCCGAGGCCGTTCTGGGTGATCTCCTCGCCGGTGACGGCCTTGACGACGTCCGGGCCGGTGATGAACATCTGCGAGGTCTCGCGGACCATGAACACGAAGTCCGTGAGGGCGGGGCTGTAGGCCGCGCCGCCCGCGCACGGGCCGAGCATCACCGAGATCTGCGGGATGACCCCGGACGCCTTGGTGTTGCGCTGGAAGATGCCGCCGTAGCCCGCGAGGGCCGAGACGCCCTCCTGGATACGGGCGCCCGCGCCGTCGTTCAGGGACACCAGGGGCGCCCCGGCCGCGATGGCCATGTCCATGATCTTGTGGATCTTCGTGGCGTGGGCCTCGCCCAGCGCGCCGCCGAAGATGCGGAAGTCGTGGGCGTAGACGAAGACCGTACGGCCCTCCACCGTGCCCCAGCCGGTGATCACACCGTCCGTGTACGGCTTCTTCGCCTCCAGGCCGAAGCCGGTCGCCCGGTGCCGCCGCAGCTGCTCGACCTCCCGGAAGGTGCCGGGGTCCAGGAGCAGCTCGATGCGCTCCCGCGCGGTCAGCTTGCCCTTGGCGTGCTGCGCCGCGGTCGCCTTCTCGCCGGGGCCGGCCAGTGCCTGCGCACGAATCCCGTGCAGCTCGGCGACCCGCCCACGCGCGTCGGTCGGCTCACCCGTCGACTGGTCCGTCGGCTCACTCGTCGACTGGTCCGTCGACTCACCCGGCGCCTCATCCAAAACGGTCATGTAGCGACCTTACGAAGCCCACCAAGAAAAGCTCGCCGTCGACTCCGTACAGTCTCCGGACCGTTTCCTTGGTACCCCTGAACAGAACCGGGGCGGCATGCAGCCCTTCTGACTGCTCAGAGGGCGTCGGGCTTGTAGAGGTCGTACAAACTCATCCGGTGAGAGTCACCTCACAATCATGGGTGGCACATGCCCTCCCCGGGGTGACACGCAGGCCCAGTCGGCGGTCTGTGGAGACCACCTCGACCGAGTCGTCCGCGCGGATCACACCGCCACGGGGTGGTCCCAGGCGATCTCCAGCGGCTGACCGGTGCGGGGCGGCTCACTCACGCAGAGAGTAGCGGTGCGGCCGCGGCGGCTGAGCGGCACGCGGCGGGGGGCGGCGATCGGGGTCCATGGCGGCGCGGAAGCCGCGGGCGAGCTCGCCGGTTTCCGTGCGGCGGGAAGCGTACGGAACGGTGGCGGGGCCGTAGCCGATGCCGGAGGACGCAGCCACGTCGACGAGGGCATTGAAGCATCGCCGGAATAGGTCTACGGTCGTCCCTGTTGAGCTGATTGAATATTCAACATCAGCCCGTCATCCCACCAGGAGCACGCCATGGGCATCTTCGGCCGCAAGGACACCACCGACACGACCGCCGCGGCGCCCGCCGCCGTGAACGCCGACCTCGCCGCGCTGACCGGCGACTACACCATCGACCCCGCCCACTCCTCGATCGGCTTCGTGGCCCGGCACGCCATGGTCACGAACGTCAAGGGCAAGTTCCTCGACTTCAGCGGCTCGCTGCACCTGGACGGCAGCGACCCGTCCGCGTCCACGGCCTCCATCGACGTCAAGATGGACAGCATCGACACGGGCTCCGCGGACCGCGACGGCCACCTCAAGAGCTCCGACTTCTTCAAGACGGACGAGTTCCCGGCGATGACCTTCCGCTCGACCTCGGCTCAGGCCCTGGGCGGCGACGACTACCGCATCACCGGCGACCTCAGCATCCTCGGCGTCACCAAGCCGATCACCATCGACCTCGAGTTCAACGGCTCGGCGAAGGACCCCTTCGGCAACGAGCGCGTCGGCTTCGAGGGCAAGTCCGAGATCATCCGCTCCGAGTGGGGCCTGACCTGGAACGCGGCACTGGAGACGGGCGGCGTCCTGGTCTCCGACAAGATCAAGCTGAACTTCGACATCTCGGCGATCAAGAACGCCTGAGCCTGTCGGCGACTTGACCCGACTCCTCGTCGAGCCGCCTGACCACCGAGCGCGCCCGCCTTCCACTCCGGCCTACGGGGAGGGCGGGCGCTCGGCGTCTCATCCCCGTGTCCGGTCGCGGTCACGAAGGCTTGGGGCGGCGCTTCGGGGGGCGGTCATGGGGACACGGTAGGCGGCGAGGTGGCCGAATCGCGCCCCTTGTGCCGGCGCTCATGGCGTTCACATAATCCAGCAACGGATTTGACCTGACCATGCCAGCAAATAGGCAGTTCCTTGTTGCCGAGAATGACATGTACACGTCACTTCTGCGTTTCGTCGCACGTGTCGCACGGTCCCCAGGTCCACCCCCCACGGAAGGCATCACGTTGAAGAGACTCCTCACGGCACTCAAGAGATGCGCGGCCGTCGGTGCCGCCGCCCTCGCGATCGCCAGCCTTCAGCCCGTCTCGGCCGCCACCGCCGCGCCCGCGCCCGTCGTCGGCGGAACCCGCGCCGCGCAGGGCGAGTTCCCGTTCATGGTCCGGCTCTCGATG
The DNA here is from genome assembly GCF_042870385.1 of Streptomyces sp. NPDC006602. Lineage (NCBI taxonomy): Bacteria > Bacillati > Actinomycetota > Actinomycetes > Kitasatosporales > Streptomycetaceae > Streptomyces > Streptomyces sp. NPDC006602. The sequence continues at coordinate 120,060 of NZ_JBIAHG010000007.1, read as the reverse complement.
GGCTGCGGCGGCGCGCTGTACACCCAGCAGATCGTGCTCACCGCCGCGCACTGCGTGGGCGCGACCGGTGCCAACACCAGCATCACCGCCACCGCCGGCGTCGTGGACCTCCAGTCCACCACCGGACGGGTCCAGGTCCGCTCCACGTACGTCTACCGGGCCCCCGGCTACAACGGCACCGGCAAGGACTGGGCGCTCATCAAGCTCGCCTCGCCCATCAACCTGGCGACGCTGAAGATCGCCACGACCAACCAGTACAACAGCGGCACCTTCACCGTCGCCGGCTGGGGGTCGGCCTCCGAGGGCGGGGCCCAGCAGCGGTACATGCTCAAGGCGAGCGTGCCGTTCGTCAGTGACGCCACCTGTCGTTCCTACAGCGGCTACAGCGGTCTCGTCGCCGCCGAGGAGATCTGCGCCGGCTACGCGTCCGGCGGGGTCGACACCTGCCAGGGCGACTCCGGCGGTCCGATGTTCCGCCGGGACAGCGCCAATGCCTGGATCCAGGTCGGCATCGTCAGCTGGGGCATAGGCTGCGCCCGGCCCAACGCGCCCGGTGTGTACACCGAGGTGTCCACCTTCGCCTCCGCGATCGCCTCGGCCGCGGCCTCGCTCTGACGCGCGGCTCGTCTCGTCCGTACGTCCGCGGGTCCGGTGCGCCTTGTGCCGGGCCCGTGTTCGGGGTCTTCGCCCGCGCCGCCCCCACCCGTCCCGTCTCCAGGGGCTGCGCCCCCGGACCCCCGATCGGCCCTGAAGGGGCCTCGTCCTCAAACGCCGGCCGGGCCGTCGTGCGGGCGGGCTACGGGTTCAGAACCCTCCGCCGAAGTCCCCGCCGCCGCCGAAGTCGCCGCCGCCGTAGTCCCCGCCGCCGAAACCGCCGCCGAAGTCGCCGCTGTCGAAGTCCGCGCCGGAGACGTCGCCGCCCTCGTAACCGCCGCCGCCGAAGTCGCCGTAACCGGAGCCGTAGTCGGAGGCGTAGACCGGGCTCGCCATCATGCTGCCGAGCAGCGTGCCGACGAGGAGGCCGGGCAGGATGCCGCCGCCGAAGTAGCCGCCGGCCCAGGGGCCGTAGGCGGGGCCCGCGTCCCAGTACGGGCGGCGGCCGTATTCCGTGTCGACCTCGCGGATCACCGGGTCACGGCCGTCGGCCAGACGGGTCCGGTCCGCCGCGCAGACCGGGACCTCGCGCGGGGCACCGTCCACCGGCGTCCAGGTCGTGTCGGCGACCGACGGGCCGTGGCGCGGGTCGAAGAAGCAGGGCGCACGGCGTTCGGGCACCGGCCGGCCCTCGCGGCGGGCGGCGAGCTTGGCGAGCGAGAAGCGGCCGTCCTCGATGGACTTGGTGACGGCCCGGACGTCCTCGGGCCTGCCCGCCTGGGCCATGTACGTCTTCGCCCTCTCGTAGGCGTCCAGCGCGTGCTCGTAGTCCTCGCGCATGGCGTCGTCCGCGCCCGGTTCCCCGGGGTGGAAATCGAGGCGGTCGAGCTCCTCGCCGAAGGCGGTGATGTCCTCGTCGACGACGACCCTCAGCCTCTCCAGCGCGGCCCGCTGCTCCTCCTCGTGCAGGCGCCGCCTGCGCCGTACGAGCGCGTACGCGCCACCGCCGCCGGCCACCAGGACCGCGCCGACGGTGATCAGCCCGGCGGTGGACACGCCGCCGTCGCTGTCGGAGGAGCTCCAGGAGGACGGGGCCGAGCCACCCATGTTGGCCAGCGCCCGGTCGGTGAAGTCGTCCAGCTGGGCCGTGGCGTCCCTCTCGGCCTCGACACTGCTGACGAGGTTCTGCACGGCCGTGGTCGGCAGGACCGAGGAGTCGGCTCGGGCGTCGAAGGCGTCCCCGACGCGGATCGCGTACAGCCCGGTGACACCGGTGGCGGTGCGCAGCTCGGTGAAGAGCTTCTCCGTCGGCTGGTCGGCGGGGAGGACGGCGACGAACAAGGCCTTGTCCGCGTCCCTGATCTGCTCGGACAGCGCGTCGGCGGCGGAGGACGAGAGCTGGTCGGCGGCGGCCGGGGCGACGTAGACCGGGTCTTCACGCAGGGCCTCGGCGATCGTCGAGACGTCGGTGGCCGCCGAGGCGCGCGAAGCGCCCGCCGTCAGGACGGTCAGGGCCGTCAGGACGACGAGCGCCAGCGCGGTCAGCAGTCCGGCCAAGTTTCGGGTCGAAAGGACGACCTTCATACTTCGAAGCTACCCGAAAGCCAACGAAAAAGGGCCATTCAGACGGGAGGGAACGCGGCGCTCAGGCCGCCGCCCGATACGCCGACGTCAGCTTCTCCACCGCCTCCCCCGTACCGCCCGATCAGCAGCAGGTGGTCCGCGTCGGCGAAGGGCTTCGCGACCGCCGCCGTGATGTCCTGTCCCACCTTCTGCTGGACGACGAGCCGCGCCTTCGCGACCAGGGCGCGGTGGCGAGTTCGCTCGCGCGGAGCAGCACGTCGCCGCTCCGCCGGGTCAGCCCCCAGTCGGCGAGGGTGACGCGGGTGCGTCTTCGGGCGGCCCGACTTCGACCCGCGCCGGGCACAGGCCGCACAGCGCCCCGACGGGTACCTCGACCTGGTGGCCGAGGCCCGCCGGGAACTCGCCCTCTCCCCCTACAGCCCACGCCCCGTCATCGACGGCATCCGCCGGGCCTGGGCCCTGGAGCCGGGGGCCGCCCAAGAGCCGCACTCGACGGTCGTGATCCCACCGCCACGCGGCACCGCGTGCGTGGGGGACCACCCCCGACCATGAGCGACGGGCAGACCGCGCCCTACTCCGCCGGCTCGACCCCCGCCCGCAGCAACCCGTACGTGTAAGCGTCCTCCAGAGCCTGCCAGGACGCCGCGATGACGTTCTTGGCGACGCCCACCGTGGACCACTCCCCCGCACCGTCGGACGTGGAGATGAGCACGCGGGTCGTGGAGGACGTGCCGTGGACGCCCTCGAGGATGCGGACCTTGTAGTCGACGAGGTCGAGCTTGGCGAGCTGCGGGTAGATCTTCTCCAGGGCCACCCTGAGTGCGCGGTCGAGGGCGTTGACGGGGCCGTTGCCCTCCGCGGTGGCGACGATCCGCTCGCCCTTGGCGTAGAGCTTGACCGTGGCCTCGTTGGCGTGGGTGCCGTCGGGGCGGTCCTCGACGATCGCGCGCCAGGACTCGACACCGAAGTACTTGAGGGGCCTGCCCTCCACCTCGGCACGGAGGAGGAGTTCGAAGGAGGCGTCGGCCGCCTCGTACGTGTAGCCCTTGAGCTCGCGCTCCTTGACCCGGTCGACCACCCGCTGGACCAGCACGCGGTCGCCGCCGAGGTCGATGCCGAGTTCCTTGCCCTTGAGCTCGATCGACGCGCGGCCCGCCATGTCGGAGACCAGCATCCGCATGGTGTTGCCGACCTGCTCGGGGTCGATGTGCTGGTACAGGTCCGGGTCGACCTTGATCGCGGAGGCGTGCAGGCCGGCCTTGTGGGCGAAGGCCGAGACGCCGACGTAGGGCTGGTGGGTGGAGGGGGTGAGGTTCACGACCTCGGCGATGGCGTGCGAGATGCGGGTCATCTCGCGGAGCTTGCCGTCGGGGAGGACCTTCTTGCCGTACTTGAGTTCCAGGGCCGCCACGACCGGGAAGAGGTTGGCGTTGCCGACCCGCTCGCCGTAGCCGTTCGCCGTGCACTGGACGTGGGTCGCGCCCGCGTCCACCGCGGCCAGGGTGTTGGCGACCGCGCACCCCGTGTCGTCCTGGGTGTGGATGCCGAGGCGGGCGCCGGTGTCGGCGAGGACGGTCGAGACGACCGCCTGGATCTGCGCCGGGAGCATGCCGCCGTTGGTGTCGCAGAGGATGACCACGTCGGCGCCGGCCTCGGAGGCGGCTCGTACGACCGCTTTCGCGTACTCCGGGTTTCCGCGGTAGCCGTCGAAGAAGTGCTCGCAGTCGACGAAGACCTTGCGCCCCTGCTCGCGCAGGAAGGAAACGGTGTCGCGGACCATCTCCAGGTTCTCGTCCAGCGTCGTACGCAGGGCGAGTTCCACGTGCCGGTCGTGGGACTTGGCCACCAGGGTGATCACCTCGGCGCCCGAGTCGAGGAGCGCCTTGACCTGGGGGTCCTCGGCGGCTTTGCCGCCGGCCCGGCGGGTGGCGCCGAAGGCGACCAGCTGGGCGTGCTTGAAGTCGATCTCCTGCCGCGCGCGGGCGAAGAACTCGGTGTCCCTCGGGTTGGCGCCGGGCCAGCCGCCCTCGATGAAGCCCACGCCGAAGTCGTCCAGGTGCCGTGCGATGGCCAGCTTGTCCGCGACGGTCAGGTTGATGCCCTCCCGTTGGGCGCCGTCGCGCAGGGTGGTGTCGAAGACGTGGAAGGAATCGTCGAGTTCGCTGGGTTCGGTCATGGTGTCAAAGGCTCCTGTGTCGGATCTCGGTCTGTACCGGAATGACCGGCTCCACCGTCCCCACATGGTCCCTCGCGCTCTCGTCTCCGGCTGCGGGTGGGCCAGAAATGCGAAAAACCTCTCGCGGGTGCGAGAGGTCTGCGCGCGGGTCGAGGACGACGGTGTCCGCCCGTACCTGGTCGTACGAGGCGGTCACTGCGGACCGGCGCGCCTGCTGCCAATAATCGTGGCGAACGAGAGCACGGAGGCAGTCTGGCACAGACCGTCCCCGTGCTCACCGTCCGTCTCAGGATGCGAGCAGATGCGTGATCAGCGCAGGTGGCGGACGAAGACGTCGTAGCCGTCGTTGACGTCTCCGGCCTCGATGAGTGTCGCGTCGGGCGAGGTGAAGGCGATCCGGCGGGCGCCGTCCGCGATGCCGCCCGGTGCGACGTCGGCCGTGGCCGTGCCGCCGGTGGTGTCCGGGGTGACGAGGACGGTGCTGCCCGTCTTCAGGTCGCGCAGTTGAAGTGCTCTCCCCCCTTCGCAAGCAGGAGGGAGATTCCCGCTTACTTTGCAGCAGCAGGCTTGACGCCACGAGTGCGCCTGACGACTGCTCTCCCAGCAGCCGGGACAACCACGGTGTGGCCGATCCGGTACGAGTGCAAGATGTTCCGGGCCGCGTTGTGGTCGGCGTTGCCCGACCATCCGCAGTCCGGGTTCTTGCATACGAACGTGGCCTGGTCCTCCCGGCTTCCGGGCGTGATGAAGCCGCACGCGGAACACCTGCGGGAGGTGTTCGCAGCGGGAACCTTGACCAGGGTGCCGCCGTATCGGCCGGCCTTGTAAGTCGTGAAGCAGTTCAACGGCGAGCAGGACCATGTGCACCTGCTCGTGCACTACCCGCCCAAGGTCCAGCTCTCCAAGCTGGTCAACAGCCTCAAGGGCGTCTCCGCCCGGCTCCTGCGCAAGGAGTACGACGCACACATCCGCCGCTACCTGTGGGGTGGACACTTCTGGTCCGGCTCCTACTTCGCCGGAAGCTGCGGCGGAGCACCGCAGACCGTCGTCCGCCAGTACATCGAGAACCAGAGGCGACCCACCTGACCGTCACCCCGGAGACGCAGAGAACTCCGGCGCTTCGCGCCTCCGGGCCAAGGATGCGCTTCACCTCCGCCCGAAAGGACGGAGCACTGCGCAAGATCAGAGGTAGAGGAGACGGCCGCTGCTCAACCTGGTCGCGGGGCGGGGCCTGCCTGCGCCCACCGGCCATCGGGACGTCCGGCCTTCGAGGACGAGGCCGTCCGGTCCGAAGCGGGGTCCAAGGGCGCCGCCCCAGGAAAGGCCGGCCAGAACGCCGGGCGCCCGATCACCCCGCCTCCAGCCCCGGCAGGAACTCGCCGGCGCCGAACGCGGGCTTCAGGTCGGTGAACCAGGTCGCGCCCTCGTCGTAGGCGGCGAAGAACGGACGGTCGACCAGGTCCGGGGCGCGGGCCTGGATCAGGTGCAGGACGAAGACCTTCTCGCCGGCCACCTCGGCGACTCCGTCCACGCAGACCTTGCCGGGCATCGCCGACATGACCGGGCCGCGGACCGTGCGGGCGAGGCCGGAGACGCGGGCGTATGCCTCGCGGAAGATCTCGTGGCAGCGGACCAGGGGGACGCCGAAGTAACCCTGCGGGCCGGTGTCCCGCTCCACGAACTGGTAGTACGGCACCGCTCCCAGCGTGGTCGTCTCGTCCCACAGCTCGGCCCACGCCTCGGCGCTGTCGTTGATTCCGGCCACCAGCGGGCCCTGACAGCGGATCACCGCACCGGTGTCCCGCACTCGGCGCATCGCCTGCCGCACGACGGGCGGGCGCAGCTCCTGCGGGTGTGTGAAGTGCGCCATCAACGCGAGGTGGCGGCCGCTCGCGACGACTTTCTCCAGCAGCCTGAGCAGGTCGTCGGCATCGCGGTCGGAGACGAAGCGGTACGGCCAGAAGGCCAGCGACTTGGTGCCGAGGCGGATCGAGCGGATCGAGTCGATCTCCAGGAGCGGTTCGACGTAGCGGCGCAGTACCTCCGTGCTCATCACCAGCGGGTCGCCGCCGGTGATCAGCGCGCTGGTCACCTCGGGGTGGGCGCGGAGGTAGGCGGTCGTCGCGGCGATGTCGTCGGTGGCGATCCGCAGATCGGCCTCGCCGACGAACTGGGGCCAGCGGAAGCAGTACGTGCAGTAGGCGTGGCAGGTCTGACCCGGGCGCGGGAAGATCAGCACCGTCTCCGGGTATTTGTGCTGGAGTCCGGTCAGGCGCCGGCCCTCGTGCACGGGGACGTTGGCGTCGAGCTGGCCCGAGGGGTGCGGATTGAGTCGCATCCGGATCTCGTGCGCCGCCCGCAGCACGTCGGCGCGGGGGGCATCCTCGGCGAGCAGGCCGGCCATCCGGCGCAGTTCCGGCGCGGGCAGCATCCCGGCCTGCGGGAAGGTCAGCCGGAAGATCGGGTCGTCGGGCGCGGCCGTCCAGTCGATCAGCTCGTCGACGACGTAGGAGTTCGTGCGGAACGGCAGGACCGCCGACACGGCCCGCAGATCGAGCCGCTGATCGGGCGTCAGACGTACCCGCCCAAGGAGTCCGTCCAGGTCACGGGGCGTGAAGGCGCGGAAGCGGGGGCTCTTGTCGAAAGCTGGGTGGTGCGCTGAACTCATGGTGTGGCAGGGCCCTCTATTCCGTGACCAGGACCGGCGGCCGCAACTCGACGAACGCGGACGCCGACGCATCGTACTTCTCCGTGAAGTGCTGGATGAGCCGCCCGTGCAGCTCGCTCTCGTCGTCCACCACGAACACCTGGTGCGCGCCCGGGATACTCAAGCCGTCGCTGTAGGCGGCGAGTTCGTCCAGGCGGTGGCGGGCCAGATAGGTGACGAGGTCGGGGCCGGAGACGTACAGGCAGTCCTCGACGGACACGAACTGGCAGGTGAACTCCCGACGCACGGCGGCCGCGTCGACCAGCGTGACCGGCAGATGGGTGAAGCGTTCCATCGGCTTGCCCTGCAGCCACAGTTCGTCGAACCGCTGCTCGACGAAGGTGCCGAGCGGTGAGCGGGCGGCGACCTCCAGCTGGACGCCCTCGCCGGACAGCCGGCCGACGGTGAGGAAGGACACCAAACAGCGCTCGTCCCAGCGGTAGAGCGTCACGCCGGGAGAGGTGGAGCACAGCCGCACTTCGAGGAACTGGCGGGAGTTCTGGTCGAGGCGGCGCGCGAAGTCGTGCAGGGTGCGGAGGTTGCGCAGGATGTCGCGGCGGATGTCGGCGCTGCGCTCGCCCAGTTCGCGGCCGCGCAGGATGACCGCGAGGGAGTCGGGGTCCAGGAGCAGGATCTGGACGCGGGCGCCGTGCGCGGTGGCCGCCCTGACGCCGCGGTAGAAGCGCTCGGAGAACTGCGGGCCGAAGAGGTTGGAGAAGGTGTCGAGCACCTTGACGTTGGAGGTGGCACCGTGGACCTGGGCGCTGAACCACTCGTAGTCGAGCCGGGTGTGCTCGCGGACCCGGCCTTCCTGGGCGCGGGAGATGAGCGGGCCGATCACGAAGACGGTGATGACGACCCCGACCATGTCGGTGCCGAGGTTGAGGGCGAGGGCATCGCCGTAGTTGTCCATGTCCGTGCTGCTCCGCAGGAGCAGCGCCGCGCAGGCCGCGAGCAGGACGAGCACCGTGAGGCTCTGGGGGCGCCGGGGCGTGCGTAACGTCCGTGCCAGCCAGCGCAGCCTCGGAATCGGAGATCGTCCGTTCACGCGTGCATCCCCCTCCCCGGTCCGGTCCGCACCCGGGGAGGGAACGCGCTCCCCCGCGGAATCAGGAGATACCCGCGCGGGGGAGGCGATACGCGTCGAACGGACTACCGGCGCTCGGACGGTCGTTGGACCGGTGCGGAGCCACCCCCGGCCTCAGCCGAGCTCGTGCATCCAGCCGTGCTTGTCCTCCGCGGTCCCGCGCTGGATGTCCAGCAGGGCCTGGCGCAGCCTCAGCGTGACCTCGCCGGGCTCGCCGCCGGACTGCTTCCACTCGGCGGTGGCGCGCTTGACCGTGCCGACGGGGGTGATCACGGCCGCCGTGCCGCAGGCGAAGACCTCGGTGAGGGTGCCGTTCTCGGCGTCGCGCTGCCACTGGTCGATGGAGACGCGGCCCTCCTCGGACTCGTAGCCGAGGTCGCGGGCGACGGTCAGGAGGGAGTCACGGGTGACGCCCTCCAGGATGGAGCCGGTCAGCGACGGGGTGACGATCTTGTCTCCGTACACGAAGTACAGGTTCATGCCGCCGAGTTCCTCGACCCACTTGTGCTCGACCGCGTCGAGGTAGCACACCTGGTCGCAGCCCTTGCTCGCCGCTTCGGCCTGGGCGAGCAGGGAGGCCGCGTAGTTGCCGCCCGTCTTCGCGTCGCCCATGCCGCCGGGGACGGCGCGGACACGGTCCTCGGAGAGCCAGATGGAGACCGGCTTCACGCCGCCCGGGAAGTACGCTCCGGCGGGGGACGCGATGACCAGGAAGAGGTACTCGTTGGCGGGCTTCACGCCCAGGCCGACCTCGGTCGCGATCATGAACGGGCGCAGGTAGAGGGACTCCTCACCGCCGTGCGCCGGGACCCAGGCCTGGTCCTGGCGGACGAGCGCGTCGCACGCCTCGATGAACGTCTCGGCCGGCAGCTCCGGCATGCCGAGGCGGCGGGCGGAGGACTGGAAGCGCTTGGCGTTCTTCTCGGGGCGGAAGCTGGCGACGGAGCCGTCGGGCTGGCGGTAGGCCTTGAGCCCCTCGAAGATCTCCTGCGCGTAGTGCAGGACCATGGTCGCCGGGTCGAGGGAGAGCGGCGCGTACGGGACGAGCTGGCCGTCGTGCCAGCCGCGCCCCTCCGTCCACTTGATGATCACCATGTGGTCGGTGAAGTGGCGGCCGAACCCCGGGTTGGCCAGAATCGCCTCGCGCTCCGCGTCGGAGAGTGGCGAGGCCGAGGGCTTCAGCTCGATCGTGGGCGTCGTCATGAGTTGCTGTCCTTCGCTTCCTGGCGAACGTCTGGGCTACCCCGCGTCTGTTGCCGGGGTCCGGGGTTGCCCCCCGGGGGATGCAGCACCGGTCGGATGGTGACGGGCCGCGCTCACGCCCGTACTGTCAGTGGCCAGTGCTAGGACGTCCGAGCATTCCCTCAATCCGCGGCTCCGCGTTCGATTATCGCGCGACGGAGGCCATGGACGAAAAACGGCGTGAATGCTGCCCGGGGATGATGGTGGCACTTCGGCGGGGGCATGCGAAAGCCGCCGGGTGGTGAGTGACCCGGCGGCTTCGAGGGGTGGAGAAGCGCGGCAGGTCAGCCGGCTACTCGTACGGCGAGCGCGTCGCCGATCTCCGAGGTGCTGCGGGCGGGCTTGCCGGTGCGCTCGGCGAGGTCGGCGGAGACCGCGTCCTCGATGCGGGCCGCCTCGGACTCGTAGCCGAGGTGGCGCAGGAGCAGGGCGACGGACAGGACCGTGGCGGTGGGGTCGGCCTTGCCCTGGCCGGCGATGTCCGGGGCCGAGCCGTGGACGGGCTCGAACATGGACGGGAATTCGCCGGAGGGGTTGATGTTCCCGCTCGCGGCGACGCCGATGCCGCCGGAGACGGCCGCGGCGAGGTCGGTGATGATGTCGCCGAAGAGGTTGTCGGTGACGATCACGTCGAAGCGCTCGGGCTGCGTGACCAGGTAGATGGTCGCCGCGTCCACGTGCATGTACTCGGTGGTGACCTCGGGGAACTCCTCGGCCACCTTGTTGAAGATGTTGGTCCACAGGTGACCCGCGAAGGTCAGCACGTTGTTCTTGTGGATCAGCGCCAGCTTCTTGCGCGGGCGGGCCTGCGCCCGGGCGAAGGCGTCCCGGACGACACGCTCGACACCGAAGGCCGTGTTCACGGAGACCTCGGTGGCGACCTCGTGCGGGGTGCCCTTCCTGATGGTGCCGCCGTTGCCGGTGTACGGACCCTCGGTGCCCTCGCGGACCACGACGAAGTCGATCTCCGGCTCGCCGGCCAGCGGGGTGGCGACACCCGGCAGCAGCTTCGACGGACGCAGGTTGACGTGGTGGTCGAAGAGGAAGCGGAGCTTCAGCAGGAAGCCGCGCTCCAGGACACCGGACGGGACCGAGGGGTCGCCGATCGCGCCGAGCAGGATGGCGTCGTGCTGCTTGAGGGCCTCGGCGTCCGCGTCGGTGAGGGTCTCACCGGTGGCGTGGTAGCGCTTGGCACCGAAGTCGTACTCCTTGGTCTCCAGCTTCACATCCTGCGGGAGGACGGCGGAGAGGACCTTCAGGCCTTCGGCCACGACTTCCTGCCCGATGCCGTCACCGGGGATCACTGCGAGATTGAGGCTGCGAGACATGTCGGCACCGTACTCCTGGTCCCACGGGATGACACGGACCGTCCGCGATACGGACACCCACTCAGGGGACGGCGTCAACCCTTCGGTTGTCGTTCACCCGCAGGTGGGGCGGGTGTTGGCCTTCGCTGGGAAGTTCACCTGCATGGAGACACCGGACTTCGGCATTCCCCCGCACCTCGCGCGCCGGATGAGCATGGCCGAGCAGCACGAGTACCTGCGCACCAAGCTCTCCCGGCGCCGCACGCTGGTGACGGCGGGCGCGGTGGCGGGCGGGCTGCTGACCGGCTGCTCCTCCGGCTCCGGCGCCGCGGCCACGTCGACCGCGTCGGCGACCGCCTCCCCCCTCGGCAAGGTCCACAGCTCGGTCGTCGCCCCCTTCGGCCGCCATCTCTCCTTCGGCGCCGACCCCAGGACCCGGATGCGGATCTCCTGGCAGGTACCGCTCGCGGTGCGGAAGCCGTACGTCCGGATCGGCACCCGGCCCGACGACCTGAGCCGCAGGATCGAGGCCGAGGTACGCGCTCTGCACACGCCCGGGGTGACGGGCGTGCGGCCGGCGCTCGACCAGTACTACCTGCACGCGGCCCTGGACGGCCTGCGCCCCGGCACGACGTACTACTACGGCGTCGGCCACGAGGGCTTCGACCCGGCATCCCCCGAGCGCCGGAAGACGATCGGCACCTTCCGCACGGCCCCGGCGAGCCCGGAGCGGTTCGTGTTCACCGCGTTCGGCGACCAGGGCGTCAGCAAGGCCGCGGCCGCGAACGACCACGTGCTGCTGCGCCAGGACCCCGCCTTCCACCTCCACGCCGGCGACATCTGCTACGCGGACGTCAACGGCCGGGGCGAGAAGTCCGACGGCTACGACCCCGCTTTCTGGGACCTGTTCCTCAGGCAGAACGAGCCGGTCACCAGGTCCGTGCCGTGGATGGTGACGACCGGCAACCACGACATGGAGGCCTGGTACTCGCCGGACGGCTACGGCGGCCAACTGGCCCGCTGGTCCCTCCCGGACAGCGGCTTCGACCCGCGCAAGGCCCCGGGTGTGTACGCGTTCACGTACGGCAACGTCGGCTTCGTGGCGCTGGACGCGAACGACGTGTCGTACGAGATTCCCGCCAATTTCGGCTACACGGACGGGAAGCAGACGGCCTGGCTGGACCGGAAGCTGGGTGAGCTGCGGGCGGACGCCTCGGTGGACTTCGTCGTCGTCTTCTTCCACCACTGCGCCTACTCGACCTCCTCGCACGCCTCCGACGGCGGGGTCCGCGACGCGTGGCTGCCGCTGTTCGCCAGGCATCAGGTGGACCTGGTGATCAACGGGCACAACCACGTCTACGAGCGCACCGACGCGATCAAGGGCGGCCAGGTCGGCAGGCCGGTGCCGATCGGCGGGTCCACTGACCCCACGCGGGACGGGACCGTGTATGTCACGGCGGGCGGCGGCGGCAAGGACCTGTACGGCTTTCCGTCGGGCGTGCAGGAGAGCTACGAGGGGCACGTCAAGGACCGCGACTCCGTCGAGACGTTCCAGTGGACCAAGTCGAAGCAGTCCGAGGAGGAGATCGTGGAGTGGTCGCGGGTGCGTTACCGGGGCTTCTCCTTCCTCTCGGTGGAGGCGGAGAGCGGGGCGCGGCCGCGCCTCAAGGTGTCTGCGCTGGCGCAGAGCGGGGAGCGCATCGACCATTTCGAGGTGCGGCGCGGCGCTTAGAGCTCCGAACAAAAGTGGAGTCCGATCAGCTCGCGGCGTCTGGTGCGTGCGATCGCAAGGCGCCGGAAGCTCCTCGTAGCGGAGCTACGAGGAGCTTCCGGCAACGCGGCGAGCGTGCGTGCCAGACGCCGCGAGCCGGGCTCCACTTTTGTTCGGAGCTCTTAGACCGCGCCGCACCTCGTGCGGGTGCGGCTCCCGGCTGATGGGTCTTCTCCGAAGCTGCGGCTCAGTGGCCGGTCGAGCCGCCGTTGTCGCGGCGGTCGAGGGCGCGCTGGAGGGCGGCTGCGGCGTTCTTGCGGTCGGACTCGCTCGTACGGGAGATACGACGGACTCGGCGGCGGGCGGTCGTCTCGGCCATGGGAAATCGACTCCTTCGAGTTCCTGGAGTGCACGGCTGGAGTGCACAAAGGGGTTGCGAGACTCCCCCACTGCCTTAAGGGCGTGGGAGGTGCCCCCAGATGGGGCGGGGAGCGGTGCCGCAGGGGTTGCCTGCACGGGGCCCGGCTCACGACCGCCATTCGCTTGGTCGAGCGAGACGTTCGGCTCCTACAAAGTTAAGGGAGGAGCGCGCGTCTGTCTCCACAATTACTCGGACTTCCTACTATCTGAGACAGTGCCCTGCCTCACACCGCGCTGAGCTGCGGTTTCGCACGCGTACGCAGTTCCCGGACGAGTGCCCGTACGGCCGCCGTGGCGGCGAGTTCCGGTGTGGTGACGTATCCGACCCGGCGGGTGGGCCGCTCCGGCCCGAGGTCGGTGATCGCGGTGGTGGGCGGGGCTCCGGTGAGCGAGAGCGCGGGCATGATCGCCATGCCGAGACCGCTGCTCACCATGGACAGCACGGCTCCGTCGTCCTCGGCGCGGACGGTCGCGGTGGGGATCCAGTCCTGCGCGGCCCACCACTGCCGGGTGTAGGAGGAGCAGTTCTCCTGCCAGTCGACCAGAGGCAGCGAGCGCGGGTGCGGGTGTCCGGCCGGGTGCACGAGCGCGTACGGCTCTTCGAGGAGTACGTCTCCGATCAGCTCCGGCGGGATCGGCGAACTGGTGCCGATGGTGGCGATCCCGAGGTCGGCACGCCCCTCGGCCACCTCGCCGGCCGTCCCGGGGCCGACCTCCCGTACGACGGTCACGGTCGCCTCGATACCGGGATGGCGGGAGGCCAGGCGTTCCAGCACGGGCGGCAACAGGTACAGGGCCGCGCTGCGGAAGGCGGCGATACGCAGCGGCCCGCCGATCTCGCCGCCCTGGGCCGTCGCTCGAGTCTCGGTGACCATCACCTCCAGCATCCGCAGCACCCGGCGCGCATGGGCGACGGCCCGCTCGCCGGCCGCGGTGGGCCGGGCGCCGTACCGCCCGCGCTCGAACAGCACGACCCCCAGCTTGCATTCGACGCCGCGCACGGCGTGCGAGACGGCGGACTGGGTCGACCCGAGCCGGGCGGCGGCCGCCGAGAAGCCTCCCTCGTCGGCCACCGCCACCAGGGTCCGCAACTCCTGCGGCGCGAGATCGACCGTGCTCACGAAGGCCCCCACCTGCTGCTATGAGGACGGCTCATGGATCCGCCCGTTCCATGAACGCAACCGTCTGCCCACCGCCCCCATTCCTGCTTACCGTCCCCTCCCATGACCCACATCGCGCTCACCGTGCACCAGATCGCCCGCCCGACCGGCTTCCCAACCCCCGACCACTTCCGCTTCGTAGAGTCCCCGGTGCCGTACCCGGCTCCCGGCACGGCCCTGGTCGAGAACCTCTACTGGTCGGTGGACCCCTACCACCGCGAAATGATGGACGCCGACTTCGCGTTGAATGCCCCGCTGGAGGGCCGCACCCTCGGCCGGATCGTCGCCTCGCGCGAACTGTCCCTGCCGGAGGGCGAGATCGTCCTCCACCGTCAGGGCTGGCGCACCCACTCCGTCGTACACCCGGAAGAGGTCAGACGCCTGCCCATGCATGAAGGCGTGCCGCTGTCCGCGTACTTGAGCGTCCTGGGCGGTACGGGCCTCACCGCCTACGTCGGCCTCACCCGCATCGCCCGACTGCGCGAGGGTGACGACCTCTTCGTCTCCGCGGCCGCGGGCGGGGTCGGCACGGCGACCGGCCGCTTCGCCCGGCTGCTCGGCGCGGGCCGGCTGATCGGCAGCGCGGGGTCGGCGCGGAAGGTGACCGACCTGACGGAGCGGATCGGGTACGACGAGGCCTTCGACTACCACACGGCTCCCGTCGCCGACCTGCTCGCCAAGGCAGCTCCCGACGGCATCGACGTCTTCGTCGACAACGTCGGAGGCGAGCACCTCGGCGCCGCGATCGGTGCGCTGCGGGAGCGCGGGCGGGTGGTGCGGATCGGCACGGTCGGGCAGTACAACGCGCCGGGCACGACGGCCGCCCTGTTCGATCACGCCGACATGGTCGAGAAGAGCCTCCGGATGGAGGGCTTCCTGGTGCGGGACTACGCCGACGTACAGGAAGAGCTGTACGAGTTCGCCGTACCGCATCTCCTCAGCGGGGCGCTCACGCTCGACGAGACGGTGGTGGACGGCTTCGGGCGGATCGTGGAGGCGTTCCTGCTGATGCTGGGCGGCGGGAACACCGGGAAAATGCTCGTGCGGGCGGCGGCGGGCTGACCGCCGGGTGTCGGAGGACGGCCGGCGGAGACACGATGGACGGGAGCGGCCGTATCCGCCGCCCCGGTCCGCGCGACGTAGCGGCACGTCCGGGAGGGAGCCACCCATGACCACGGCACAGCCCCGCACTCAGGTGATGACCCAGCACCGCTTCGGCGGACCGGAGGTCCTGACGCTCGAGGAACGGCCGCGTCCCGTGCCCGCCGCCGGCGAGGTGCTGGTCCGGGTGCGTGCGGCGGGCGTCGGCCCGGAGGACGGGCAGGCCCGTTCGGGGTCGGCCCCGGTGTACGGAGAGCCGCCGTTCACGCTGGGCAGGGACGTCTCCGGCGTGGTGGAGGAGGTCGGCGCGGAGGTCGTCGGCCTCCGCGCCGGCGACGAGGTGTTCGGCCTGGTCGACGGCGGCGGTCACGCCCTCCATGTCACCGCGCCGGCCGGTCACTTCGCGGTGAAGCCATCCACGCTGGACCACGTCCGTGCCGCCGCCGCGCCGACGGCGATGCTCACCGCCTGGCAGGCCCTGATCGACATCGCCCGGGTCGGACCGGGCACCCGCGTACTGATCCACGCGGCGGCGGGCGGGGTGGGGCACGCGGCGGTCCAGCTGGCCAAGGCGGAGGGCGCGTACGTCATCGGCACCGCCCGCGCCGATGATCACGCCTTCCTGCGTGACCTCGGCGCCGACGAGCTCGTCGACGACACCGCCACCGACTTCACCACCGCCGTCCATGACGTCGAGGTGGCCCTCGACCTGGTCGGCGGCGCCTACGGCCCGCGCACGCTGGGCACCCTGCGCCCCAAGGGCCTGCTGGTCTGCGCCGTCCCCGGCGACCTGGGCCTCGCTCCGGAGGAGGTGGAGGCCCGCGGGATGCGCTTCGCCATCGTGCAGGCGGAGCCCTCGGCCGACCGCCTGACGAAGATCGCCGCTCTGCTGGCGGACGACCGCATCCGCCTCCACGTGGACGCGGCCCTCCCGTTCGCGGAGGCGGCCGAGGCACACGAGCTGGGCGAGGCCGGGGGGGTCAAGGGCGGGCTGGTGCTGGTGATGCCGGACTGAGGCCTTCCGTGGCTCAGAGCAGCGCGGTCGAATATTCCGTGGCTCAGAGCGTCGCGGTTGCATTCCGTGGCTCACAGCATCGCGGTCACCGCCGCCCGGAAGCCCTTCGGGTCCTCCACCCAGGGCAGGTGCCCGGCCTCTGGCAACCTCACCCGCCGTACCCGCGGCAACGCCCGCTCCAGCGAGTCCACCGCCGAGCGCGGCCGGATGTCCCGCTCACCGTCGACGATCAGCACGGGCACGTCGAGGGCCTGACAGGCGGCGTACAGCTCGTGCGTGCCCCACGTCTGCTTCCGCTCGGCGTTCAGGGCCTTGTTGCACCCGGAGTTGATCGGGAACCAGGGATCGGCCATCTGCATGGCGTGCTCCGACGCCTGCTCGCGGTCCTCGAACTCGATCGACCACTGGAGGACCGCGCGCTCCCGTTCCTCGTCCTCGGAGAGCCGGGGCAGGTCGGTCAACTCCTGCCAGCGGGCGAGCCGTTCGGGCTGCTCGCCGAGCCGGGCGAGGAAGTTCTCCTTGAACCCGGGGTGCCAGTCGGCGTCCGGGCCGATGCCGGTGCCGCTCACGTAGATCAGCGCGGCGACGTGCTCCGGGTGGGTCAGCGCGTAGCTCAACGCGAGCTGCGCGCCCCAGGAATGGCCGAGCAGCACGGTCCGCTCCAGCCCGAAGTGCCGTCGTACGGCGTCCAGATCCGCCACGAACCGCTCGCTCGTCCAAGGCCCGTCGCACCGCTCGGACCGCCCGCAGCCGCGCTGGTCCCAACGCACCACCGTGGATTGGTCGTCGAGCATCCCGGCCACGTCCTCGAACATGTCCCACAGGCCGGGTCCGCCGTGGCACAGCACCAGGGGGGTGCCCTGCCCCGACCGCGAAGCCCACAGCCGCACGCCGTCGTCGGCGGTCACTGTCTCCCTCATGGTGCAGATTCTGCCGCGCCGCGGGAACACGAACGGGCCAGATCGTCGACCTGGCCCGAACCGTGTGCGGGTGTCAGCCCATGTGCGGGTACGTGTAGTCGGTCGGCGGGACCAGCGTCTCCTTGATGGAGCGGGTCAGCGTCCAGCGCATCAGGTTCTGCGGGGCGCCGGCCTTGTCGTTCGTCCCGGAGGCGCGGCCGCCGCCGAAGGGCTGCTGGCCGACGACGGCGCCGGTCGACTTGTCGTTGATGTAGAAGTTGCCGGCCGCGTAGCGGAGCTTGTCCATCGTGTACGCCGCCGCCGCACGGTCGTTCGCGATGACCGAGCCGGTCAGGGCGTATGCCGACACCGACTCCATCTGCTGAAGCATCGCGTCGTACCGGTCGTCCTCGTAGACGTGCACCGCGAGGAACGGGCCGAAGTACTCGGTCGTGAAGACCTCGTTCTCGGGGTCCGTGCACTCGACGACCGTCGGGCGGACGAAGTAGCCGACCGAGTCGTCGTACGTACCGCCGGCGACGATCGTGCAGGACGGGTCCGCCTCGGCCCGGTCGATCGCGGCCTTGTTCTTGGCGAAGGCACGCTCGTCGATGACGGCGCCGATGAAGTTCGTCAGATCGGTGACGTCACCCATGGCGATGCCGTCGACCTCGGCCGCGAACTCCTCCTTGAAGCCGGAGTTCCAGATCGAGGCCGGGATGTACGCACGCGAGGTGGCCGAGCACTTCTGGCCCTGGTACTCGAAGGCGCCGCGGGTCAGGGCGGTCTTCAGGACGGCACGGTCGGCGCTCGGATGGGCGACGAGGAAGTCCTTGCCGCCCGTCTCGCCGACGATGCGCGGGTAGCCGCGGTACTTCTCGATGTTGTTTCCGACCGTCTTCCACAGGTGCTGGAAGGTCTTGGTCGAGCCGGTGAAGTGGATACCGGCGAGCTCCGGATGGTTCAGCGCCACATCGGAGACGGCGAGGCCGTCGCCCGTGACCAGGTTGATGACGCCCTTGGGCAGCCCGGCCTCTTCGAGGAGCTGCATGAGGAGAACGGCCGCGTGGGTCTGGGTCGGGCTCGGCTTCCACACCACCACGTTGCCCATCAGCGCGGGCGCGGTCGGCAGGTTGCCCGCGATCGCCGTGAAGTTGAACGGCGTGATCGCGTAGACGAAGCCCTCCAGCGGGCGGTGGTCGAGGCGGTTCCAGACGCCCGGGGAGTTGGCCGGGGGCTGCTCGGCGAGCAGGTCACGGGCGTACTTGACGTTGAAGCGCCAGAAGTCGACCAGCTCGCAGGGACAGTCGATCTCGGCCTGCTGGGCCGTCTTGGACTGGCCGAGCATGGTGGAGGCGGCGAGCGTCTCGCGCCAGGGGCCGGCCAGCAGCTCGGCGGCGCGCAGGATGATCGCCGCGCGGTCGTCGAAGGACATCGCACGCCAGGCGGGCGCGGCGGCGAGGGCCGCGTCGACGGCGTCCTGGGCGTCCTGCTGGGTCGCGTTGCCGTACGTGCCGAGAACGGCCTTGTGGTTGTGCGGCTGCGCGACGTCGAAACGCTCACCGCCGCCGAGCCGCTTCTCCCCGCCGATGGTGCAGGGCAGGTCGACCGGGTTCTCGGCCAGCTCCTTCAGCTTGGCCTCCAGCCGGGCACGCTCGGGCGAGCCGGGGGCGTAGCCGTGCACCGGCTCGTTGACGGGGGTGGGGACCTGGGTCACAGCGTCCATGAGCTACCTCTTCCGGGTGAATCCCTGACTTCAGCCCGGGAGAGCCGAAGTCGTATGCGTATGTTGGGCGGCGGTCAGGGCTTGACCGTCACGAACTCGCTGCGGCGAGCGAGTGAGAAGCCCCCACGGGGGCGGAGTCACGTTTTCCGTAACTCCTTTCGGAAACGGGTCGGCTCAGCCGGCCGATGGGCGGTAGCTGCCGCCATCCAGGGTGAACCCGGATGGCGACAGCTACCGCTTACCCCTTGGTGATCATCGAGCGGGCGAAGAAGCGCAGGTTGGCCGGCTTCTCCGCGAGGCGCCGCATGAAGTAGCCGTACCAGTCGGTGCCGTAGGCGGTGTAGACGCGCATCCGGTGGCCCTCCGCCGCGAGCCGCAGGTGCTCGTGGCCGCGGATGCCGTACAGCATCTGGAACTCGTACTCGTCGAGCTTGCGGCCGGCGCGGTGTGCGAGTTCCTGGGCGATGGAGATGAGGCGCGGGTCGTGGGACCCGATCATCGGATACCCCTCGCCCTCCATCAGGACCTTCAGGATCCGGACGTACGCCTTGTCGATCTCGTGTTTGTGCTGGTGGGCGACCTCGGCGGGCTCCTTGTACGCGCCCTTCACCAGCCGTACGCGGCTGCCCGCGGCGGCGAGGCGGCGGGCGTCGGCCTCGGTGCGGAAGAGGTAGGCCTGGATCACGCAGCCGGTCTGCGGGAAGTCCTTCCGCAGCTCCTCGTGGATGGCGAACATCGAGTCGAGGGTGGTGTGGTCCTCCGCGTCGAGCGTGACGGTCGTACCGATGGCGGCGGCGGCCTCGACGACGGGCCGGACGTTCGCGAGCGCGAGCTCGTGCCCGCCCGGCAGAGCCTGGCCGAACATCGACAGCTTCACGGACATCTCGGCGCGGGTGCCGAGCTCCAGCGGCTTCAGCCGGTCCACGAGCTCCAGGTAGGCGTCGCGCGCGGCGGCGGCCTGCTCGGGCGTGGTGATGTCCTCGCCGACGACGTCCATCGTCAGCTCCAGCCCCCTGTCCGTCAGCTCCCGGACGATCGGCACGATCTCGTCGACGGTCTCACCCGGGATGAAGCGCTCGACGACCTGCTTGGTCACCGGGGCCGCGGAGATCAGCCGTCGGATCCGGTCACTGCGCGACGCGGCGAGAATCACGGGACCCAGCACGGGGCACCTCCACATACCAACCCGGACGAGGCCGATACCCGACGATTCGGGAACGGCACGGAGAACCACCGTGAAACCTAAGGATCCCTCCGATCGTCTGCCATCGACAGCTGTCACGCATCCGTCCCGCAGATCTCAGACAGATGTATGAAGAGGCGGCCGTCATACGCGAGAATGCCTGGGTGACGTCCGATTCCAAAGGTGACTACCAGGAGCTGGTCGACGAGATCTCGGAGCTCCTGGGCGCCCCGGCGACGCTGGAGAACCGGGACTTCGAGCTGATCGCCTTCGGCGCGTACGACAGCGAGGGCGAGCTCGACGCCTCCGCACTGGACCCGGTGCGCACCCGCTCGATCCTGACCCGCCGCTCGACGCCCGCGGTCCGGACCTGGTTCGAGGGCTTCGGCATCACCCGCGCGACCGGCCCGGTCCGCATCCCGCCGACCCCGGAGGCGGGCGTGTACCGGGGGCGGATCTGCCTCCCCGTACGTCATCGGGGCGTCGTCCTCGGCTACGTCTGGCTGCTGGACGACGACCCCGGCCCGACGGATCGGCAACTGGCCGCGGCCATGGAGGTGACGACCCGCATCGGCGCGCTGCTCGCGGACGAGGCGCAGCACGGGGCGGATCTGAGCAGGGAGCTGCGGGCGGTCCTCACCGCCGAGCGGGACTGGCAGCGCGACATGGCCGTCGCCGAACTCCGCACGGCCCTCGGCCCTCGCGCGGAGACCCTCCACACGGTGGTGTGCGTGGCTCCCTGGCCCTCGGCCGACCCGGACGACGCCCCTTCGGTCCGTACTGTGCCGGGGGCGACCGCGCTGTGCACGGTGCCGTGGGGGACGGCGGCCCACTGTCTCGCCCTGCTGGTACGGCTACGCTCGGCGGACGTCCTGACCCCGGCGACTTCGGCGGCGGGGCGGCTGCTGGAGCAGGCCCACGGCCAGGCGGCGCGCGGGGACACAGGGGTGGCGGCCGGTATCGCGCCCGCCCGCGCCGGCCTGGTGGAGCTGGGCACGGCCTGGCGAGAGGCGTCGGCCGCGGCCCGGGCGGCCCTGGCGGAGCCCCGGTTCGGGCCGGTCGCGCGATGGTCGTCCATCGGCCCGTACCGCCTGCTGACCGCACTCCCCCCGGAGACGGCCCACGACCCCGCCGTACGCACCCTCCTCTCCCCCGCCCACCGTGAACTCGCCCGCACCGCCGAGGTCTACCTCGACTGCGCGGGCCAGGCCGGCCGCACAGCCGCCGAACTGGGCATCCACCGCCAGACGCTCTACTACCGGCTGTCGCGGGTCGAGCAGCTCACGGGCCTCGACCTGGACGACGGCGAGGACCGGCTGCTGCTGCACATGGCGTTGAAGGGGGCACGGCTGTAGGCATGCCGCTGCTGCCGAGGACGCGCTTCGATCTGCGCCGGCAGCCTGCCATGTGCTGGCATGTGCCGGTATTCACTGGTCCTCGGTCGGAGGCCAGGTCTTCCAGACCTGTTCGAGGCGGTCGTAGGCGTCGTCGAACCAGGAGTCGGCGAAAGGTACCGTCACGGTCACTGTTGTCAGAGTCGACACATCGTCCCTGACAGTGACGCAGAGTCGCTCTTCGGCCTCGTCGCGTTCGATGGAGAGGGCGGGGCCTCGTCCGGCCTCACGCCAGGTGACGGCCGGTTCCCCGGCGTCGAGCGCGTCGAGACATTGCTGCCATTCGGACAAGTCAGCAGAAAACACCCAGGCATTGAGGGTTCCGCTGATGAACGGCGTGTCGACCACGAACTCGCCCGTCAGCACGTCGGGCACGCGCGCCCCTCGCCGCGTCTCCCTTCCCGTGATCCGAAGGACGACGCTGTTGCCTCCGCCGACCAGGCGGATCAGGTCGATCGGCCCTTCAGCCATCGTTGCACCTTCCGAGACGCTCGTAGTGGCCGAATCCTATCCCTGCAGGTGAACGGCAGGCCGGCGACCGTGAATCCTCGAAGCCGGCATCGGTGAGTGAGTCTCAGACGTCTCAGACGCGATTTCCGGAGCCGGCGCGAAAAACGGCTCGGGCACGAGGGCGGCGACGGAGAAAGGCTCGAACTCGGGGTCCGTCACCACCCGGTGAATGAACTCGGGTGTGGCCATGGCCGAAGCCCCACGGGATCAGCCCCACCTGGCCGGGCCGGTACATCCTGTACGGCGCGTACAGCGGGTCGTCACCCTCAACAGGAGCGTCGGTGCTGAGACTCTGCCAGGTGGTGGCGAGGTCGAAGGCTCCCCCGGGAGCGACGGAAAGGATCTGCAGGAAGTCGGAGAAGCGCCCCTTGCCGAAGACCGCGGCGAGGCGCTTGTAGTCCTCGGGTAGCGACAGACCGAGACGTTCCTCGGTCTCACCCCAGGACACCTCCGCCCGACGCGGCTCCCAGTGGGTGACTTTCACCAGTCGATCGATCACTTCATCGCACCGCTCTTTCTCGCAGGGCTGCTCACCCAGGCATCGATGAGCCCGCACGCCACGACTCCCGTCACCAGAAACGTGGCCGTCGCTGACAGCAGCGTGACCTCGTAGTACGACGGGGGAGTCAGCCGGGCGACGGCGTACGCGGCACCGGCACCCGCCATGAGGGCGCAGGCGAGCCGCCCCGCGAGCTGGAGGCTGCCACGGAGGCGCCCCGAGTCGGAGGCGCCCTCCGTCTCGGCCGGCGCCTCCCGCCAGGCGCACCCGCACGCGACCGCCGCCATCAGCAGGCCGGCCCCCGCCGCCAGTAGTGGCGACCCGAACATGACTCCGTAGCGCACCACCAGCGCCGGTACGAAGAAGAGCGCCAGCCCGTGGCGCAGGGCCTGCCCTACGAACGTCAGCGTCAGGCCGGCGTCGGAACGGGGTGACACGCGGGACGCGGCCAGGCGGAGGCCGGTCAGTGCGGCAGCAGCCGCCCCCGCGAGCGGCAGACGGTCGTCCAACCGCCCCAGGTTGTACAGCAGCGCGGTGTCGTACACGACCAGGACCAGTACGCCCAGGGTGCCCAGCGAGCCGATGAACAGCAGCAGTCCGCCCACGGAGGCGGGCGTCCGGGACACTCCGGTGTCGCGCGCCGCCCAGCGGGCCAGGACGAGCGGTGTGAGTACGGCGGAGGCCGCCCGCACGACCAGGTCATCGACCGTGTACGGATTGCGCAGGTCCCATTCGACCAGGCAGAACACGGCCGTGTACGACACCGACGCGAGCGGCAGCAGCGTGGAGCGGGCGATCCGCCGGTACAGGTCGGCGTCGAGCCAGCGCACCACCGTCGCGAACGCCAGCAGAACGAAGGGGAGTTCGAGGAAGGCCTGTACGCGCAGCACGGACGGGGCCAGGAGCTGCGGCGCCGGGAAGCTGTCCGCCAGGCGGCGCAGACCGGGATTCGCCGAGGCCAGGTCGAACCACCCGGCCGGCAGGTAGCGCGCGATGAACGACGGGTCCCCGGCGTGCACGCGCAGCACGTACACCGTGAACAGCACCTGGTTGACGTAGACCAGGCCCGTCACGACCGCCAGCGCTACGAGCGGGGACACGGAGCGGCGCGCCGCCCCGACCGAGTCGGGGCGGCGGGCCAGGACGCGCGGAGCGAGCGCGAGGGCCACTGCGGCCGACGCGATCACCAGGGCGTCCACGAATAGCTTCACGGTCATCAGATGTGGAGGTACACCTTGCACTGCGTGCCCGTCGGGTGGACGAGAACACCGATGTACTCGTTCCGGCCTTCTGGGCGAATGTACCGGTCGTCCTTGTCGTCGTCGGACCAGCCGTGGCCCCTCGCAAAGCGCGAGTTGTTCGACGAACGCACCGCCTTCCCCATCGAACTCGCCGCCGTCGCTTGACACGTTGGCACCGTGAGGTGTCTGGCGCATCCTCACCAAACTGCGCTGTCACCCCGTTACGCGACCACGCTACTGCGGGCTCTGCTCGTCCTCACGAACCTCGAAGTCACGCGCTGACAGACGATCTTCGGAGCAGACAACTGGCCGCGGCCAGCACGAGTGCAAGGTCATCGACTCACACCAGCCCCGAGGACCTGGGAGTTCGAAGTTGGCTTCATTGGATGTCGAGCACCGGACTGTGTCGGACGTCGCTGCGACAGACGAAGACCCGAAGCTCACCGAAGCGGCCCACCTCAGCGCCTGTCGGCGCGAAGCTCAGGGCCCGGCTGGTGTCGATGGCCGCCGAACAGAACGTGGCCGTCGTCGCGGTCGACCCCGCCTACACCAGCCGCTGGGGCGCCCAGCACTGGCAGAACCCCCTGACCACACCGACTCGCAAGATTTCCCGGCACGATGCGGCGAGCATCGCGGTCGGGCGACGCGCCCTCGGGCATCCGATCCGGCGACGGACGACACCGCCCCACTCCGACCAGAGCGATCGTGGTGGGCATCGGATCGCCCAGGCCCGACCGGACACCCGCAGGCGTGAGGAAACCCGCCCCCACCCGCCCGGACCGCGCACCAGATGCGCTGCGCCCGGTAGTGGAGCGAAAGCGGGCGACCAGCCTGCCCAACACCGTTCGGGGCAGCGCCACCGAGCAGCAGTCCTGGCAACAGGACTCGCTCCCGCTCAGTGTTTAGGAACGGTTGTACTGCTCCTTGGCGGGGTCGGCCGCGTCGGCTTGTCGATGCCGGTGAACTCGGACGTGTCGTCGGAGCCGTAGGCGGTGTAGCCGTACGTCGCCTTCGTGTCGCCGTTCTTGTCCGTCAGGGTCTCGACGTCGGTGTGGCCGTTGTAGCCGTAGTAGCCGTCCTCGGTCGTGCCGTCGCTGTTGTGCTTGACCTGCGACAGGCGTTCGCCCCACGGGCTGTATTGGTAGGACTTGGTCAGCTCACCGGCGACCTTCTCGTCCAGGATCTCACTGGACAGGCCCAGGTACTCGAAGTCGGTGGTCTTGCCGTCCGCCATCTTCGACGCGGTGCGACCCAGCGGGCGAGAAGGGCGGCCAGGCCCGCTGCACGGTCGCCGTCCGCGGCCGGCACGTCCAGAGCGCCACCGCCACCGGCACCTTCGGCCGCGCAACCTGCTCCGGCACCCTGCCCGGCACGGCGGCGACCGGGAGCTGACGGCGCACCCCGAGGCCGGCGCCATGAGGCCGGTACCCCGACCGCGCCCAGCGCGCGGTCACCGGAAGCAATTATTGAAAACGATTGTCATCATGCTACGGTCGGCGCATTCTCTCTTGACCACCCCTTTACCCGGAGGGTCCCGTGCGCCTGCCCGCCCACCGCCTGCTCCCCGCCACCGCCCTCACGGCCGCCTCCGCCCTGCTCACCGGCTGCTTCGCCGGTGCGGAGTCGGCCACGGACGACGCCGGGGGCGGCAAGCGCATACGGGTCGCGATGATGCAGCCTCCGCGTTCGGGGCTGTCCCCGCTCTCCGACGACGCGTTCAAGCTGTCGCGCTGGTCGACCGCCGAGACGCTCGTGACGCTGGACGAGGACGGTGACGCCGAGCCCGCGCTGGCGACCAGGTGGACGCGATCGGGGAAGAGTTGGACCTTCACCCTCAGAGACGGCGTCACCTTCCACGACGGTACGGACCTCACCGCCGAGGACGTCGTCCGCTCGCTCACCGAGGCCGTCGGCGCCTCCCCCAAGCCGCGCATCCTCGACGGCGTCGAGCTGACGGCGAAGGCCGAGGGCGCGGACACGGTCGTCGTCACCACCGGCGGCGAGGACCCTCTCGTCCCACAGCGGCTCAGCTCGCCGCAGTTGTCGATCCTCGCGGCGAAGGCGTACGACGGAAAGACCGTCAGCCCCGTCGGCGCCGGCACCGGCCCCTTCGAGCTGACCCAGGTCAACGGCACCTCGTCGGCCGCCCTCGACCGCTACAACGACTACTGGGGCGACAAGGCCAAGTCCCCCGGAATCGACGTGAGTTTCGTGCCGGACAGCACCGCTCGTGCCGCCGCCCTGCGCAGCGGCGAGGTCGACATCGTCGAGGCGGTGCCCGTGTCGCAGGCCGCGCTGCTCGACGAGGACCTGATCACCGAGGTCCCGATGCCGCGCACCAACACGCTGTACCTGAACACCGAGAACGGCGTCTTCAAGGACGCCTCACTGCGCGCCGCCGCCCGTGCGGCGATCGACGCCGAGTCGATCGTGAAGGGCGTGTACGAGGGGCGCGCGGACGTGGCCGAAGGGCTGCTGGGGCCCGCGCTGCCGTGGGCGGCCGAACTGCGCACGCCGGTGTCCCGCACCAAGACGGGCGCCCCGGCCGGGAAGACCATCACCATCGGGACCTTCACCGACCGTGCCGAACTCCCCGAGGTCGCGGCCGTCCTCCAGCAGCAGCTCCAGAAGGCCGGCTTCAAGGTGAAGCTGGACGTCCGCGAGTACGCCAACATCGAATCCGACGCGCTGGCAGGCGAGTTCGACGCGTTCGTCCTCTCCCGGGCCACCGTGCTCGACTCCGGTGACCCGGCCGCATACCTCTTCAGCGACTTCGCCTCCGACGGCTCCTTCAACATCTCCCAGCTCGCGAACGCGACCGTGGACAAGGCCCTGACGAAGGCGAGCGGCATCCAGGCCGGCGAGGCCCGGCGCAAGGCCGTCATCGCGGCCGAGGCCGCCGTGCTCGCCACCGACGCGGCCGTGCCGATGCTGCACGAGCGGGTGATCCAGGGCGACGCCGCCGGAGTCGTCGACGCCGCCCACGACCCCCGCGAGCGGGAGCTGGTCACGGCGGACACCCACGTCAAGTGAAGCTCCGCACCAGAGCGGCCGGGGCGACCCGGGCCCTCTCCCTTCTCGCCGTCCTGACAACCGTCGGTCTGCTGCCGTGGCTCTCCGGCCGGGACCCGGCCCTGGCGGTCCTGCGCGCCCGCTCCGCCGAGCAGGAGCCGACCAAGGAGGCCCTGGACTCCGTACGGCAGGATCTCGGGCTGGACGCGGGTCCCCTTTCCCTGCTGGGGACCTGGGCGTCGGACCTGCTGCGCGGGGACCTCGGCACGTCCTGGGTCTCCGGCACCGACGTCCTGCCGTCCGTGACGTCCGGGCTCCAGGTGTCGCTCGCGCTGATGGGCGCGGCCTTCGCCATCGCGCTGCTGCTGGCGTGCGCGCTGGTCGCGCCCGTGCTGGTGCGGGGGCGCGGGTCGGCGGGGGCGTGGGCCGCGATGGCGGCGGCGCTGCCGGAGTTCCTGCTGGCCACCGTCGCGTTGCTGGTGTGCGGGGTGTGGCTGGGGTGGCTGCCGACGTCCGGCTGGCTGGGACCCGAGTACATGGTGCTGCCCGCGTTCGCCCTCGGCGTCCCGGCGGGCGGTCTGCTCGGCCGGCTGGTCGCGGAAGCGCTGCCGGCCGTGCTGGACGAGCGGTGGGTGGAGCTGTGGCGGGGGGCCGGAGTCAGCCGTAGGAGCATCTCGGCGGCCGCCCTCAAGCGCGTACTGCCGCCGCTTGTACCGCAGTTCGGGATGGTGGCCGTGGGGCTGACGGGCGGCGCGGTCGCCGTCGAGACCGTGTTCGCGGTGCCGGGCATCGGCCGTACGGCGCTCGGTGCGGCCAAGTCGCAGGACCTGCCGCTGCTCCAGGGCGCGGTCCTGGCCCTGCTGCTGCTCGGTCTGGTCGCGGGCGCGGTGGCGGCGCTCGTACGGCGTCGGCTGCTGGGCCCGGCTCTGCGTGACGCCGGGCTGTCGCTGCCACCGGTGCGGCCGGTCCGTACCCACCCGGCGATCCCGTTGACCCTGCTCACAGTGCTCACCGTGACGATCGGCCGGGGCCTGCTGCGCGACCCGTACACCGTGGACACGACCGTCCGCCTGGCCGCGCCCTCCTGGTCGCACCCGCTCGGCACCGACGGCCTCGGCCGGGACGTGCTGGCCCGGCTCGGGCACGGCGCGGCCCCGACGGTCGGCACGGCGGCGGCCGTCTGCCTGTTGAGCCTGCTGGTCGCGCTGGCGCTCGGCTTCCTGCCCGGCGTCGCGGCCGGCGCGGCGGACATCGCCAACGCGCTGCCCCCGGTGATCGTCGGCATCCTGGTCGCCGCGGCGGCCGGACCCGGGACCGGCGGGGCGGCCCTCGCGGTCGCGCTGATCTCCTGGCCGCCGCTGGCCGCACACGCGGCGGCGCTGGTGCAGGAGGTCCGGGCGTCCTCCTTCCTCACCGCCCAACGGGCCATCGGCGCATCCCCGTGGTGGATCCTCACCCGGCACGTCCTCCCGTCGGTGGCCGCGCCCGTCGCCCGGCACGCCCTCCTCCGGCTGCCCGGCATGGCCCTCGCCCTGGCCTCCCTCGGCTTCCTGGGCCTGGGCGCGCAGCCGCCCGCCCCCGAGTGGGGTCTGCTCCTCGACGAGTCCCGCGCCTACGTGGAACGCGCCCCGTGGGCGGCCCTCGCCCCGGCGGTGGCACTGGCCCTGCTGGCAGGGCTGGCGGTGTCCGGAGCGGCGTACGCGCAGGGCCGTCGCAGCACCCGGCGGGTCACGACGAAGCGCGTCAAGAAGAAGGAGGCCCTCGTTGCAGCCTGAACCACTGCTCTCGGTACGTGATCTCCGCATCGCCTTCGACGGCGTCGAGGCCGTCCGCGGTCTGTCCTTCGACGTCCGGCCGCGCGAAGTCCTCGCCGTCGTCGGCGAGTCCGGCGCGGGGAAGTCCCTCACCGCCCGCGCGCTCCTTGGCATGCTGCCGCCGGGCGCGACGGCCGGCGGCAGCATCCGGCTGCGCGGCGAGACCGACCTCGTGGCCCAGCGAGGCCGCCGTATCGCCCTCGTCCCGCAGGACGCCCTCTCCGCCCTCTCCCCCGTGCACCGGGTGGGCGACCAACTCGCCGCCGCCGTACGGTCGGTGACCGGCGTGTCCCGCAAGGAGGCCCGGGCCCGGGCGGTCGCCGCGCTCGACCGCGTCGGCATCCCGGACGCCGCACGCAAGGCCCGCGCCTACCCGCACGAGTTCTCCGGCGGCATGCGACAGCGCGCGGTGATCGCCATGGCGACCATCAACGAACCCGACGTCCTCGTCGCCGACGAACCGACCACCGCCCTCGACGAGGAGCGCCGGGACCAGGTACTCCGGGTGCTCGGCGAGCAGCGCGAGGCGCTCGGGGCGGCGCTCGTCCTGGTCACCCACGACCTGGACGTCGTACGCCAGCACGCGGACCGCGCGCTGGTGATGTACGCCGGACGCCTGACCGAACTCGGCCCGGCCCAGGATGTGTTGACCCGACCGTCGGCCCCCTACACGGCGGGCCTGATGGCATCCCTCCCCAAGTACGCCCCCGGCGGCTCCCGCCTGCCCACCCTCCCCGGCACACCGCCCGCCCCCGGCGCGCTCCCACCGGGCTGCGCCTTCGCCCCGCGCTGCCCGCTCGCGGCGGACACCTGCCACCACGAGGAGCCGGAGCCGCGCCCGGTGGGCGAACGGCTGGTCGCCTGCCACCGGTCGGCCGAAGTGCCGTACCCATCCGTCGAGTTGTTCCTGGAGAAGCCGCATGCCTCTTCTTGACGTCCGCGACCTCGTCGTCCGCTACGGCCAGGTCACGGCGGTGGACCACGTCTCCTTCACGCTGCACACGGGAGAGACCCTCGCCCTCAACGGCCCCTCCGGCTGCGGCAAGTCCTCCACCGCGCTGGCCGTGCTCCAGCTGCGCCGCCCGGACAGCGGCGAAGTGCACTTTGAGGGAAGGGAGTTGACGAGACTCCCCGAACGCGAACTTAGGCCGCTGCGCCCGCGCATGCAGCCCGTCTTCCAGGATCCGTACGGCTCCCTCAGCCCCCGCCACCGCATCCGCGACGCCGTCGCGGAACCGCTGAAGGTCCAGGGCCGCTGGAGTGCGGAAGCCGGCCCCGCCCGCGTGGCCGAACTCCTCGACCGGGTCGGCCTCGACCCCTCCTACGGCGACCGCCACCCGCACGAACTCTCCGGCGGCCAGTGTCAGCGCGCCGGCATCGCCCGCGCACTCGCCTCCGAGCCACGCCTGCTGGTCCTCGACGAACCGGTGTCGGCCCTCGACCCGTCCGTGCGGGCCGGCGTGTTGAACCTGCTCGCCGACCTCCAGCAGGAGCTCGGGCTCGGCTACCTGTTCATCTGCCACGACCGGGCGGTCGTGCGGCACTTCGCGGACCGAGTCCTGGAGATGCGGGACGGGCAGGTCAGCCCTTCGTGACGCCGGCGATCACCTGGCGCAGCCCCTCGGCGAGCTGCTCCGCGCCGGGTGCGGTCTTCGGATCGAAGGTCCACTGCGCGATGAGGCCGGTCATCAGGGTCACGTAGAACATGCCGAGGGTGTCCACCGTCTCGTCCGAGACGTCCTCCTCGCGGCCGCCCATGAGCAGCGGGACGAGTCCGCGCGCGGCCTCCCGCTGGGCCAGGGCCAGGTGATCGCGCACCTCGGGCAGCTGGTCACCCATGACCACGATCTCCATGCTGAGGTGCCAGAGCGAACCGGGCTCCCGCATGGTGGCGATGATGTTCGACCACACCTCCTGGAACCGTTCGAAAGAGCCGGGCTCCGTGGTCAGGCCGGCCGGGTCCTCCCCCTCGAAGGCATCGCCCATCCCCTCGACCAGCGACACGTACGCCTGAGCCAGCAACGCGTCCTTCGACCCGTAGTGGTAGCCGATGGACGCAAGGTTCGTCCCCGACTCCTTCACGATGTCGCGCGCCGTCGTACGCGCGAACCCCTTCTGCAGCAGGCAGCGCTTGGCGCCTTCGAGCAGATCCTCACGGTGTCCCATGTCCAGCAGCCTACCCCCATCCATACAACCGTCCTAGACGTCTGACTTATACAGCCGTACTAGACAAGCGTTTAATACGCTCGTACAGTCCTCGGCATGACGAACTCGACGAGTACTTCCGCGGGCTCCCTGGCCGGGCGCCGCGAATGGACCGCCCTCGCCGTGCTGATGCTTCCGCTGCTCCTGGTCTCCATGGACGTCTCGGTGCTCTACTTCGCCATCCCGGCGATCAGCGCGGACCTGGAGCCGAGCGGCACCCAGCAACTGTGGATTTTCGACATCTACGGCTTCGTGCTGGCCGGCCTGCTGATGACGATGGGCTCCCTCGGCGACCGCATCGGCCGCCGTCGGCTGCTGCTGATCGGCGCCGCGGCCTTCGGCACCGCCTCCCTGGTGGCGGCGTACGCGAACAGCGCCGAGACCCTGATCGCGGCCCGTGCGGTCCTCGGCATCGGCGGCGCGACCCTCATGCCGTCGACGATGGCGCTGGTCCGCACGATGTTCACCGACCCCACGCAGCGCGCGAAGGCGGTCGGTCTGTGGTCCGGCGTGATGACGGCCGGGATCGCGCTCGGCTCGGTGATGAGCGGTGTGCTCGTCGAACACTTCTGGTGGGGCTCGGTCTTCCTGGTCAACCTGCCCGCGATGGTGCTGCTCCTGGTCCTCGGCCCGTTCCTGCTCCCCGAGTCGAAGAGCCCGAACCCCGGACGCTTCGACCTGCTGAGCGTTCCGCTCTCCATGGCGGCGGTCCTGCCCGTGATCTACGGCCTGAAGGAGATCCCGTCCGAGGGCTGGAACGTGCGGTACGTCATGTCGGTGACCGTCGGCCTGCTCTTCGCCGCGCTGTTCGTCCAGCGCCAGCGCACCACGGCCTCCCCGCTCATCTCGCCGGCCCTGTTCCGCACACCCGGCTTCACCCCGGCGGTCGTCCTCAACCTCGTCTCCGCCTTCGGGATGATGGGGTCGGCCTACTTCACCACGCAGTACCTCCAGTCGGTCCTCGACAAGAGCGCTCTGGAGGCCGCGCTGTGGAGCCTGCTTCCCTCCGTGCTCATCGGCGTCGCGGGGCCGCTCACGGCCCTGCTCGCGCAGCGGGGCGTGAGCCGCGCCCACCTCGTCGCCGGGGGCTTCGCGCTCAGCGCGGGCGGCTACGCGCTGCTGGCCCTGGTGGACACGGACTCCCTCTGGCTGCTGCTGGCCGCCTGCGGCGTCCTGGCCTCCGGCGCCGTCGCCGTGATGTCCCAGCTGACCGACCTGGCCATGAGCACGGCCCCGGTCGAGAAGGCGGGCGCGGCCTCGTCGCTCCTGGAGACCGGCACCGAGTTCGGCGGTGCTCTGAGCATGGCCGTCCTGGGCGCGATCGGTACGGCGATCTACCGCCACGACATGCCGGCCCCGGCCCCGGCTCCGGCCCGCGAGACGCTGGGCGGGGCGCTCGCCGCGGCCGACCGGGTGCCGGGCCTGGCGACGGCGGCCCGAGAGGCGTTCACCAGCGGGATGCAGGCGGCGTCGATCGCGGGAACGGTCGCCCTCGCCGGGGCGGCGGTGCTGGCGGGGGTGACGCTGCGGCGGGTTCGGGTGCGGGAGGTGGCTCAGGAGCCGGAGAAGATGGCGGTCTGAGGAACCTCACGCACAAAACGCCGGACGGGCTGAGAAACCTCAGCCCGTCCGGCGTTCTCCGGTACGAGAACCGCTCAGTTCCCAGCCCGTCCGGCGTTTGAGGACGAGCCCGTTCAGGGCGAACGGGTGTGGGGGCGGAGCCCCCAGCTGCGGCGGCAACCTCAGACGAGGTTCACCGCACGCGCCGACGTCGCGCCGATCTCCGCCTCGACCTCGGCCAGAACCCCGGCCGGCACCGTGTCGTCCACGGTCAGCACGGCCAGCGCCTCGCCGCCCGCCACCGCACGCGACACCTGCATGCCGGCGATGTTGATGCCGGCCTCGCCGAAGACACGGCCGACGGTGCCGACGACGCCCGGACGGTCCTCGTACCGCAGAACGACCATGTGGTCGGCGAGCGCCAGGTCCACGTCGTACTCGCCGACCGCGACGAGCTTCTGCAGGTGCTTGGGGCCGGCCAGCGTGCCGGAGACCGCGACCTCCTCGCCGCTGCCGAGCGTGCCGCGCACGGTCACCACGTTGCGGTGGTCGGCCGACTCGGAGCTGGTCGTCAGGCGCACCTCGACACCGCGCTCCTGCGCGAACAGCGGGGCGTTGACGTACGACACCGTCTCGTCGACGACGTCCTCGAAGACACCCTTGAGGGCGCTGAGCTCCAGCACCTTCACGTCGTGCTGGGTGATCTCGCCGTACACCTCGACGTCGAGGCGGACGGCGACCTCACCGGCGAGCGCCGTGAAGATACGGCCGAGGCGCTCGGCGAGAGGCAGGCCAGGCTTGACGTCCTCGGCGATGACACCGCCCTGGACGTTCACCGCGTCCGGGACCAGCTCGCCGGCGAGGGCCAGGCGCACCGACCTGGCGACGGCGATTCCGGCCTTCTCCTGCGCCTCGTCGGTGGAGGCGCCGAGGTGCGGGGTGCAGACGACCTGGTCGAGCTCGAACAGCGGCGAGTCCGTGCACGGCTCCTTCGCGTACACGTCCAGGCCGGCGCCGGCGACGCGGCCCTCCTTGAGCGCCGAGTACAGCGCCTCCTCGTCGACGATCCCGCCGCGCGCGGCGTTCACGATGCGCACCGACGGCTTGACCTTGTGCAGCGCCTCGTCGCCGATGAGACCAAGGGTCTCGGGGGTCTTCGGCAGGTGCACGGTGATGAAGTCGGCGACCTCGAGCAGCTCGTCCAGCGACAGCACCTTGACGCCCATCTGCGCGGCCCGTGCGGGCTGCACGTAGGGGTCGTAGGCGACGACCTTCATGCCGAAGGCCGACATCCGCTGGGCGACGAGCGCGCCGATACGGCCCAGGCCCACGACACCGAGGGTCTTCTCCGCGAGCTCGACACCCGTGTACTTGCTGCGCTTCCACTCGCCGTTCTTCAGCGCGGTGTTGGCCTGCGGAATGTGGCGCGCGGTGGCGAGCAGCAGGCCGCAGGCCAGCTCGGCGGCGGTCACGATGTTCGAGGTGGGGGCGTTGACGACCATCACGCCGGCCTTGGTGGCGGCGGAGACGTCGACGTTGTCCAGGCCGACGCCGGCTCGTGCGACGACCTTCAGCTTGTTCGCGGCGGCGATGGCCTCGGCGTCGACCTTGGTGGCCGACCGGATCAGGATCGCGTCGACGTCGG
Organism: Streptomyces sp. NPDC006602; assembly: GCF_042870385.1. Classification (NCBI taxonomy): domain Bacteria; kingdom Bacillati; phylum Actinomycetota; class Actinomycetes; order Kitasatosporales; family Streptomycetaceae; genus Streptomyces; species Streptomyces sp. NPDC006602. The sequence goes on along the minus strand of NZ_JBIAHG010000007.1, from coordinate 86,268 downwards.
CGATGGCGGGCAGCAGCTCGGCCCGGTCCGCGCCGTTGACGTGCCGGATCTCGAAGTCCGGGCCCAGGGCGTCGACGGTCGCGGGCGACAGCTCTTCAGCGATGAGTACGACAGGTTTCGAGCTCACGTGAGTCCTCACAGGTCCAATGCGGACGGCCGTCCCGACGGCCGCAGGCGGTGGAGGGTAGCCGCGTGGAAGACGCACGACGCTGTGGGCCCGACGCGTTTGTAATGCAGCAGTCTAGTGCCGCGACGGAGGTCATCTTGCGCCTCCACTGAAGGATCACTCGTCCGTGGCTGGACGCCGTGGACAAGCGGTTACCGGTGGTTCGGCGGCGGGGCCGCGGCGCATCGCACCGCGGCCCCGCCCCTACGGCTTACGCCTCGTCGTCGTTCACCCACGACATGAGCTTGCGCAGCTCCTTGCCGGTGGTCTCCAGCAGGGACTCGGCGTCCTGCTGCTTGTACTCGTTGTACTTCTTCAGACCGCCGTGGTACTCGGCCATCCACTCACGGGCGAAGGTGCCGTCCTGGATCTCGGCGAGGACCTTCTTCATCTCGGCCTTGGTGGCGTCCGTGATGATCCGCGGGCCGGTGACGTAGTCGCCCCACTCGGCGGTCTCGGAGACCGACCAGCGCATCTTGTCCAGGCCGCCCTCGTACATGAGGTCCACGATCAGCTTCAGCTCGTGCAGGCACTCGAAGTAAGCGATCTCCGGCTGGTAGCCCGCCTCGGTCAGCGTCTCGAAACCGGCCTTGACCAGCGCCGCGGTACCACCGCACAGGACGACCTGCTCACCGAACAGGTCGGTCTCGGTCTCCTCGGTGAAGGTCGTCTTGATGACGCCGGCGCGGGTGCCGCCGATGCCCTTGGCGTACGAGAGGGCCAGCGCGAAGGCGCTGCCGGTCGCGTCCTGCTCGACGGCCGCGATACACGGAACGCCGCGGCCCTCCTCGTACTGGCGGCGCACCAGGTGGCCCGGGCCCTTGGGGGCGACCATGCAGACGTCGATGCCGGCCGGCGGCTTGATGAAGTCGAAGCGGATGTTCAGGCCGTGGCCGAAGAAGAGGGCGTCGCCGTCCTTGAGGTTGTCCTTGATGGACTCCTCGTAGACCTGGGCCTGGATCGGGTCCGGGACGAGGATCATGATGACGTCGGCCTCGGCGGCGGCCTCGGCCGGGGTCACCACGCGCAGGCCCTGCTCCTCGGCCTTCGCCTTGGACTTGGAGCCCTCGTGCAGACCGACACGCACGTCGACACCCGAGTCACGGAGCGACAGCGCGTGGGCGTGGCCCTGGCTGCCGTAACCGATGACCGCGACCTTGCGGCCCTGGATGATGGACAGGTCGGCGTCGGCGTCGTAGAACAGCTCGGCCACTTTGGGTTCTCTCCTTGTGTGCAGGTGTTGCGTCCCACCGTATGACGGCGGGCGGAAGTGAAGTTTCGGGGTCTCGGTATACGGGCGGTCGGTGGTCGCCGACCGCCCGTTCCCTCTTCTTAGGCGGACCGGTCCAGGGCGCGCAGCGACCGGTCGGTGATCGAACGCGAACCGCGGCCGATCGCGATCGTGCCGGACTGGACGAGCTCCTTGATGCCGTACGGCTCCAGCATCTTCAGCATCGCGGACAGCTTGTCGCTGCTGCCGGTGGCCTCGATGGTGACGGCCTCCGGGGAGACGTCGACCGTCTTGGCGCGGAACAGCTGGACGATCTCGACGATCTGGGAGCGCGTCTCGTTGTCGGCGCGCACCTTCACCAGAACGAGTTCCCGCTGAACGGCGGATCCCGCCTCCAGTTCGACGATCTTCAGCACGTTGACGAGCTTGTTGAGCTGCTTGGTGACCTGCTCGAGCGGCAGTTCCTCGATCACGTTCACCACGATGGTGATCCGGGAGATCTCGGGGTGCTCGGTGACGCCGACGGCGAGCGAGTCGATGTTGAAGCCGCGGCGGGAGAACAGGGCGGCGATCCGGGCGAGGATGCCGGGCGTGTTCTCCACCAGGACGGAGAGCGTGTGCTTGGACATGTCTCTTGGTCTTCCTCGCTCAGTCGTCTTCGTTGTCGCCGAAGTCGGGGCGGACGTCCCGAGCGGCCATGATCTCGTCGTTCGAGGTGCCGGCGGCGACCATCGGCCACACCATCGCGTCCTCGTGGACGATGAAGTCCACGACGACCGGGCGGTCGTTGATGGAGTTCGCCTCTTCGATGACCTTGTCGAGGTCGTCCGGGGACTCGCAGCGGATCGCGTAGCAGCCCATGGCCTCCGACAGCTTCACGAAGTCGGGGACGCGGGTGCCGGCGCTCGGCTGCTTGCCGTCCGCCTCCGGGCCGCTGTGCAGCACGGTGTTGGAGTACCTCTGGTTGTAGAAGAGGGTCTGCCACTGGCGGACCATCCCGAGGGCGCCGTTGTTGATGATGGCGACCTTGATCGGGATGTTGTTCAGGGCGCAGGTGGTCAGCTCCTGATTGGTCATCTGGAAGCAGCCGTCGCCGTCGATCGCCCAGACCGTGTGGTCCGGGGCTCCCGCCTTGGCGCCCATCGCGGCCGGCACCGCGTAGCCCATCGTCCCGGCGCCGCCCGAGTTCAGCCAGGTCGCCGGCTTCTCGTACTGGACGTAGTGCGCGGCCCACATCTGGTGCTGGCCCACGCCCGCGGCGAAGATCGTGCCGTCGGGGGCGAGTTGGCCGATCCGCTCGATGACCTGCTGCGGGGACAGCGAGCCGTTGTCGGGCTGGTCGTAGCCCAGCGGGTACGTCTCTCGCCAGCGGTTGAGGTCCTTCCACCAGGCGCTGTAGTCGCCCTGGTGACCCTCGCTGTGCTCCTTCTGGACGGCCTGGACCAGGTCCGCGATGACCTCGCGGGCGTCCCCGACGATCGGCACGTCGGCGGCGCGGTTCTTGCCGATCTCCGCCGGGTCGATGTCGGCGTGGACGATCTTGGCGTGCGGGGCGAAGCTGTCCAGCTTGCCGGTGACGCGGTCGTCGAAGCGGGCTCCGAGGGCGACGATCAGGTCGGCCTTCTGCAGCGCGGTGACGGCGGTGACCGCACCGTGCATGCCCGGCATTCCCACGTGCAGCGGGTGGCTGTCGGGGAATGCGCCGAGCGCCATCAGGGTGGTGGTGACGGGCGCTCCGGTGAGTTCTGCGAGGACCTTCAGTTCGGCGGTGGCATTGGCCTTCAGCACGCCGCCGCCGACGTACAGCACGGGCCGCTTGGCGGCGGTGATCAGCTTGGCGGCTTCACGGATCTGCTTGGCGTGCGGCTTGGTCACCGGCCGGTAGCCGGGCAGGTCCATGACCGGCGGCCAGGAGAAGGTCGTCCGCGCCTGGAGGGCGTCCTTGGCGATGTCGACCAGGACCGGGCCCGGGCGGCCGGTGGAGGCGATGTGGAACGCCTGGGCGATCACCCGCGGGATGTCCTCGGCCTTGGTGACCAGGAAGTTGTGCTTGGTGATCGGCATGGTGATGCCGACGATGTCCGCCTCCTGGAAGGCGTCCGTACCGATCGACGCGGAGGCGACCTGGCCGGTGATCGCGACCATCGGCACGGAGTCCATGTGGGCGTTGGCGATCGGCGTGACCAGGTTGGTCGCGCCGGGGCCGGACGTCGCCATGCAGACCCCGACCTTGCCGGTGGCCAGGGCGTAGCCCTCGGCCGCGTGGCCGGCGCCCTGCTCGTGCCGGACCAGAACGTGGCGCACGCGGGTGGAGTCCATCAGCGGGTCGTACGCCGGGAGGATCGCACCGCCGGGAATCCCGAATACCGTCTCGGCGCCGACCTCCTCGAGAGAGCGGATGAGGGACTGCGCTCCCGTGACGTGCTCGGGCGCGGACTGGTGTCCTCCGGAACGGGGCCGCGGCTGCGGATGATGGGCCCCGGTGGCCTGCTCGGTCATCGGCATTCTCTTCTCGATGCTGAGGGTTTTTGCGAAGTTCGTGCGGTGTACGGCATTTGTACGACTGGTCCCTGTGCAACAAAAAACCCCTCGTGCCGTGAGGCAAGCGAGGGGAGCGCGCCGGGTGCGGTCGCTGGGAGTTCCGGGTCCGTCCGGAGGTCACCAGCGTCAGCCGACGCGCTTTCCAAGTACGAGAATTCGGGTGCGCATGGCACAGACCCTCCCCCCGGTGCACACTCACTGTCAAGTGGGTGGGACGGGAGTCTCATCATGTGAGCGCAGGGCCGTTCCGCCGCCGAGAACCGCGGGCACACCACTGGTGAAAACGCCCGCGCCCCTTTCCATGGTTCGTTCACCTCCGGGGCGCCCCTGCGGCTCTCTCACGCCGGCCGCGAACGCCGACTCCGCAGGTCCGTGCGGCACCGGGCAGTGGCCGGATCCGAGCGCTCTGCGCAGCCGGTGCTCGTCCAGCGGGCCGGAGAACGCCATGCCCTGGCCGTGCGTGCACCCCATCGCGCGCAGCGCCACGACCTGCTCGGGCAGGTCGACGCCGTCGGCCACGGACTGCAGCCCGAGATCGCCACCGATACGGAGCAGCCCACTGGTGATCTTGTGCAGCCGGGCGGACTCGACGACCCCCTCGACCAGACCGCGGTCGAGCTTCAGTACGTCGACGGGGAGCCTGCGCAGGGCCGTGATGGCCGCGTAACCGCTCCCGAAGCCGTCCAGGGCGATCCGGACGCCGAGCCTGCGCAAGGCGCTCAGGCGGCGTTCCAGCTCGTCCAGCGGGACCCGGGGGTCGATGTCGGACAGCTCGATCACCAGCGAGCCGGACGGCAGCCCGTGCCGGGTCAGCAGGGCCTCGATCGAGCCGAGCGGCATCGAGCGGTCCAGCATCCGGCGCGCGCCCATCCGGACCGCGACCGGCACGGCCAGGCCGTTCCTGGCGCGCTCGGCTGCCTGTTCCACGGCCTCGTCGAGCACCCAGCGCCCCAGCTCGGCCGCCTTGTCGCTGTCCTCGGCCACTCGCAGGAACTCGGCGGGCGTGAACAGCACGCCCTGCGAGGAGCGCCAGCGCGCCTGGGCGGCGACCGACGTGATCCGGCCGTCCTCCAGGCACACCACGGGTTGGTGCAGCAGGGTGAACTCACCGTCGTTCAGTGCGGCACGCAGGCGCGTGGCCAGCTCCGCCTTGCGTACGACGTCCTGCTGCATCTGTGGGGCGTACAGCTCGACGCGGCCCTTGCCGCCCGCCTTGGCGCGGTACATGGCCAGGTCGGCGTTGCGCAGGATCTCTCCCGCGCCGAGGCCCGGCTCGGCGAAGGCGACGCCGATGGAGGCGTTGACGCGGACGTCATTGCCGTCGATGAGGTAGGGCTGGGAGAGCGTGATCCTGAGGCGGTCGGCGAGCTCCAGGATCTGTCGCTCCCGGGCGGAACGGTCCCGGGCGCCGTCCCCGACGATCAGGGCCGCGAACTCGTCGCCGCCCAGCCGGGAGGCGGTGTCCCCCTGCCGGACGGCGTCCTGGAGTCTGCGGGCGGCCTGGACGAGCAGTTCGTCCCCGGCCTGGTGCCCGATCGTGTCGTTGACCGCCTTGAAGCCGTCGAGGTCGATGAAGAGGACCGCCGTGCCGCGAAGGGCGGCTCCGCGGTCGGTGGAGCGGCGGCCGGACAGGGCCTGCTGGACCCGCCGGGTGAACAGGGCGCGGTTGGGCAGGTCGGTCAGCGGGTCGTGCTCGGCGTTGTGCTGGAGCTGCGCCTGCAGACGCACCCTTTCGGTCACGTCCCGGCTGTTGAAGATGAGGCCGCCGTGGTGTCGGTTGACGGTGGACTCCACGTTGAGCCAGCCGCCGTCGCCGGAGCGGAACCGGCATTCGATGCGCGTGGTGGGTTCCTCCGACGGGCTGGCGGCGAGGAAGCGGCGCACCTCGTGCACGACGCAGCCCAGGTCCTCCGGGTGAATGAGACCGGCCAGTTCGGTTCCCACCAGTTCCTCCGCGGGGCGTCCGTAGACGCCGGCGGCGGCCGGGGAGACGTACCGGAGAATGCCGTTCGGTGCGGCGATCATGATGACGTCGCTGGAGCCCTGCACCAGGGAGCGGAAGTGGTTCTCCTTCTGCGCCAGCTCCTGGGTGAGGGTGATGTTGTCGAGCAGCATGATGCCCTGGCGGACCACGAGGGCGAGCACTACGGTGCCGCCGGTGAGGAGCACCACGCGGTCGACGCTACGGCCGCTCAGGACGTTGTAGAGGATCCCGAGCGTGCAGACCGCGGCGGCGAGGTAGGGCGTGAGGGCGGCCAGTGAACCGGCGATGGGCCGGGCGGCCGGATACCGGCTGTGATCACCTCCCTGAGCGGGGCTCGCGGGCGGGTGGTGCGGGCCGGTGCGCTGTCCGGGCAGGTATTCACGCACCACGCGCGTGTGCACGTCCGTACGGCGCCGGACCGGGTGCCGGCGTACGGTGTCCGCCTCTGCGTGCCGGGGGGTGGCCCAGGGGGCGTAGGCGAGCAGCAGCGAGCCGGCGAACCAGCCCGCGTCGAGCAGCTGCCCGGAGCGGTAGGTGTGGTGCAACAGCGGTGAGGTGAACAGGGCGTCGCACATCACGGTCAGCGCGAGCGCGCCGATCGCGGTGTTGATCGCCGTACGGTTCACCGCCGAGCGCCGGAAGTGCAAAGCCAGCACCATGCTGATCAGGGCGATGTCGAGCAGCGGGTACGCGAGCGACAGCGCGGTGTGCGCCACGCTGGACCCCTCGGACTTGGCCGCCTGGGCGAGGGCAAGGCTCCAGGAGAGCGTGAGCAGCGAGCCGCCGATCAGCCATGCGTCCAGGCCCAGGCAGACCCAACCCGCCTTGGTCACCGGCCGCTTGGCGAGCACCAGCAGTCCGACGATCGCGGGCGGCGCGAAGCACAGGAAGAACAGGTCGGCGTAGCTGGGGCTGGGCACGGGTCGCTCCAGGACGACCTCGTACCACCCCCAGATCAGGTTGCCCACGGCCGCCATCGCCGAGGAGAGGGCGAAGAGCAGCCACGCGGGTCGAAAGCGGATGCGGCGGTTGCGGGCGTAGAGGAAGCAGGACACGGCTGCGGCGCCGGCTGCGGCGCTCAGCCCGAAGTCGCCCATGATCAGCGCGACTTGACGTGACCTCCAGCCGAGCGCGGAACCGACGGCGTATCCCGCGCACACCAGGGCCAGGACGAGTTGGTGGACCAGGCTCGACGCGCCGCCGAGGGCCGGTGGGCGGGTCGGCGTCACTCCCGGCGCGGGCCGTGCCCGCAGCGCCCCGTCAAGGGTGGTCGTGGAAGGCGGGGGCGAACTCACCGGGCCCTCCCGGTCCGCGCCGCTCCAGGGTCCCTCGGGTCCCGGTGCGCTGGGTGCGCATGCCTCCTGCGGCTGGTGTGCCTGCGGGGGTGATGGCTCTGATGGCCGTCGTGCTGTCCGTGGTGACATCCGTGGCCGCCGTGGTGGCCGCGTCTGCGCGCAGCCGTGTGCCAGGGTCGCCGTCGGCGGCCCCGCCGCGTCGGATCGCTCGTCCATAGGCCGTGCATTGCCCGTCGCCCCCCTCACAGTCTGAAATGTCCATCCCCGGCGCCGAACGGTGCGCGGCGCAGCCCCTGTCGGGACGATACACCAGTCTCGTCACTCAGGGACATAGTTCCTCTACGCTCCGTGACGACCAGCGGAGATGTGAGTACTTAGCGCGTCCGGAGGGTTGCGGAGGGTGCCGGAAACGGATTACGCGCCTGTTGCACCCGGCGTGCGGGCCGGGCGCGCGCTGCTCATCTCGGGGGCGTCACACACCTGTTGGGCCTGTCGTAAGGACCACGTTGCGCAAAGGCTCCCGGTTCACGAATCGGTTCAACTGGTCCACCAGCAGTCGCTTGGCGCGGGGCAGGAACGCGGAGGTCGGTCCGCCGACGTGGGGGCTGATGAGCACGCCCGGCGCCTGCCACAGGGGGTGGCCCGGGGGCAGCGGTTCGGGGTCGGTGACATCGAGGGCGGCGGTGATACGGCCGCTCTCCAGCTCGGCGAGCAGCGCCTTGGTGTCGACGACCGGGCCGCGGGCCACGTTGACCAGCAGCGCGCCCTTCTTCATACGTCCGAGGAAGTCGGCGTTCACCAGGTGGCGGGTGGCTTCGGTGAGGGGCGTGGAGAGGACGACGACGTCCGCCTCGGGGAGCAGGGCGGGTAGTTCGGTGAGCGGATGCACCGGCCCGCGCGCCGTGGTGCGCTCGGAGCGCGCGACGCGCGCCACCCGCGCGACCTCGAAGGGAACGAGCCGGTCCTCGATCGCTGATCCGATTGATCCGTACCCCACGATGAGGACCGTCTTGTCCGCGAGCGCGGGCCGGAATCCGCCGCGCCACTCCCCCTTGTCCTGGGCCCGGACGAAGTCGGGCACACCGCGCAGCGAGGCGAGGATCAGGGTGAGAGTGAGCTCTGCGGTGCTGGCCTCGTGCACCCCGCGCGCGTTGCACAACCGCACGCCCGCGGGCAGGTACTTGAGGCCCGGCTCGATCGCGTCGGTGCCGGCCGACAACGTCTGCACGACCTGCACCGAGCTCATGCGGGGCACCGGCCGCAGTCCGACCTCGATGCGCTTCATGTAGGGGACGACGTAGTACGCACAGTCGGCCGGATCCGCGGGAAAGTCCTCAGCACCGTCCCAGAAGCGGTAGTTCGGGCCCTCGGGGAGCCCTTCGATGTCTTCCGGCGGGATGGGCAGCCACACGTCAGCAGTCATGGTCAGGAGGCTATGTCAGGCACTACCGACCGCAGAGGTTAGGTTGGGGGACCAGGACAGGGAGGGTCACGAGCAGGTGGAGCGCAGGACGATCGGCGCGGCGGCGCTCACGGTGGGTGCCGTCGGACTCGGCTGCATGCCGATGAGCTGGGCGTACAGCGGTTCGCGGCAGCGCGGCGACGAATCGGTCAGGGCCGTGCACAGGGCCCTGGACCTCGGCTCGACGCTCCTGGACACCGCCGACATGTACGGCCCGTTCACCAACGAGCTGCTGCTGGGGCGGGTGCTGAAGGAGCGGCGTCAGGACGCCTTCGTGTCGACCAAGGTCGGCCTGCTGGTGGGCGAGCAGCACATCGTGGCCAACGGCCGCCCCGGCTATGTGAAGAGGGCCTGCGACGCGTCGCTGCGGCGCCTGCAGACGGACGTCATCGACCTCTACCAGCTCCACCGGGCGGACCCCGAGGTGCCCGTCGAGGAGACCTGGGGCGCGATGGCGGAGCTCGTCCGGGCCGGAAAGGTACGGTCGTTGGGGCTGTGCGCGATGGGCGCGCGGGGCGGCCGCCGGTCCGGGGCCGGGCTGTACGACGCCACGATCCGGCAGTTGCGGCGGGTGCAGCAGGTCTTCCCGGTGAGCGCCGTACAGGCCGAGCTGTCGGTGTGGTCGCCGGAGGCGACTCAGGTGCTGCTGCCGTGGTGCGAGGCGCACGGCATCGGCTTCCTGGCGGCGATGCCGCTCGGCAACGGTTTCCTGACCGGCACGCTCACCCCCGGCGAGGGTTTCGAACCGGACGACGTACGTGCCCGCCACCCCCGCTTCACCGCGGAGATGATGGCCGCCAACCAGCCGATCGTGGTCGGCCTGCGCCGGGTGGCCCGCCGCCACGGCGAGGACGTCACTCCGGCCCAGGTGGCCCTGGCGTGGGTACTGGCGCAGGGCCACCACACGGTTCCGGTGCCCGGGACCAAACAGGAGCGCTGGGTGACGGACAACGCACGGGCGGCGACCCTGCGCCTGACGGCACAGGACCTGGCGGAGGTGGCGGAACTGCCGCGGGCGCAGGGATCCTGGGAGTAGAGGGTCCCAGGCCCGTGGCCCGGGCTCGGGGCCTTGGCTCGGGTGTGGGCTCGGGGTGTGGACTCGGGGTGTGGGCTCGGGGTGTGGGCTCGGGGTGTGGGCTCGGGGTCTTGGCATGCGGTCCGCCCATCGGGTTGCGGTGATCGGGAACCTGTGAGGCGCGAGCGGTGTATGACAAGTAGAACCTGCCGCGAGACCGCTCCGTCGAAGGGACCATGATCGTGCAACGTCGAGCTGTGTCGGCCGCGTTGGCCGCGACCGCGCTCGTGCTGACGGCCGGCTGCTCCTCCGACGGCGGAGGGGGATCGTCGGACGGCAGTGACAGCGCCGCACCGAGCAGTACGGCATCGAGGTCGTCGCCCACCGAACAGGCCGCCGAACAGACCCCTCCTGCCAAGGGCTCCGTCAAGGTGGTCCGCACCGTCACCGAGGGCCTGGACACCCCCTGGGGCCTCGCCCCGCTCCCGGCCGGCGACCTGCTGGTCTCCTCCCGCGACGAGGGCACGATCACACGGGTCGACGAGGAGACGGGCAGGAAGACCGAGCTGGGCGAGGTCCCGGGCGTCTCACCGGCCGGCGAGGGCGGCCTCATGGGCCTCGCGCTCTCCCCGGACTACGCCTCGGACCACATGGTCTACGCGTACTTCACCTCGGCCTCCGACAACCGCATCGTCCGCATGCTCTACGACGAGCAGAAGCCGTCCGGCGAGCAGCTGGGCGCGCCCGACACGATCTTCAAGGGCATCCCCAAGGGCTACATCCACAACGGCGGCCGGATCGCCTTCGGCCCCGACAAGATGCTGTACGCGGGCACGGGCGAGAGCGGGGACAGGGGCCTGTCCCAGGACACCAAGTCCCTGGGCGGCAAGATCCTGCGCCTGACCCCGGAGGGCGAACCGGCCCCGGGCAACCCGTTCCCGGACTCCCCGGTGTACTCGTACGGCCACCGCAATGTGCAGGGCCTGGCCTGGGACGACAAACAGCGTCTGTTCGCCGCCGAGTTCGGCCAGGACACCTGGGACGAGCTGAACGCGATCAAGCCGGGCGACAACTACGGCTGGCCGGAGGCCGAGGGCAAGTCGAGCGATTCCAAGTTCCACAACCCGATAGCCCAGTGGCGCACGGACGACGCTTCTCCGAGCGGGGTCGCCTACGCCGAGGGTTCCCTCTGGATGGCGGGCCTCAAGGGCCAGCGCCTGTGGCGGATCCCCCTGAAGGGCACGGAGGCCTCGGCGGACCCGCAGGCCTTCCTCGAAGGCGAGTACGGCCGGCTGCGCACCGTGGTCTCGGCGGGCGGCGACAAGCTGTGGCTGGTCACGAGCAACACGGACGGCCGGGGTGACCCGAAGGAGGGCGACGACCGGATCCTGGAGATACAGGTGATCTGACCGTCATTCCTCCGCAGCGGAGTCTTCCTCGTCCGGCTGCGGCGGGCGTACGACGACCTTCCCGGACGTGAGGTCTATGGGCCCGCGCCCGGGGTCGCCGTCGCCGACGTCCTCCCGGGTGAGCTCCAGCCGGTTCTGCTCGTCGCGGGTGTGTTTGCGGCCGGGGGCGAACAGTTCCTCGAAAGCGTTGAACACGGGGTCCCCCTCGGCCGGTGTCTCTTACAGCGTATGCCTCAGGGCGCCGTCCGCATCGTGGGCGTTTCGGACGGAAACAGTTCCAGCCGATGCGCCACCGCCGCGGCCTCGCCGCGGCCGGAGACGCCGAGCTTGGCCAGGATGTTCGAGACGTGGACGCTGGCCGTCTTCGGGGAGATGAAGAGTGCCTCGGCTATCTGGCGGTTGGTGCGGCCGGCGGAGACCAGGCGCAGGACGTCGCGTTCCCGGCCGGTGAGGCCGAGGGATTCGGCCGGGTCCGCGGAGGCGGGCGGCTGCTCCGGGGTCCGGTTCAGGGGGAGGCGGGCGCGTTGGGCGAGGAGTGTGACGGAGTGGGCGAGCGGGCGAGCGCCGAGGTGGGAGGCGACGGCGTGGGCGAGACGGAGGAGTTCCGTGGCACGGTCGCGGTCGTCGCCGCTCTCCCCCGACAGCAGCAGGGCCTCGGCCAGGCGGTGGCGGGTGCGGGCGAGGTCGTAGGGGCGTTCCAGACCCTCGAGGGCGGCGACCACCTCGGACCAGTCCGCCGGATCGGTGCGGCCCTCGGCGCGCAGCAGCTCGGCGCGGACCCAGCGTTCGTAGGCCTGCCAGACGGGGACATGGGTGGGCAGGGGCTTGGCCGCCGCGCGAATGCGTTCGAGGATCTCGGGGCGGCCGGGGTCGGCGGCGGACAGACCACGGGCGTCGGCCTCCGCGGCGGCCGCGCTGAGCAGCATCCGCCAGACGTAGCGCTGGGTGGCGGGCGGGAAGCCGGCGTCCATGGCGCGTACGAGTTCGGCGCGGGCGTCCAGGAGGCGGCCCTCGCCCGCGGCGATGCCGATCGCGATACGGACCAGGGGCAGTTCGTGCTGGGGTGCGCGGTCGTGGTTGCCGAAGTGCCTGCGGGCGGCGGCCAGATGGCTCGCGGCGGCGGCCAGGTCCCCTCGGGCAAGGGCGAGTTCGGCGCGGAGGGTGGCGTGGAAGCCACGGGGCTTCGCGCTCTGGCCGACGCGTTCGGCCTTGGTGCCCGCTTCGGCGGCGTCGTCCCAACGACCCAGGGAGTACAGGGTTTCGGCGAAGTTCCCCCAGATCCAGGCCTCGGAGTCCAGCAGGCCGAACTTCTGGGAGTAGGCGAGCCCCTCCTCCAGGATCGGCAGGGCTTCCTTGGAGCGACCGACGGATTCGAGGGCGTCGGGCAGGTTCACATAGGCGCGACCCGCGATGGTGGAGATGCCGTACTCGACCGTCCGCTGTTTGACCTCACGCATCTCGGCGAGCCCCGCCTCGACGTCCCCGGCCTCGACCATGAGGCCGCCGAGTGTGAGACGGGCGTTCATCTCGGTCTCGCGGACGCCGACCATGCGCGCGTACTCCACGGCGCGTTCGGCGGCCGTGAAGGCGTCAGGGCCGGGGGCGTGCACCATGGACCAGTTGGCGACGTTGGCGAGGACCTCGGCGTGCACCTCCGAGGGCGGCAGGCCGCGTACGAGGTCCTGGGCGGTGGCCAGTTCGGCCCAGCCGTCGCCGCGGGACTGCGACTGGACGAGGCGGGAGCGCTGCACCCAGAACCAGGCGGCGCGCAGCGGGTCGTCCTCGTCCTCCAGCAGCCGCAGTGCACGCTTGGTGATCATCAGGGCGCGTTCCCGTTCCGAGCACAGCCGTCCGGCGACCGCGGCCTCGGCCATCAGGTCGAGGTAGCGCAGCGGGGTGGTGGCCGGATCGCAGCCGCAGGGAGGATAGATCTCGGTGTAGTCGGCGGGGCGCAGCTTGGCGCGGACGTCCTCGGGGGTGGAGTCCCACAGCTCCATCGCCCGTTCCAGGAGCCGCAGTTGTTCGGAGTAGGCGTGCCGGCGGCGGGCGGTGACGGAGGCGTCGAGGACCGCGGGCAGGGCCTTGGCCGTGACGTGGGCGTGGTACCAGTAGCTGGCCAGGCGCATCACACGTTCGCCGGCGGGGACGAGCGTGGGGTCGGCCTCGAGGGCCTCGGCGTAGCGGCGGTTGAGGCGGGAGCGTTCGCCGGGCAGCAGGTCGTCGGCGACGGCCTCGCGGACCAGGGAGTGGCGGAAGCGGTAGCCGTCGCCGTCGGGTGCGGCAAGCAGGATGTTGGCGTTGACGGCGGCCCTGAGCGCCTCGATGAGGTCGTCCTCGGCGAGCCGGGCGACGGCGGCGAGCAGCCGGTACTCGACGGTGGAGCCGCCCTCGGCGACGATCCGGACCACCCGCTGGGCGCTCTCGGGCAGTCCCTCGACGCGGACCAGGAGGAGGTCGCGCAGGGAGTCGGTGAGGCCGGTGCAGGAGCCCTCATGGGCGGCGACGGCGAGTTCCTCGACGAAGAAGGCATTGCCGTCGGAGCGTTCGAAGATGTCGTCGACCTGGGCGGGGTCGGGTTCGTGGGCAAGGATGCCGGCTATCTGACGGCCGACCTCTGTGCGGTTGAAGCGGCCGAGTTCGATACGGCGGACCGTGCGCAGCCGGTCGAGTTCGGCGAGCAGGGGGCGAAGCGGATGGCGGCGGTGGATGTCGTCGGCGCGATAGGTGGCGAGGACGACGAGGCGGCCGGTGCGCAGGGTGCGGAACAGATAGGCGAGGAGGTGGCGGGTGGAGGCGTCGGCCCAGTGCAGGTCCTCGAGGGCGACGACCACCGTGCGGTCGGCGGCGACGCGCTCCAGGAGGCGGGCGGTGAGTTCGAAGAGGCGGGCCATGCCCTCCTCGTCGTGCCGGCCGGGGGCCACCTCGCCGAGTTCGGGCAGCAGCCGGGCGAGTTCCTCCTCCTGGCCGGCGGCCGCGGCGGCCAGTTCGTCGGGCAGTTCGCGGCGCAGAGCGCGCAGGGCGGTGGAGAAGGGGGCGAACGGCAGTCCGTCGGCGCCGATCTCGACGCAGCCGCCCAGTGCGACGACGGCTCCGCGTCGGCAGGCGGCGGTGGCGAACTCCTCGACGAGGCGGGTCTTGCCGACGCCGGCCTCGCCTCCGACCAGTAACGCCTGCGGCTCGCCCGCGGCAGCGCGGGCGAGCGCGTCGTTCAGCGTGTCCAGCTCATCGATGCGACCGACGAACACCGGACTGACGGACCTGGTCTCCACGGGCCTGAGCATCGCACGCGGGTCTGACAGAGCGGCACCCGTTTTTACGGGGAGGCCCTCCCCCGCCCCGGCGCTCACGCCGTGCGCGGGAACCGGTGCCTGCGGGGACGGCCGGTATGCACCTCGCCCTCGGCGGCGTGCTCCGCTGTCTCGCGGCGGGCGGCGCGGCGGCTGCGGACGGCCTCACGGGCCAGGCGCTCTTGCTCGGCCTTGCGGATCAGTTCGGCGGAACGGAGCTGGGAGATCTCGTACTCGTACATGGCGTGTCCCCTGTGTCCCTGGTGAGAGGTCGGTTTCGGCTTCGCTTGCTGCGATGTCTCAACCTTCGTCTCCCAGGTGGGTCGGCCACATCGGGAGAGTTCCGCATCTTCGGCGGCGGGCGGGGCCTTAGATGTGCGTGAGGGGCCTTAGGAGGGCCGTAAGACGTTCACGGCGTTCCTAAGACCCCTCGGGTCACGTGGTGTGTCAGCTTGCCGACGGCAGTCCCAGCAGGACGTCGGTGTACTTCAGGACGGCCAGGAGCAGGCCGATGACGCCGAGTGCGACACCGCCCCAGGCGACCGACTTGATCCACACGGCCTGCGGCTTGCCGGGCGTCCCGAAGGCGGGCCGGACCAGGACCACGGCACCGACGATCAGCGCGGCAAGGGCGAACAGGCCGCCCCACATCGCGGTGGTCTTCCAGGCGTCGCCGTACACCTCCTTGACCTGCGTGGCGACGCTCGCGGTGGACGAGGTCCCCAGCTGGCCGATGAGGGTCTCGCGGGCGGCGGCGACGGTGGAGATCCAGCCACCGGTGAGCGAGACGAGACCGAGCGCGGCAGAGACGACGGCACCGGCACCCTGTCCCACGCCCGTCGGACCCTCCGCCACGACCGGCTCGAACTCCTCATCCAGGTCGTCGGTGTCGGCGTCGACCTCGGCGTCGGCCTCGGTCTTCGTCGCCGCGTCGGTCTTGGTCAGGTCGGTCGCGCCCGTCTTCTCCTCGTCGGTCGTGGCCTCGGCACCCGTCTTGGCACCGGTCTCGTCAGCTGTCTTGGTTCCCATGTCCGGCACCGTACGGATCCTGTCTGAGAGGTTTCTTAATGATCGCTGTGAGCGGTACGCGCGCGTGCGTCCCGCCACTCGGGCGCGAGAATGGACCACACCTCGAGGTCGTGCCGCACCCCACCATAGGGGTGGCTCTGCCGCCGCACTCCCTCGAGGGTCATCCCCAGCCGCCGGGCCACGTTCAGGCTGGGCGTGTTGCCCGCGGCGGCGATCCACTCGACGCGGTGGATGCCGCGCTGCTCGATCGCGAAGTCGATGAGCACCCGCATCGCCCGGGTGACCAGACCGCGTCCGGTGCCGGCGGGCTCCAGCCAGCAGCCGACCTCGCAGTTGCCGGTGTCCGCGCGGAAGTTCAGGAAGAGCACGCCGCCCACGAGCTGGCCGTTCAGCCACAGGCCGTGCAGGGACGCGGTGTCGGCGGCGCGCATGTCGGCGTACCGCTGGAGCATGGCTCGCGCGGACTCCACGTCCGTCTCCTTGGAGCCGAAGGCGATGAACTGCCCGATGAACCCCCGCCCCCGGTCCAGATGCGCCAGGAACTCCTCGGCGTGCCACGGCTCCAGGGGACGCAGTTCGGCTCCGTCGTCACCCAGGGATATCGCGTACATCCTCTTGGTCCCGCCCCTTCGCCAGTACGTCCGCCATCTCGGCGTCCGCCACGGCGGCCAGCCTTTCATGGGCGGAGCGGCACTCGGGCGGCTCGATGCTGATGCGGGGCATACGGCGGTCCAGCCAGCGCGGCAGCCACCAGTTGGCCCCACCGAGCAGGTGCATCAGGGCCGGCACCAGCAGCGTGCGGACCACGAAGGCGTCGAGGGCGACGGCGGCGGCGAGCGCGATGCCGAACATGGCGATCACCCGGTCACCGCTGAGGACGAAGGCGAGAAAGACGGAGATCATGATGACCGCGGCGGAGTTGATCACCCGGCTGGTCTCGGCGAGGCCGACGCGGACGGCCCGCCGGTTGTCGCCGGTCTCCAGCCACTCCTCGTACATCCGGCTGACCAGGAAGACCTGGTAGTCCATGGAGAGCCCGAAGAGCACGGACACCATGATCACGGGGAGGAACGGCTCGATCGGACCCGCGCGGCCGAGCCCGAGCAGTTCGCTGCCCCAGCCCCACTGGAAGATCGCGACGACGACGCCGAAGGCGGCGGCGACCGCGGCGACATTCATCGCGGCGGCCTTCAGCGGGATGCCGACGGAACGGAAGGCGAGCAGAAGCAGCAGACAGCCCAGGCCGATGACCACGCCGACGAACACGGGCAGCTTGCCGACGATGACGTCGGCGAAGTCGTCGTAGCCAGCCGTCACCCCGCCGACCTGGATGTCGAGTGCGGTGCCGGTCTCGGCGCGCGGCAGGACCTCGGTGCGCAGCCGGTCGACGAGGTCGCTGGTCTTCTGGGACTGCGGCGAGGACTCGGGGACGATCGTGAAGTACGCGGTGTCGCCGCCGGTGTCGTATGTCACCGGTGTCACCGACGCGACGCCCTCGGTGGTGCGGATCGTGGCGTCGAGGTTGTCGAGGGCGAGCTTGTCCTCGGCTCCCTTGACGTGCGTGACGAGGGTGAGCGGGCCGTTCACGCCGGGCCCGAAACCTCCCCCACTCTCGGCTGCGCTCGAGCGGGAGGTGCCCCCAGCGAGGAGGTCGTACGCCTGGCGTGTGGTCGACGCCTGCGGGTTGTTGCCCTGGTCGGAGGTGCCCAGGTGGAGCCCGAAGGTGGGCAGGGCGAGGACGGTGATCACGGCCAGGGCGAGCGCGCCGAGCAGCTTGGGGTGGCGCTCCACGAACGCCGACCAGCGGGCGGCGAGCCCCGTCGGCAGCTCGGGCCGGGGCCCGTGTTCCGCGAGGTGGCGCCGCTCTCGCCGGCTGAGGGCGCGCATGCCGATGAGGGACAGCAGGGCAGGCAGCAGGGTCACGGAGGCCGCGACCGTCAGGACCACGGTCAGCGAGGCGGCGATCGCGACGCCGTTGAGGAAGCCGAGCCGGAGGATCAGCATCCCCAGCAGGGCGATGCAAACGGTGGCACCAGCGAAGACCACCGCCCGTCCGGTGGTGGCGACGGCGTTGGTGACCGCCTCCGTGACGGACAGCCCGCGTTTGAGCCCGCGCCGGTGTCTGGTGACGATGAACAGCGCGTAGTCGATGCCCACGCCGAGCCCGATCAGCATCCCGAGCATGGGCGCGAAGTCGGCGACGGTCATGACGTGCCCAAGGAGCACGATCCCGGCGTACGCGGTGCCGACGCTGACCAGTGCGGTGGCGATGGGCAGCAGCGAGGCGGCGAGCGAGCCGAAGGCGAGGAACAGGACGACCGCGGCGACGGCCACGCCGACCACCTCGGCGAGATGCCCGCCGGACGACTCGGTGAGCGCGATGGCGCTGCCGCCGAGTTCCACCTGGAGCCCGTCGGTCTCGGCGTCCTGGGCGGCGCCGACGACGGCCTGGGCCTCGCCCTGGTCGATGTTCTCGGCCGGGTCGTCGAAGGTCACGGTGGCGTAGGCCGTGTGTCCGTCGGCGCTGATCCGGGCGGCGCCCTGGTCGTCGTACGGGCCGGACACGGCGGCCACGCCGGGCAGGGCCTCGATGCGGTCCAGGGTGCGGGTCATGGCCTGTTCGACGTCGGCGGCCCGGACGGTGCCGGACGTGGTGTGCCACACAACGGTGTCGCTGTCACCACCGAGGTCCGGGAACCCGTCGCGCAGCAACTGGGTGGCGCGGCCCGACTCGGTGCCGGGAACCTCGTAGTCGTTCGAGTAGGCGGAGCCCGCGACGACGGCGGCCGTGCCGACTCCGCCGAGGGCGAGGAGCCACAGGAGAACGACGACGAGGCGTCGTCGGACACACCAGCGTGCGAGGGCTGCCACGAACGTGCTCCCGGGGGCTATATGTGGATCTTTGACCGGGAACAGTCGTTCTTAAGACATCTTTGGAACTGCACGATGTGAACGGCCCGCAAAGAACGCATGAGCAATGTGAGAACCACTCTTGCAGGCCAAAGTGATCGTTTGCCGCGTTCGTGCGTTTATTCACAAGAGTGCGAGGCAGATCACAGGACAGTAACGGGAGCTCTGTCACCTCAGTCGAACTGGTCGCCCAGCGCCATCACCATCACACCGGCGATCAGCAGCCACAGGGCCCGGCGGGTGCGCCCGCGGGACCCGAGGACGGATGCCAGCGCGCACACGACCGCGCCGAAGGCGTAGGCGGCCGGGACGAGCGTGGGTGCCGAACCGGTCAGGCGGAGTGTCGACACGGCAAGGCCCGCGAGCGCCAGCAGCGCCCCCGTGCCGGTCGCCGTCCAGCGGGCCCGCCGGGCGCCCTCGGCCGGATCTCCGACGTCGTGTATCTCGGAATCACCGCGTCCGCTCATGGCGGGCGAGCCTAGCGCGTCCGGATGGGAAATCGGATGCGGGGCCCGGCGACCGGCTGTCAGCGTCCGCGGGTTCCCCGTTCTCGCGGCCCCTCGCCGCCGGCCTGAGCAGGTGCGTTGCTCGCGCCCGCCCTTGACCTGGACGCGCTGCGTCCCAGCGCCCGCGTCCTCGACCTGGGCTGCGGCCGGGCCTTGACCTCGGTCTTCCTGGCCAGGGAGTACGACGCCCAGGTCACCGCGGCCGACCTGTGGGTCAAGCCCGACGAGAATGCGCCAGTGCGCGGAGATGCTGCGGGGTGGACGAGGGACGCGCGCTGGGCTTCGTACGGCTCGTAGGACGCCGCATGTGAGCTCATAGGACGCCGCTTTCGAAAACGCGCCTGGGGGGACGCATCGCAACCGATGCATCCCCCCAGGGGTTACTGCTGTGAGTCTCAGCCCTCGCTGACGCCCAGCTTCTGAAGGATCAGCTCCTTGACGCGGGCCGCGTCCGCCTGGCCGCGCGTGGCCTTCATGACCGCGCCGACCAGGGCGCCGGCCGCGGCCACCTTGCCGCCGCGGATCTTGTCCGCGACGCCCGGGTTGCCGGCGATGGCCTCCTCGACGGCGGTGGTGAGGGCGCCCTCGTCGGAGACGACCTTCAGACCGCGCTTGTCGACGACCTCGTCCGGGGTGCCTTCGCCCGCGAGGACCCCTTCGATGACCTGGCGGGCCAGCTTGTCGTTCAGATCGCCGGAGGCCACCAGCTTGGCGACCCGGGCGACCTGCTCCGGCGTGATGGCCAGCTCCTCCAGCGACTTGCCCGACTCGTTGGCGCTGCGGGCGAGTTCACCCATCCACCACTTGCGGGCGGGAGCCGCGTCGGCACCGGCCTCGATCGTGGCGACGATCGACTCCAGCGCGCCGGCATTGAGGATGGCCTGCATCTCGGTGGCGCTGATGCCCCACTCCTCGCGCAGGCGGTTGCGGCGGACCAGCGGCAGTTCCGGCAGCGACGTGCGGATCTCCTCGACCCACTCGCGCGTCGGGGCCACCGGCACCAGGTCCGGCTCCGGGAAGTACCGGTAGTCCTCGGCCTCCTCCTTCACGCGGCCCGAGGTCGTCGACCCCGTGTCCTCGTGGAAGTGCCGCGTCTCCTGGATGATCGTGCCGCCGCTGTTCAGGACGGCCGCGTGCCGCTGGATCTCGAAGCGGGCCGCGCGCTCCACGGACCGCAGCGAGTTCACGTTCTTCGTCTCGGAACGCGTGCCGAACTTCTCGCGGCCGTGCGGGCGCAGCGACAGGTTCACGTCGCAGCGCATCTGGCCCATCTCCATGCGGGCCTCGGAGACGCCGAGCGCCTTGATGACCTCGCGCAGCTCACGGACGTACGCCTTCGCCACCTCGGGAGCGCGCTCGCCCGCGCCTTCGATCGGCTTGGTGACGATCTCGATGAGCGGGATGCCGGCGCGGTTGTAGTCGAGCAGCGAGTGCGAGGCGCCGTGGATACGGCCCGTCGCGCCACCGACGTGCATGGACTTGCCGGTGTCCTCCTCCATGTGGGCGCGCTCGATCTCCACGCGGAAGGTCTCGCCGTCCTCCAACTGCACGTCGAGGTAGCCGTTGAAGGCGATCGGCTCGTCGTACTGGGAGGTCTGGAAGTTCTTCGGCATGTCCGGATAGAAGTAGTTCTTCCGGGCGAAGCGGCACCACTCGGCGATCTCGCAGTTCAGCGCGAGACCGATCCTGATCGCGGACTCGACGCCGGTCGCGTTGACGACCGGGAGCGAGCCGGGCATGCCGAGGCAGGTGGGGCAGGTCTGCGAGTTGGGCTCGGCGCCCAGCTCGGTCGAACAGCCGCAGAACATCTTCGTCTTGGTGCCGAGTTCGACATGGACCTCGAGGCCCATGACGGGGTCGTACGACGTCAGCGCGTCCTCGTACGACACCAGGTCGATCGTGGTGGTCACGGTGAAACTTCCCTCTCAGCCCAGCAGGACGTCGTCGTCGCCCAGCCGCTTCAGCTCGCGGTAGAGGATGGCGAGGCCGGTGACGATGGCGACGGCGGACACGGTGGCGTCGATCAGGACCAGGGTGTCCTTGTCGGCGCGGGCTTTCTTGAGCCGCTTGGCGACACCGATCGCGCCGAACGCGGTCCCGGCGATGGACAGGTACGTACCGGACTTGGACTTCTTGAAGCCCTTGGCCTTGGTCAGTGCGCTCACAGCGACGGTGCCTCCTCGATCAACGGGTGACCCCACCTTTCCACGAAGGCGGCCTCGACGGCGGCGCCGACCTTGTACAGACGGTCGTCCTTGAGCGCCGGGGCGATGATCTGCAGCCCGACCGGGAGGTTGTCCTCCGGGGCGAGACCGCAGGGCAGCGACATGGCCGCGTTGCCCGCCAGGTTGGTCGGGATGGTGCACAGGTCCGCGAGGTACATCGCCATCGGGTCGTCGGCACGCTCGCCGATCGGGAAGGCGGTGGTCGGCGTCGTCGGGGAGACGATCACGTCGACCTGCTCGAAGGCCTTCTCGAAGTCGCGGGTGATGAGCGTACGAACCTTCTGGGCGCTGCCGTAGTACGCGTCGTAGTAGCCGCTCGACAGGGCGTACGTGCCGAGCATGATGCGGCGCTTGACCTCGGGGCCGAAGCCCGCCTCGCGGGTGAGGGAGGTGACCTCCTCGGCGGAGTGCGTGCCGTCGTCGCCGGTGCGCAGGCCGTAGCGCAGGCCGTCGAAGCGGGCGAGGTTGGACGAACACTCGGACGGCGCGATCAGGTAGTACGCCGACAGGGCGAGGTCGAAGGACGGGCAGTCCAGCTCGACGATCTCGGCGCCCAGCTCCTTCAGCAGCGCGACGGACTCGTCGAAGCGCTGGATGACGCCGGCCTGGTAGCCCTCGCCGCGGAACTGCTTGACGACACCGACACGCATGCCCTCGACGCTGCCCTTGCGGGCGGCCTCGACGACCGGCGGGACTGGCGCGTCGATGGACGTGGAGTCCAGCGGGTCGTGCCCGGCGATGACCTCGTGCAGGAGGGCCGCGTCCAGGACCGTACGGGCGCAGGGTCCGCCCTGGTCGAGGGAGGAGGAGAAGGCGACCATGCCGTAGCGGGAGACCGCCCCGTACGTCGGCTTCACGCCGACCGTGCCGGTGACGGCGGCCGGCTGGCGGATGGAGCCGCCGGTGTCGGTGCCGATGGCGAGGGGCGCCTGGAAGGAGGCGAGCGCGGCGGAGGAACCGCCGCCGGAGCCGCCGGGGATCTTGGTGAGGTCCCAGGGGTTGCCGGTCGGGCCGTACGCGCTGTTCTCGGTGCTGGACCCCATGGCGAACTCGTCCATGTTGGTCTTGCCGAGGATGACGACGTCGGCGGCCTTCAGCTTCTTGGTGACGGTCGCGTCGTACGGCGGGATCCAGCCCTCGAGGATCTTGGAGCCGACGGTCGTCGGGATGCCCTCGGTGGTGAAGATGTCCTTGAGCGCGAGAGGAACGCCGGCCAGCGGACCGAGCTGGTCCCCCCTGGCCCGCTTCTCGTCGACGGCGCGGGCCTGGGCGAGAGCGCCCTCGCGGTCGACGTGCAGGAAGGCATGCACCTTCTCGTCGACGGCCTCGATACGGGCCAGGTGGGCCTCGGTGACCTCGACCGCCGTGAGTTCGCCGGAGGCGATCTTCGCGGCGGTCTCGGCGGCCGTGAGCTTGATGATGGTGACGTTGTCCGTCATGGCGGTTAGTCCTCCCCCAGGATCTGCGGCACCTTGAAACGCTGCTGCTCCTGGGCCGGGGCGCCGGAGAGCGCCTGCGCGGGGGTGAGCGACGGACGGACCTCGTCCGCCCGCATGACGTTCGTCAGCGGGAGCGGGTGCGAGGTCGGCGGTACGTCTTGGTCGGCGACCTCACTGACGCGGGCGACCGCGCCGATGATGTCGTCCAGCTGTCCCGCGAAGTGCTCGAGCTCTTCGGGCTTCAGCTCCAGACGCGCCAGCCGGGCGAGGTGGGCGACCTCCTCGCGCGTGATGCCAGGCATGCAGCGATCCTCTGGGGTGAGAGTGTGTGGTTTGGGGCCAATCCTATGGGGCGGGGGGCTGTGGCCGTTAAACGGTTTCGCGAGCGCTCGTCGCACGTCCGTCTGCCGCCGACTTCCTGTGGCCGCAGATGGCTTGTCAACCCTCGCGGCGGAGGGTCACCTGTCGGCCGGGCTGAACGGGTGGGCGGGTGGGAAAGTCCCGGAAATCACTCCGCGGCCGGCAACGCAGCCCGCGGCCGCTGCCAGCCCCGCGACCCCCGCGCCCGCAGCCACGCCGTCGTCTCCTCCGGCGGCATCGCGGCCGCGACCAGCCAGCCCTGTACGGCGTCACAGCCCATGTCCCGCAGCCGCTCCCAGGTCTCGTCGTCCTCGACGCCCTCGGCGACGACGAGCAGGCCCAGCGAGTGCGCGAGGTCGACCGTGCAGCGCACGATCTCCGCGTCCTCGGTGTCGACGGCCAGCCGGGCGACGAAGGAGCGGTCGATCTTCAGCTCGCTGACGGGG
Organism: Streptomyces sp. NPDC006602; assembly: GCF_042870385.1. NCBI lineage: Bacteria > Bacillati > Actinomycetota > Actinomycetes > Kitasatosporales > Streptomycetaceae > Streptomyces > Streptomyces sp. NPDC006602. The sequence continues at coordinate 62,963 of NZ_JBIAHG010000007.1, read as the reverse complement.
AGCCGACGCAGGTGCACCAGCGAGGAGTAGCCGGTGCCGAAGTCGTCCAGGGACATCTTCACGCCGTGGCCGGTCAGCGCGGCGAGGGTGTCGGCGGCGCGCTGCGGGTCCTCCAGGAGGACGTGTTCCGTTATCTCCAGTTGGAGCGCTCCCGCGGGGACTCCGTGGCGGGCCAGCCGGGCGGCCACCGAACCGGCGAACCCGGGCGTGTGCACGTCGCGCGGGGAGACATTGACCGCCACCGGGACGAACAGCCCCTGGGAGCGCCACTCGGCGACCTGGGCGAGGGCCGTGTCCAGGACGTACTCCGTGAGGTGGGGCATCAGGCCGGACGACTCGGCGATGGCGATGAACTCGTCCGGCGGGACCTTGCCGCGCTCGGGATGCACCCAGCGGACCAGGGCCTCGAGCCCGGCCACCTGTCCGTCGAAGCGGACCTTGGGCTGGTAGTGCAGCTGGACCTCGTGCGCGTCCAGGGCCCGGCGCAGATCGCCCAGCAGTCCGAGCCGGTCCGGGGTGTTGGAGTCCCGCTTGGATTCGTAGACCTCGACGCCCGTACGGTCCCGCTTCGCCTGGTACATCGCCACGTCCGCCCGCCGCAGCAGCCCCTCGGCATCGAGGGCGTGATCGGGGAAGACGGCGACTCCGGCGCTGGCCTCCAGGACGAGGGTGAGGCCGTCGAGGTCGAGCGGGGAGCTGAGGGCGGCGACGAGGCCGCGGGCGACCCTGGTCGCGGAGGTCGTGGAGTCGGCGACCGGCAGTAAGACGGCGAACTCGTCGCCGCCGAGCCGGGCGGCCTCCGCACCGCGCGGCAGCGCGAGCCGGAGCCGGTCGGCTATCTGGAGCAGCAGCCGGTCACCGGCGAGGTGCCCCAGCGTGTCGTTGACCGACCGGAAGCGGTCCAGGTCGATCAGCATGAGCGCGGAGCGGGCGCCGATGCGCTCGGCGTCGTCCAGGGCCGTCCAGATGCGCTCCAGCAGCCACTGGCGGTTGGGAAGCCCGGTCAGCGGATCGCGCAGCTGTTCCTCCGCCCGGGCCCGGGCTATCCAGAGGGTGGAGTCGAGGGCGATGAGGGGGATGGCGAACATCGGCAGCAGGATGGGCTTGGCGGTGGCGACCACGCAGACCAGGGGTGCTATGCCGAGCAGCGCGACCGCGACCAGGCCCTGTCTGGCCAGGGCGGTGCGCGCGACGGTGGGCAGTCCGCCGGAGCGGGGGGCGTGCAGATACCAGCCCAGGGTGCGGGTGACGGTGAGGTAGGCGACGGCGACGAGCGCCACCTCGGGGCCGGTGTAGAACGTCCAGGTCTCGGGGTCCCAGGGGTGCTCGACGGACGGCACCCGGCCGAACGCGCCCAGCAGCAAGGCTCCGGCGCCGATGCCGAGGATGTCCACCGCGCCGTGCAGGACGCCCTGGCGCCAGCGGCCGCGGCGGGCCACGCCGACCAGCAGGACGACGGTGAGGCTGACCATTCCGGCGGGCACCCAGCCGTACAGCAGCAGGACGGCGAGGGTGAGGGCGGCGCCGGAGCCGGTGCCGCCCCACCAGCGGGCGCGGCCGAGCGCGACCAGGTGGCCGACGATGATGCCGGTCAGCACGGCCAGCGACCAGCCGACGGTGCCGGACGGGAAGAGCGCGTGGCCGTCGGTGAAGGCCCGGTAGAAGCCGGCGCCCAGGACGAACCCGGCCACCGCGACGACCGCCGTGGGCAGCGTGGGCCAGGACAGATGCCGCTCCGCCTCGGTGTCCCGCAGTCCGGACGTGCGTTCGCCGGTGTGCTGCGTGGCACCCTCCCCGTCGGTCTGCGTGTAGGGTCCGGCCGGGTAGTGTCCGGCGGCACGCCCCTCCGCGCCCGGACGCTCCGCGGGCCGCCAGACCCGTCGGATCTCCCGCCATGCGCCGACCATCCGGCGCAGGCGCAGCCGTGAGTCCGGGGCGGCGCTCTCGCTCGGTTCCATTCCCGTCCCTCTCACAGCCGGCGGTGCCCACGCCACGCGGCCCCCGCCTCGACCACCCTCGGCGGTGCCGCGTTGGAAAACCCTTCCCGCCGCTCCTGAAGACTCTTCAAGAGCAAAGGGATGCCCCGACCGCAACTGGGCACGGCAGGCGCACATCTCAACAGTAGGCCGCAGAAGGCTTCCACGGGCACCGGTCGTCGACGGTTGCCCGAATGCGCCCCGGCCACCCGTATGCATCTGGTATGCGCCGATCGGGTGGCCTTCAACCGCTACTCCTCGCTACTCCTGAGCCGGAAGCGCGACTTCGGCCGCCGCCTCCGGGCCCTGTTCCAGCAGGACGTCGAAACCGTCCTCGTTCAGAACGGGCACCTTGAGCTGCATCGCCTTGTCGTACTTCGAACCTGGATTGTCACCCACAACGACGAAAGACGTCTTCTTCGAAACAGAACCGGTCACTTTCGCGCCACGACTTTGCAACGCCTCCTTGGCGCCGTCCCGGGTGAAGCGCTCGAGTGTGCCGGTCACGACGAGAGTGAGCCCTTCCAGCGGACGCGGGCCCTCGTCCTCGCCCGAGCCCTCCTCCTCCATCCGGACGCCGGCGGCCTTCCACTTGCGGAGGATCTCCTGGTGCCACTCCTCGGAAAACCACTCTTTGAGTGATTTGGCGATGATCGGGCCGACGCCGTCGGTGCCCGCGAGCTCCTCCTCGGAGGCCTGCTCGATGCGATCGACGGAGCGGAACTCGCGGGCCAGCGCCTCGGCGGCGACCGGCCCGACATGACGGATCGACAGGCCGGTGAGGATGCGGGCGAGCGGACGCTGCTTCGCGGTCGCGATGTTCTCCAGCATGGCGAGCGCGTTCTTCTTCGGCTCGCCCTGCTGGTTGGCGAAGACGGTGGCGACCTTCTCCTCGCCGGTCTTCGGATCGCGCTTGGGCAGGCCGCTGTCCTGGTCGAGGACGTACGCCTTGATGGGCAGCAGCTGCTCGATGGTGAGGTCGAACAGGTCGCCCTCGTCCGTCAGCGGCGGTTCCGCGGGCTCCAGCGGCTTGGTGAGGGCGGCAGCGGCGACGTAACCGAAGTGCTCGATGTCCAGCGACTTGCGGCCTGCGAGGTAGAACAGACGTTCGCGCAACTGGGCGGGGCAGGTACGGGCGTTCGGGCAACGCAGATCCACGTCGCCCTCCTTCATCGGCCGCAGCGCCGTACCGCACTCGGGGCACTCGCTCGGCATCACGAACTCGCGCTCACTGCCGTCCCGCAGGTCGACGACCGGGCCGAGGATTTCCGGGATGACGTCACCGGCCTTGCGCAGCACCACCGTGTCCCCGATGAGGACGCCCTTGGCCTTGACGACGTCCTGGTTGTGCAGGGTCGCGAACTCGACCTCGGAGCCCGCGACCGTGACCGGTTCGACCTGTGCGTAGGGCGTGATGCGGCCCGTACGGCCCACGCCCACGCGGATGTTGATGAGCTTGGTGTTCACCTCTTCCGGCGCGTACTTGTATGCGATCGCCCAGCGCGGAGCGCGCGAGGTGGAGCCCAGCCGTCCCTGCAGCGGGATCTCGTCGAGCTTGACGACGACTCCGTCGATCTCGTGCTCCACGGAGTGCCGGTTCTCGCCGTAGTACTCGATGAACTGCCGTACGCCGTCGAGGTCGTCGACCACCTTGTTGTGCCGGGAGGTGGGCAGACCCCAGGTCTTCAAGAGGTCGTAGCCCTGGGAGAGACGGGTCATGCCGCCGAAGCCCTCCAGCGCGCCGATGCCGTGCACGACCATGTGGAGGGGGCGGGTGGCGGTGACGCGGGGGTCCTTCTGGCGCAGTGAACCGGCCGCCGCGTTGCGCGGGTTGGCGAACGGCTTGTCGCCGGCCTCGACCAGGCGGGCGTTGAGCTCCTCGAACTTCTCCATCGGGAAGTAGACCTCGCCGCGGATCTCCACGAGGTCCGGAACGCGGTCGCCCTTCAGACGCTCCGGGATCTCGGAGATCGTACGGACGTTGGGCGTGATGTCCTCGCCGGTGCGGCCGTCGCCGCGGGTCGCCGCGCGCGTGAGCCGGCCGTGCTCATACGTCAGGTTGACGGCGAGCCCGTCGACCTTGAGCTCGCACAGGAGGTGGTAGTCGGGGGCGCCGACGTCCTTTGCGACGCGCTCGGCCCAGGCGGCGAGCTCCTCGTCGCTGAAGGCGTTGTCGAGCGAGAGCATGCGGGAGCGGTGCTGGACCGCCGTGAACTCCGTCTCGTACGCGCCCGCGACCTTCTGCGTCGGCGAGTCCGGCGTGCGCAGCTCCGGGTGCTCCTCCTCCAGCGCCTCCAGGGTGCGCAGGAGCTTGTCGAACTCCGCGTCGCTGACGACCGGAGCGTCCTTCACGTAGTACCGGAAGCGGTGCTCCTCGATCTGCTCAGCGAGCTGCGCGTGCTTCTCCCGTGCCTCGGCGGGCACCGTCGTCTCCGCTTGCTTTTCGCCGGCCACCGTGTTGTCCTCCCGTTACTCTGGGTTGTCTGCGAGGGATCTCGCCGCCCGGACGCAGTGGGCGAGGGCCTCGCGCGCATACGCGGGGGACGCCCCCGCGAGTCCGCACGACGGCGTGACGGTGACCGCCTCCGTGAGAAGCCCCGGATGCAGCCCCAGCCTGCGCCACAACGTCCTGACACCCATGACGCTACCGGCAGGGTCTGACAACGTGCCGTCCGTGCCCGGCACGACACCGGCGAAGAGCCGGGTGCCGCCCTCCACCGCCTCACCGATCGTGTCGTCGTCACGCTCGGTGAGGAGCGAGAAGTCGAAGGAGACCGCCGCCGCACCGGCCCGGCGCAGCAGGGCGAACGGGACGTCCGGTGCGCACGAGTGGACCACGACCGGGCCGCCGCCGTGAACCCCGATGACGTCCCGGAGCGTGGCCTCGACGACCTGGCGGTCGGGGGTGCGGTAGGTGCGGTAGCCGCTGGCCGTCCTCACCTGGCCGCGCAGTACGGCGACGAGGGAAGGTTCGTCGAGCTGCAGCACGATCTGGGCGCCGGGCACGCGGCGTCGCACGTCCGCGAGATGCTCCCGCAGGCCCTCGTTGAGCGAGCCCGCGAGGTCGCGGTAGGCGCCGGGGTCGGAGAGGACGGCCTCGCCGTTCCTCAGCTCGAGGGCGGCGGCCAGGGTCCAGGGGCCGACGGCCTGCACCTTCACCTGTCCCTCGTAGCCCTGGGTGAACTCCTCCAGTGCGTCGAGGTCTTGGACGAGCCACGACCGGGCTCGCTTGGTGTCCCGTCCCGGGTGGTCGCCGAGCCGCCAGCCACTGGGCTCCACGCGCGCGTACATCTCGACGAGCATTCCGGCGGTCCGGCCGATCATGTCCGCGCCGGGGCCGCGGGCGGGGAGCTCGGGCAGGAACGGGAAGTCGTCGAAGGATCCGGTGGCGGTTTTGGCGGCCTCCCTGGCGTCGCCTCCGGGGAGGGAGCCGATGCCGGTGGCCGGGGCGAAGCTGAAGTGTGCGTTCACGTGGGAAAGCCTACGTAGGTGGTCCAGGGCGGGTGCTCCGGTGCGGTCCCGGTTTCTCGCCCCGCCGCCCCTTCCCGTCCCGTCCCTGGGGGCTGCGCCCCCAGACCCCCGCTTCGGCCCGGAACGGGCCTCGTCCTCAAACGCCGGACGGGCTGAGTAGCGACCGAGTCGGGCGGTGCGTGGGCGAAGGCCCGTGGGTCTGGGGGCGGAGCCCCCAGGGACCGCAACCCTCACCGGCCCGGGCGGACCGTCAGGTCGTTGATTTCCGCGTCCCTGGGGAGGTCGATCGCCAGCAGGATCGTCGTCGCGACCGACTCCGGGTCGATCCACTGCGACGGGTCGTAGTCCTTGCCCTCCTGCTGGTGGACCTTGGCCTGCATGGGGCTGGCGGTGCGGCCGGGATACACCGAGGTGACGCGGACACCGTTCGCGTGCTCCTCGTGGCGCAGCGAATCCGCCAGGGCCTTCAGGCCGTGCTTCGACGCCGCGTACGCGGACCAGTCGGCGTGGGCGTTCAGGCCGGCGCCGGAATTCACGAACACCACGTGCCCGCGGGCGGCGCGGAGTTGGGGCAGGAAGTGGCGGGTCAGCTCGGCGGGGGCGATGAGGTTGACGTTGAGCTGATGGCGCCACGACTTGGGGGTCAGCTCGCCCACCGGGCCCAGGTCGACGACCCCGGCGATCTGGAGCAGGGAGTCCACGCGGTCGGGAAGCGACTGGTGCGAGAAGGCCCAGGACAGCTTGTCGGGGTCCGCCAGGTCGCCCACCAGCGTCTTCGCGCCGGGGAACTCCGCCGCCAGCTCCTTCGCGCGGCCCGCGTCGCGCGCGTGCAGGATCAGAACGTCCCCGCGCGCGTGCAGACGGCGGGCCACCGCCGCGCCGATGCCGGATCCGGCTCCGGTGATCACATGAGTAGCCATGTCCGCCATGCTCGCATCAGGCCCACCTCATTCGACGCCCTGGCTCTCCTCCAGGTGGGCCAGCGCTCCTACCGGCTCCTCCGCGAAGAACACCAGGTCGGTCAGCGGGCGCGGCAGGAAGCCCTCGTCCTCCATGCGGCGGAACTGTTCCTTGAGGCCGTCGTAGAAGCCCGCGGTGTTGAGGAGCACCACCGGCTTGTCGGTGTGGCCGTGCTTCTTCAGTTCCAGGATCTCGGTCGCCTCGTCGAGCGTGCCGGTGCCGCCCACCATGATGACGACCGCGTCGGCCTTCTCCAGGAGGAGCTTCTTGCGCTCGGCCAGGTCGCGCGTCACGAGCATCTCGTCGGCTCCCTGACGCGCCTTGGCCGCCAGGAACTCCACGGTGACGCCCAGCAGTCGACCGCCCGCCTCCTGCACACCGTCGGCGACCACCTTCATCAGCCCGACGTCGGAGCCGCCCCACACCAGCGTGTGCCCGCCCTTGCCGATCAGCTTCGCGAACTCCCTTGCGGGGCGGGTGTATCGCTCGTCGAGGTCGGCGGCGGAGAGGAAGACGCAGATTCGCATGAAGCCACCGTAGCCGGGAAGAACCAGCGGCCCGCGAGCGCTGTTCCGGTATGGCCGAAGGACACACGATCACCATCGAGCAGGGCACCCGGCGCGTACGGGTCGTCCACGACGACCAGGTGCTGGCGGAGACCGAACGACCCCTCCTCCTGCGGGAGACGGGCTGTCCGGTGCGGTACTACATCCCTCCGGAGGACGTACGGCTCGACCTGCTGACGCCCTCCGAGACCCACACGTACTGCCCGTTCAAGGGCACCGCGTCCTACTGGTCGCTGCCGGACGCGGCCGACCTGGTCTGGGCGTACCCCGACCCGAAGCCGGATGTCGCCGACATCAAGGACCACCTCTGCTTCTACGAAGTGGAAGTGTCGTGACCGATTAGTTCGGTGTCGTCCGGCAGTCTTCTCAGGCATGGACAAGAAGACGACTTCGCGCGACGGCACCTCCATCGCGTACGAGAGCACCGGTGCGGGCCCCGCGGTCATCCTCGTCAGCGGGGCCATGTCGACGGGAGCGACGGTGGCGCCGCTGGCCGTGCCTCTGTCCGACCGGTTCACGGTGGTTTCCTACGACCGCCGGGGTCGCGGCGAGAGCGGCGACACGGCCCCGTACGCGGTGGACCGTGAGGTCGAGGACCTCGCGGCGCTGATCGGTGCGGTCGGCGGCGAGGCCTCGCTGTACGGCATCTCCTCGGGCGGCGCGCTCGTGCTGCACGCGGCGGCGAGCGGGCTGCCGGTGCGTCGGGTGGCGGTGTACGAGACGCCCTTCGCCGTTGACGAGGGCGGGGTGGAAGAGCGCGCCGAGTACACCCGGGGGCTGACCGAGGCGCTCGCGCAGGGCCGGCGCGGGGACGCCGTCGAACTCTTCCTGCGGCTCACCGGGCTGGCCGAGCAAATGATCCAGGGTGCCCGCCAGTCGCCCATGTGGGCCGGCATGGAGGCCCTCGCGCCGAGCCTGGCGTACGACGACGCCGTGATGGGCGACGGCCGCGTCCCGCGCGCCCTGTTGGCCTCGATCAGCGTCCCCGTTCTGGCCGTCGCCGGCGGCGCGAGTCCCGCGTGGCTGCGTGAAGCGGCGCAGGCGGTCGCGGAGGCGGCGCCGGAGGGAACGTACCGGGCGCTGGAGGGGCAGACCCACATGGTGGACCCGAACGCCCTCGCACCCGTGCTGGCGGAGTCCTTCCTCCGGTGAGCCCGGTGGGCCCGTCCGCCCTGTGGGCCCCGGTGGACTCGGTGAGCCCCGGTGGGCCCTCCGGTTACGCCACGCCCGCCGTCGCCCGCACCGTGGACGCGATCGTCGCCGAGCCCACCACGCGCGTGCCGTCGTACAGGACGATCGCCTGGCCGGGGGCCACGCCCCGGACGGGCTCCAGGAACGTGACTTCCAGGGCGCCGTCGATCAGCTCCGCGGTGACCTCGGTCTCGCCGCCGTGGGCGCGGAGCTGGGCGGTGTAGGTGCCGGCGCCGGTCGGGGCGGTGCCGCACCAGCGCGGCTTGACGGCGGTGAGCGCGCTCACGTCCAGGGCGTCGGCCGGGCCGACCGTCACCGTGTTGTTCACCGGCGAGATGTCGAGGACGTAGCGCGGCTTGCCGTCGGGGGCCGGGGTGCCGATGCGCAGGCCCTTGCGCTGGCCGATGGTGAAGCCGTACGCGCCCTCGTGGCTGCCGAGCTTCGCTCCCGACTCGTCGACGATGTCGCCCTCCGCCTTGCCGAGGCGGGAGGCGAGGAACCCCTGGGTGTCGCCGTCGGCGATGAAGCAGATGTCGTGCGAGTCGGGCTTCTTGGCCACCGCGAGGCCCCTGCGCTCGGCCTCCGCCCGGATCTCGTCCTTCGTCGTCGTCGTGTCGCCGAGCGGGAACATCGCGTGGGCGAGCTGCCGGTCGTCCAGCACACCGAGGACGTACGACTGGTCCTTGGCCATGTCGGAGGCGCGGTGCAGCTCGCGCGTGCCGTCGTCGCGCACGATCACCTGGGCGTAGTGGCCCGTGCAGACCGCGTCGAAGCCGAGGGCGAGGGCCTTGTCGAGCAGGGCGGCGAACTTGATCTTCTCGTTGCAGCGCAGGCAGGGGTTCGGGGTGCGGCCGGCCTCGTACTCGGCGACGAAGTCCTCGACCACGTCCTCGCGGAAGCGGTCGGCGAGGTCCCACACGTAGAACGGGATGCCGATGACGTCCGCGGCGCGGCGGGCGTCGCGGGAGTCCTCGATGGTGCAACAGCCACGCGCGCCCGTGCGGAACGATTGCGGGTTCGCCGAGAGGGCGAGGTGGACGCCGGTCACGTCGTGTCCCGCCTCGGCCGCGCGGGCGGCGGCGACGGCGGAGTCGACCCCGCCCGACATGGCGGCGAGGACGCGAAGAGGACGGGTGGGCTGCGTGGTGTCAGTCATAACCCTTCAAGAGTAAGGGGGCTCGGGAACCGAAGCCCACGAGTATCCGTTCACGATCACATGGGGGCGAGACGAGCAGGCGAGGACGGGGCCGCCGGTGGGGACACGGACCGGCGTAAAGGCGGTGCGGACACGGACCGGCGTATAGGCCGGCGTGCCCTGCTGATCGGCGGTACGGCGGCCGCGGTGGGCACGGCGGTGCTGGCCCGTGACGAGCTGGCGCGTCTGTGGTGGCGGGCGCCCGGTGTGGAGAAGCCGCGCAAGGAGGGCCAGGTCGACTACGCGGGCGCGCGCTGGGTGGCCGCGTCGGACGCGAACTGGCGGCGCGCGGACCGGCCCGACGACTACGGCATAGACATGGTCGTCATCCACGTCACCCAGGGCAGCTTCGACAGCGCGGTGAAGGTCTTCCAGGACCCGGGGCACGGCGCGGCCGCGCATTACATCGTGGGCAAGGACGGCACCATCGCGCAGATGATCCGCGAGCTGGACGTGGCGTACCACGCGGGCAACCGCGACTACAACGAGCGCAGTGTCGGCATCGAGCACGAGGGCTTCGTCGACCGGCCGCAGGACTTCACGGGCGAGATGTACGAGGCCTCGGCCCGGCTCACGGCCCGGATATGCGCGCGCTACGACATCCCGGTCGACCGCGAACACATCATCGGCCACGTCGAGGTGCCGGGGACGGACCACACCGACCCGGGGAAGCACTGGGACTGGGACCGGTACATGAAGCTCGTACGGAAGGCCCGTACGGCGGTGGCCTGAGCGGTCAGAACAGGGCCGCGACCAGGGCGGCGACCGGCGCGAGCCCTTGGCCGAGCGCACCCCGCCACAGCCGCGGGAAGGACGCGACGAAGGCCACCTCGGACACGATCAGGAACGCGCACAGGAAGACGATCAGGGTGCGGCCGACGGTGGCGTCGCCGGTGTGCAGGGCGACGACCCCGGCGATCAGGCCCAGGGCGAGCAGCATGTTGTAGACGGCGACCCCCGAGCGCCACAGGGTGACCTCGGGGGCGTCGGCCGGGGGACGTGGTGAGGAAGACGCGGACCGCCGGGCGGCCGTAGCAGAAGCGTTCGAGCGCGCCCACGACGAGGTGACTGACGGCCGCGAGCAGGGCGAAGACCTGAGCGCCCCTACGTCAGTCCCGCCGCGCGCGCCCGCTCCACCGCCGGGCCGATCACCTTGGCGACCGCCTCGACGTCGGCCTCCGTGGAGGTGTGGCCGAGGGAGAAGCGGAGGGTGCCGCGGGCCAGGTCCGGATCGGTGCCGGTGGCGAGGAGGACGTGGCTGGGCTGGGCGACGCCCGCGGTGCAGGCGGAGCCGGTGGAGCACTCGATGCCCTGGGCGTCCAGCAGGAGGAGCAGGGAGTCGCCCTCGCAGCCCGGGAAGGTGAAGTGTGCGTTGGCCGGCAGGTGGCCTCCCTGAGCGGGGTCGCCGCCCAGGATCGCGTCGGGGACCGCCGTACGGACCGCCTCGACCAGGCTGTCGCGCAGGGCACCGATCTCCCGCTCGAACCACTCGCGCTGCTCGGCGGCGAGGAGGCCGGCGACCGCGAAGGAGGCGACCGCGGGGACGTCGAGGGTGCCGGAGCGGACGTGCCGCTCCTGGCCGCCGCCGTGCAGGACGGGGACGGGGGTGTGCTCACGGCCGAGCAGCAGGGCTCCGATGCCGTACGGGCCGCCTATCTTGTGGCCCGAGACCGTCATGGCGGCGAGGCCGGAGGCGGTGAAGTCGACGGGGACCTGGCCGAAGGCCTGGACGGCGTCAGCATGCAGGGGGACGCCGAACTCGGCGGCGGTTTCGGCCAGTTCGCGGATCGGCAGCACCGTGCCGATCTCGTTGTTCGCCCACATGATCGTGGCCAGGGCGACGTCGTCGGGGTTGCGAGCGATGGCCTCGCGCAACGCGTCGGGGTGGACTCGGCCGTACCCGTCGACGGGGAGGTACTCGATCGTGGCGCCCTCGTGTTCGCCGAGCCAGTGGACGGCGTCCAGGACGGCGTGGTGTTCGACGGGGCTCGCGAGGACCCGGGTGCGGGCCGGGTCGGCGGCGCGGCGGGACCAGTACAGGCCCTTGACGGCGAGGTTGTCGGCCTCGGTGCCGCCGGAGGTGAAGACGACCTCGCTGGGGCGGGCGCCGAGCGCTTCCGCGAGGGTCTCGCGGGCCTCCTCCACGGTTCGCCTGGCTCGGCGGCCGGATGCGTGGAGCGAGGAGGCGTTGCCGGTGATGCTCAGGTGCGCGGTGAGTGCCTCGACTGCCTCGGGGAGCATCGGGGTGGTCGCGGCGTGGTCGAGGTATGCCATGGTGACGCCGATTCTACGGGGCCGTGCGGTGGCCTCGGCGGGGCGCCCTACGGTGGCGGACCGGCCACCGCCGCGTCAGAAGCTCCAGGACACCGAGTTGTCCGTCTGCATGAACGCCAGCAGGACCAGCAGGTCGGCGACCCCCAGCCCCATGCCCAGGTAGGCGCGGCCCTTGCGGGTCGTGCCACGCCACAGGGAGGCGGCCGCCAGGACGATGGCGGTCGGGCCCAGGACGATGTTGAGGACGAGGAGGCCGAGAAGGCCGAGGACGAAGGACGCGACGGCCATGCCGTCGGCGTCGCGGATGCCGGTGCGGGGGTTGGCCGGTGCGGTGAGTTGCATGACGGGTCAGCTCCTGGGAGTGGCAGGTGTCGTAAGGACGGTCGGTCAGTGGGTGGTGGTGCGGCTGCGGCGGCCGTGGCGCTCGCGGATCGCGAAGATGCCGAGCCAGACGGCGATCACGACGGCGGCGACGGCGGTGAAGCCGAACGGCGCGTGGGCGACGGTGCCGAGGACGACACCGAGCAGCAGAAGTGCGGCGACGAGGAACAGCATGGGTGGAACCCCCTCCGACGAGAGCCTCTCGAGGGCCTCGGTTGCCTTGAGGGCCTCGATGGTTCTCGATGACTCTCGATGGTTCTCGATGGCTCTCGTTACGTTTCGGTGAACGATTGTAGTTACACTTGTTCACTGACTTTCCAGTCTAGCGCGTCTCATGACTTTCCAATTCCAGAGAACAGTTGTTAACTGCATGGCATGAGTCACACTCTCGGCGTCCGGCAGGCGCAGAAACAGAAGACCCGACAGGCGCTCCTGGACGCCGCGTTGGAACTGCTGGAGGAGCAGAGTCTGAGCAGTCTCGGGCTGCGTGAGGTCACCCGTGCCGTCGGCGTCGCCCCCACGGCCTTCTACCGGCACTTCCGCTCCACCGCGGATCTGGGCGTGGCCCTGGTCGAGGAGGCGCTGGGCAGCCTGCACCCGATGATCCGGACGACGGTGTCCGGGACGGACGACCACCACCGACGCATCGCACGCGCCGTCGAGTTGATCGCCGGCCACGTTGACGCGTACCCCGCACACGTCCGCTTTATCGCCCGTGAGCGACATGGCGGAGTTCAGCCGGTGCGGGAGGCGATACGGGACCAACTGGCGCGATTCGGCCAGGAGGTGAAGACCGAGCTGGCCAAGGACCCCGCGTCCGCCGGTTGGAGCGAGGACGACCTCCTCATGCTGGCCAACCTGTACGTCGACCAGATGCTGATCACCGCCTCCCTGTTCCTGGAGGCACTGGAGGCTTCGCCGGAGGAGCGCGAGCGGGTCGTCCAGGTGGCGTCCAGGCAGCTGCGGCTGATCAGCGTCGGCCGTGATCACTGGCTGGACTGAGCCCGGACAGCGCACAGGGGCGGCACACCTTCGGCCTGGTGTGCCGCCCCTGTCCGACGTACGACCTCTGAGGTCAGCTCTTCTGAGGTCAGCTCTTCGTCGCCGATGCCGTCGCCGATGCCGTCGCCTGACCGCTCGGCGCACCGCCGGGCTGGGCACCGCCCCCGCCCGGACCGCCGCCGCAGCCACCACCCCGCCCCCCGCCGGGGCCGCCCTGCCCGCCGCCAGGTCCACCGGAGGGCGCACCGCTCGGCATGCCCGAGGGGGTGCCGGTCGGCTTGGCGGGCGCGTTGCCTGTGGGAGCGCCCGACGGGGCGCCGCTCGGCATCCCCGACGGGTTGCCGCTCGGCGCGCCGGACGGGGACGAACAGGTCTGGCTCTGCCCGGCGTCACCGCTGTCGGAGGCCGACGACGAGTCGCCCGAGCCGCAGGCCACGAGCACGAGGGGCGAGAGGGCGAGCAGGACCACTACGGGGACGAGACGCACACGCTTCATGAGAAACAGCTCCAAGGAGGATGAGTAAGTCCTGAGGCGGGCACTCAACCAACGCCCCTTAGGGCTTCCTTGGGCCCGCCCTGTCCCCTGCCTGTCCATCAGGCAAAGCGCGGCTCAAGACGCCTCGCTGACCTGGGCGTTCACGAGTCGGCCTGAGCTACCGACTGGTACAACCCCGTGACAGAGGCGGCCGCCGCGGCCAGTTCCGCCCGTACCTCGGGCGGCGAGAGGACCTCCACCGTGTCGGCGAACGCGAGCAGTTGGCGGGCCTCGCGCACGAAGCCGAGCGACAGCCGGGCGGTCACCCAGTCGCCGACACCGTCGTCCTCGGGGAGTTCGGTCAGCTGAGCGGCGTTCAGGCGAAGGAACATGTCGAGGCGGTCGCGCCGGACGCGGACGGTGACCTCGAGTCCGCCGGGGCGTTCCTCCACCTGCCGGCGCAGCACCTCCCAGGCGTCGGCCAGTTCGACGCCCGGCCGCCGCTGCATCGGCGCCCCCAGGACGGTCGCGGACCGCACCCGGTCGGCGCGGAAGAGCCGCGGTTTCCCGCGCCGGTCGGCGACCAGGTACCAGACGCCCGCCTTGGCGACCAGGCCGTACGGGTCGACGGTGTACGTCCGCGCCTCCTGGTCGCCGCTGTGCCGGTAGCGCAGCCTGAGGCGCCGGTCGGCGAAGACGGCGTCCTGCAGCACGTCGAGGTCGACGGCCTTCTGCGGGCCGCCCTTCCAGCGGGTGGCGTCGACGAGGATGCGGCGGGAGGTCACCTCGGCGGCCGGGCGGTGCGGGGCCGGCAGCGCGGCCATCACCTTGCGCAGCGCCGAGCCGAGGGCCGCGTCCAGGCCGAGCGCGGCGTGCGCGCCCTGGGCGGCCAGGATGAACAGCGCGCGGGACTCGTCGGCGGTCAGTCCCGTGACGTCCGTACGGAACCCGGCGAGCAGCTCGATGCCGCCGTGCCGCCCGCGTTCGGCGTAGACCGGGACGCCGGAGGCCGACAGTGCCTCGATGTCGCGGTAGATGGTGCGCACCGACACCTCGAGCCGGTCGGCGAGTTCGTGCGCGGGGACACGGCCGCGGGTCTGCAGGAGCAGCAGGATCGAGAGCAGGCGGTCGGACTTCACCGCACCAGGATCTCCCCGCCCGAAGGTCCTCGGCAAATGTTGACGGAAACTGTCAGGTTATGCGGCGAACCTCTGAGCGACGCCACCCCGAACAGAGAGGCCCGCCATGAACGCCACCGACCCCCGCCCCCTGTACACCCGAGCCACCGAGCAGGCCGCCGCGCTGATCAGGACCGTCCGCCCCGAGCAGCTGACCGGCCCGACCCCGTGCACCGAGTTCGACGTGCGCACCCTGCTCAGCCACATCGTCGGTGGCACCCTGCGCATCGCGGTCGTCGGCGAGGGCGGCGACGGTCTCTCCGTACGCCCGTTCGCCGACGACGTCGAGGACGACGGCTGGACGGCCGCGTACGAGGAGGTCGCCGCCCGCGCCCTGGAGGCCTGGGCGAGCGACGCCCGCCTGGAGGCACCGGTGCGGGTGCCGTGGGGCGAAGTGCCGGGCCGCGCGGCCCTTTCCGGCTACCTGATGGAGGTGGTGACCCACACCTGGGACCTCGCCGAGTCCCTCGGCCACCCGCTCGCCCTCGACCC
This sequence comes from Streptomyces sp. NPDC006602, assembly GCF_042870385.1. Taxonomy (NCBI): domain Bacteria; kingdom Bacillati; phylum Actinomycetota; class Actinomycetes; order Kitasatosporales; family Streptomycetaceae; genus Streptomyces; species Streptomyces sp. NPDC006602. The sequence goes on along the minus strand of NZ_JBIAHG010000007.1, from coordinate 47,802 downwards.
GGAGCTTGCCGAGTTCGCCCTCGCCGTCGCCCGCCGCGTCCTGCCCGACCCGCAGCGCGACACGGACACGCCCTTCGACTCGGTGCTGTCGGCCCCCGAAGGGGCCGACGTGTACGGCGAGTTGGCGGCCTGGCTGGGCCGCAGGCCCCTTATCCCAGCCTGACCCTGGCCAGCTGCCTCGACTGCGCGACCAGCCGGTCCGCGCTGTCCCACACCTCTGCGTCCTCCTCCAGGAAGCCGCCGGCGAGATTGCGGGTGGTGATCGAGACGCGCAGGGGGCCCGGGGCCGGGCGGCAGCGGATGTGGACCGTCAGTTCGACCGTGGGCACCCAGCCGGACAGGCCGATCTCGAAGGCGGTCGGCGGCAGCGCGTCGACGGCCAGGAGCAGCGCGAAGGGGTCGGCGTCACGGCCGTCGGCGAGGCCGAACCAGGCCCGCATCTCCCCCTTGCCGGACGGCGCTCCGAGCGCCCAGCCCAGGGTGGAGGGGTCGAGCTTCAGCATCAGCCGGTCGGCGATCGCCGAGCTGCCGTCGACGGGGGCCGGACCGTCCTCCGGTCCGAAGCACTGCTCCATGGGCGGGAGCGCGGGCGGCTCTGCCGTCGTACGGACGTCGTCCGGGAGCGCGTCCAGGTCTCCGTAGGAGGCGAGGACGCGGATGCGTTCGATCTCTCGGCCCTGGTCGTCGTACTGGAAGAGGGAGGCCTGGCCGGTGGACAGCGTGCGGCCGGTGCGGACGACGTCCGTGCGGACGACCGCCGGGCCGGGCTGGGACGCGGTCAGGTAGTGCGCCGAGATGGTGAACGGGTCGGCGTGCGGCAGGGCGTCCGCGAGCGCGCGGCCCAGGACGGCGAGCAGGTAGCCGCCGTTGACGGCGCTGATGATCGTCCAGCCGGCGGAGAGGTCGATGTCGTAGACCCCGGGTTCACGCCGGGTGACCGCGGTGTCCCGGTCGAACTCGCTGTCGCCGATGACGGCACGCAAGGTAGCTGCATCTGACATGCCTGAACGGTACAACAGGCAATTACTAAGCGGTAGCTTTTGTCGTTACGGGCGCATGACATCGACCGCGCACCCCAGGTGAGGCCCGTGCAATTTTTCGGTAAGTGTCCCTACTCGTCCGTAAACCCGCGACCGCCTGCCGCCCTCTTCACAGACATGAGCCTCACCGGGACTTCGTTCCTCTACACCCTGATCGCGCTGGCCGTCGCCGCCCTCGCGCTGCCGTTCGCGCTGTGGTCGCGGATACGGGGACCCCGAGTCCTGCGCGCCGGGGCCCGCGCACTGATGCTGCTGTTCGCCCAGGGCACGGCGGTCGCGCTGGTGTTCGTGCTGGTCAACAACTCCAACAACCTCTACGACAACTGGGGCGACCTGCTCGGCACGGGCGACCACGTCCAGCAGGCCGCCGACCTCGGCGCCAACGGCACCGGCGGGATCGCGCTGGACCGGCTGCCCAAGGTCCGGCAGAGATTCACGGAGGCCGGCGGCGTGCGCGTCACCCAGCTCAAGGGCCGGGTGTCGGGCGTGAACGCCGAGGTCTACGTCTGGCTGCCGCCGCAGTACGGCGAACCCGCCTACCGGCACCACAAGTTCCCGGTCGTCGAGCTGCTGTCCGGCTATCCCGGCTCGGCGAAGGCCTGGTTCGGGTCGCTGCACGCCGCCGGACAGCTGCGGCCGCTGATGCGCGACGGCCGGGTCGCGCCGTTCATCCTGGTCGCCCCACGCACGAACCTGCTGGCCGGCGTGGACCCGGGTTGCGCCAACATCACGGGCACGGTGAACGCCGACAGCTGGCTCAGCGTGGACGTGCCGAGGATGGTCATGGACAACTTCCGCGCCGAGTCCGCCCCGAAGGGCTGGGCGGTGGCCGGCTACTCGGCGGGAGCACACTGCGCCGCGAAGCTCGCCGTCGCGCACCCCGACCGCTACCGGGCCGCGGTCAGTCTGTCCGGCTACAACGACCCCATCGGCGAACGCAGCTCGCTGGCCGCGCAGAATCCCGTCCTGCGCAACGCCAACAACCCCTATCTGCTGCTTCGCGAGGCCCGCACCCCGCCTCCGATCGCGCTCTACCTCTCCGGCCAGCCGCACGACGGCTACGAGGCGGCCGTGGCCCTCGAACAGATCGCCAAGGCTCCGACGACCGTGCACGTGGTCTACATCCCGAAGAGCGCGGGCGGCCACACCATGGCGCTGTGGCGGCCGCAGGTGGTGCCGGCCTTCCGCTGGCTGACCGAGGAACTGGGCCTGAGCTCCGCTAATCCTCCCGCACCGTCGACCGCCGGTTCCACGCACGCGGCGCTCGCCAGTGGAACCGCATCGCGAGCAGCCGCAGGACGAAGGCCGTGACGACGGCGAGCGCGCTGGTGAGCGGGTTGAGGGCGTCGTAGTGGATGCACAGGACGACCATGGTGGCGCCGACCATCGCCGGGACCGCGTACAGATCGCGGTCCCAGCGCAGCAGCGAGGGAATCTCGTTGGCCAGCACGTCCCGCAGCACACCGCCGCCGACCGCGGTGGCGAGACCGAGGGTCGCCGACTGGGTGAGGCCGAGCCCGTACTCGTACGCCTTCGTCGTCCCGGCGACGCAGAACAGACCGAGGCCGGCCGCGTCGAAGATGTTCACGCCGGCCTGGATGCGCTCCACCTGCGGGTGCAGGAAGAAGACCAGGAGGGCCGCGAGCAGTGGGGTGACGAAGTACCCGAGGTCCGTGAAGGCGGCGGGCGGTACGGCGCCGATGATCAGGTCGCGCAGCAGCCCGCCGCCCAGCGCGGTGACCTCGGCGAGGACGGCGATGCCGAAGACGTCGAAGTTCTTGCGGACGGCCAGCAGGGCGCCGGAGATGGCGAAGACGAAGATGCCTATCAGGTCGAGCGTGTGCTGGACGGACGGGCTGAACAGTTGCGGAAGCACTCGAACATTCTTACCTGACAGCAAACCCCCGCCTTACAAATGAAGGCGGGGGCTCGTGGGCGGGCAGGTTTTTACTTGTCCTTGGAGGGAGTGTCGCCCTCCGCGGGCGCCTCCACAGCGGCCTCGACCTCCGCCGCCACCGCCGCCGACGTCGCCGCCGACTCCGCCAGCACCTCGTCCGCGACCAGCGCGGCCGCCTCCTTGGCGGCGGACAGCAGCACCGTGTCCTGCGGGGCCTGGTCCTCGAAGTTCTCCGGGTGGTGGCAGGCGACCTGCTGCCCGGGCTTCAGCTCGACGAGCGGCGGCTCGGTCGTCTTGCAGATCTCCGTCGCCTTCCAGCACCGGGTGTGGAAGCGGCAGCCGCTCGGCGGGGAGATCGGCGAGGGCACGTCGCCCTTGAGCAGGATGCGCTCGCTCTTCGCCGACTTGCGGCGCGGGTCCGGGATCGGAACCGCCGACATCAGCGCCTTGGTGTACGGGTGCATCGGCGCCTTGTACAGCGCGTCGCGGTCGGACAGCTCCACGATCTTGCCGAGGTACATCACGGCGATACGGTCCGAGACATGGCGTACGACGGACAGGTCGTGCGCGATGATCACGTACGTCAGGCCCAGCTCCTGCTGGAGGTCGTCCAGCAGGTTCACGACCTGCGCCTGGATCGACACGTCCAGGGCCGAGACCGGCTCGTCCGCCACGACCAGCTTCGGGTTGAGCGCGAGCGCGCGGGCGATCCCGATGCGCTGGCGCTGGCCGCCGGAGAACTCGTGCGGGTAGCGGTTGTAGTGCTCGGGGTTGAGGCCCACGACCGACAGCAGCCGCTGCACTTCCTTCTTGATGCCGCCCTCGGGCTCGACGCCCTGCAGCTTGAAGGGAGCGCCGATGATCGTGCCGATGGTGTGGCGCGGGTTCAGCGACGAGTACGGGTCCTGGAAGATCATCTGGACGTCGCGGCGCATCGGACGCATGCCGCTCACACCGAGGTGCGTGATGTCCTTGCCCTCGAACTCGACCTTGCCTGCGGTCGGTTCGAGCAGCCGGGTGATCAGCCGGCCCATCGTGGACTTGCCGCAGCCGGACTCGCCCACGACGCCGAGGGTCTCGCCGGCCCGGACCTCGAAGTCGATGCCGTCGACCGCGTGCACCGCGCCGACCTGCCGCTGGAGCAGGCCCTTCTTGATCGGGAAGTGCTTCTTCAGCCCGGTCACCCTCAGCAGGACCTCGCCGGGGGCGGGGTCCTTCGTGAGAGTGGCGCCCTCCTTCTGAGGGGCGTCGCCCTTCGCGGGAATGGTCACCGCTTTCTCGTCGTCACTCACAGCTTCGGCGCAATCTCTTCGGTCCAGATACGCTCCCGCTGCTCCGTGCCCAGGTGGCAGGCGGCCCAGTGCCGGCTGCCGACTTCGGCGAGCTCGGGGCGGACGGTGCGGGTGACGTTGTCCTTCGGGATGTCCGCGTACGGGCAGCGCGGGTTGAAGGCGCAGCCGGACGGGATGTTGATCAGCGAGGGCGGGGAGCCCTTGACCGGGATCAGGCGCTCCTGCTGCTCGCGGTCCAGGCGCGGCATCGAGCCGAGCAGGCCCCAGGTGTAGGGATGCCGGGGCTCGTAGAACACCTTGTCGGCCGGGCCCCGCTCGACGCAGCGGCCGCCGTACATCACCAGGATGTCGTCGGCCAGTTCGGCGACGACGCCCAGGTCGTGGGTGATGACGATGACCGCGGAGCCGAACTCCTTCTGCAGGTCGCGGATCAGGTCGAGGATCTGCGCCTGGACGGTCACGTCCAGGGCGGTCGTCGGCTCGTCCGCGATCAGCAGCTCGGGGTTGTTGACCAGCGACATCGCGATCATCGCGCGCTGGCGCATACCGCCGGAGAACTCGTGCGCGTAGCTGTCGACCCGCTTGTCCGGCTGCGGGATGCCCACCCGGTCGAGCATCTCGACCGCGCGTCGCTTGGCGGTCTTCTTGTCGACGTCGTGGTGTATCCGGTACGCCTCAACGATCTGCTGGCCGATCGTGTAATAGGGGTGCAGCGCCGACAGCGGATCCTGGAAGATCATCGCCATCTCGCGGCCGCGCAGCTTGCGCACGTAGTCCGGGTCGGCGGACAGGAGCTCGGTCCCGTCCAGCCAGATCTCGCCGGAGATCTGCGCCTTGCGCCTGCCGTACTGGCCGGCGGTATGCAGGCCCATGATGCCGAGCGAGGTCACCGACTTGCCGGAGCCGGACTCGCCCACGATGCCGAGGGTCTTGCCCTTCTCCAACTGGAAACTGAGCCCGTCGACGGACTTGACCAAGCCGTCGTCGGTCGGGAAGTGCACCTTCAGGTCGCGCACTTCCAGGAAGGCGGTCGGGGTGGGCGAGGAACTGGTGGGCTCACCCACGGCCGCTCCGCTCTTGCTGAGTTCGGTCATGAGAGCCTCACTCGGGGGTCGATCACGGCGTACAGGATGTCCACCACGAGGTTGGCGAAGAGCACCGCGAGGGATGTGATCAGGGTGACGCCCACGATGATGGGCAGGTCCTGGTTGCGGATGGCGTCCAGCACGGCCCGGCCGAGGCCGGGGAGGTTGAACGTGGACTCGGTGAGGATCGCGCCGCCGATGAGCGCCCCGAGGTCCATGCCGAGCATGGTCAGGATCGGCGTCATCGTCGAGCGCATGGCGTGCTTGCCTATGACGGTCTGTTCCTTGAGGCCCTTGGCGCGGGCGGTGCGGATGTAGTCCTCGCCGAGGATCTCCAGCATGGTGGCGCGGGTGATCCGGGCGTACATCGCCGCATACAGGAAGGCGAGGGTGATCCACGGCAGGATCATGCCGCCGAACCAGCCGCCGACGCTCTCCTCCAGGGGCACGTACTGCGCGTCGATCCATTTCAGCCCGTAGGCGAAGATCGCCAGGCTGAGCATGCCGGTGAAGTAGATCGGGAGGGAAACACCGCCGAGCGCGATGACCATCGCGCTGCGGTCCCACATGCTGCCCCGCTTGAGCGCGGAGAGCACGCCCGCCGCGACACCGAAGACCAGCCACAGCACGGCGGCACCGAGCGCGAGACCCAGGGTCACCGGGAAGCGGTCGGTCAGCACCGGCCAGACGGCCTGCTCGCTGCGGAAGGAGTAGCCGAAGCACGGTGCGGAGCAGTGGATCGTGTCGCCGCCGCCCGAGTAGGTGCGGCCGGCGAAGATGCCCTTGAAGAACTCCCACACCTGGGTGTAGATCGGGTCGCCCAGGCCGAGCTTCTCGCGGACGCCCTCGACGGCGGCCGGGTCGGCCTGCTTGCCCACGAAGCTCGTGGCGATGTCCACGCCCGCCCACTTGGGGACGAGGAAGAAGATGCCGAAGACCACCATGATGATGACCACGAGCATCACTGCGGCGGCGAACAACCGCCTGATGAGGTAAGCGAGCACAGCTCTCGGCCCGCCGCGGACCGCGGGCCACCGGAGGTCTTCCGGTGGCCCACGGTCACGCTGCGCCGGCCTTCACCTGCCTTTCGTGCCGTGTGGCGGGTGTGCCGGGATTACTTCGCGGACTTCAGACCGAGGTTGACGAAGTCGTACATACCGCTGTAGCCGTCGGTCGTGTACACGTTCGCAACGTTGTCCGAGCGCCAGTTGATGAACTTCTCGAAGACGAAGGGCAGGTAGTACGCGCCCTCCATCACCTTGTGGTTGATCTCCGTGGAGATCTTTTCCTTGCCCGCGTCGTCCAGCGTGGTGACGTAGGAGTCGAACAGGCCGTCGATCGTCTTGTCCTTGATCAGCGCGTAGTTGGAGTTACCGCTGTCCAGGATGTACTTGCTGTCCCACAGCGGCAGACCGAAGCCCTGCACGGACGGGAAGTCCGGACCCCAGCCCATGATGATGATGCCGTAGCCCTTCTTCTTCACGTTGGCGGGGCTGCCGATGATGCCGGTGGTCTGCGAGCCGTCGTACTGGTCGATCTGGGCGTTGATGCCGATCTTCTTCAGCGACGCCTGCAGGGACTGGGCGGTGGCCACCTCGACCGGCTTGTTGTTACGCACGGCGATGGTGGTGGAGAAGCCGCTCGGCTTGCCGCAGGCCTTCAGGGCCTCCTTGGCCTTGGCCTCGTTGCCGGTCTTGTTGGCACCGGCGATCTCGTACGGGTCGTACTTCTGGCCTTCGGCGCCCGGGACGGACGGCGGCAGCATGTTGGTGCCGATGTCGCCACCGGCGACGGGGCCACCGCGTGCGGTCTGCAGCGACACGTGGTCGGCGCCGTAGATGACGGCCTTGCGGCACTCGATGTTGTCGAACGGCTTCACGCTCTGCGGGAAGACCGCGTACCGGATGTAGCCGGAGACCGGGTTGTCCAGGTTGGCCTTGTGCTGCTTCAGGGCGGTGGTGCGGCCCTGCGGCGACATGCCGGTCTGGTTGATGTCCAGGTCCAGGTCACCGTTGATCAGGCGCTGGTCGAGCTGGTTGGCGTCCGAGAAGAACTGGACGGTGATCTTGTCCGGGTACGCCTTGCGGATCGGGTCCGAGGCCTGCTTCCACTCGGGGTTGCGGACCAGCGTCAGCTCCTTGCCCGGGCTGTACGACTGGAACTTGTACGGGCCGGAGGAGAACGGGTGCAGACCGTACTTGGACTTGGTGTCCTTGTCCTGGCGGACCGGGGAGGCCGAGACCAGGGCCAGCATCTCCTCGAAGTCCGAGTTGGCCTGCGGCAGGTGGAAGACGATGGTCTTGTCGTCGGGCGTGTCGATCGCCTTCAGACCCAGCTTGTCCGCGGAGGTGTCCTTGTAGGGGCCCTTGTACTCGCCCTTGGGGTCGAGGACGTCCTTCAGGTACACCGGACCGCCGGACAGCACGTCCTGCGCCCACACGCGCTCGATGCCGTACTTGACGTCCTTGGAGGTGATCGGCTTGCCGTCCTCCCACGTCACACCGTCGCGCAGCGTGTACGTGTACGTCTTGCCGCCGTCCGTGACCTTCGCGGTCGAGGTGGCGAGGTCCGGGGTGACCTCGGCGCCCGCCGCGCCCGGCTCGGCCTTGCCCGTGACGAGCTGACGGCTGTAGTAGCGCGCGAAGTTCCACATGAAGCCGTAGTAACCACGCGTGGTGTCCCACGAGTCGGCATCCTGGGCGCCACCGAACTTCAGCGTGCCGCCCTTCTTGGCGGCGGAGGCCTGGGCGACCTTGTTGTTCGCGGCGTCGAAGCCGGCGGCACCGGTGCTCGAGCCGCTGTCGCCGTCGTCTCCACCGCCGCCGCACGCCGCCGTGGTCAGCAGTGCGGCGACCGCGGCGACAGCGGCAAACGCCTGCTTCCGCCGCCCTGAGGTGCGTTGGGTAGTCACGATCTCGGATCCTCCGGATTTGATGAGAGACCCCGTGTCAGTGCCACGGGACGGTTGGGGTGCCGCGATTCGGCGGTTCAACGGGAAGCCTTCGGATCCAGCGCGTCCCGGACGCCGTCGCCGAAGAGGTTGAAGGCCAGCACGGTGATGAAGATCGCCACGCCCGGAACCACCATGTACATGGGGTCCGACTCGTAGTAGTCGATCGCACTCGAGAGCATCTGCCCCCACGAGGCCGTCGGCGGCTTGACGCCCACGCCCAGGAAGCTGAGCGCCGCCTCGGTGAGGATGTTGGTGGGGATCATCATCGTCGTGTACACGACGATCGGTGCGACGAGGTTGGGCAGCAGCTCCTTGAACAGGATGTACAGCCGCCCCGCGCCCAGCGATCGGGCGGCCTCGACGTACTCGCGCTCGCGCAGCGAGAGCGTCTGGCCGCGCACCACGCGTCCGATGTAGGGCCAGCCGAAGAAGCCGATGACGAGGATCATCACGAACACGCGCACGCTCGATCCGCTCAGACCCAGCATCTCGTTCGGCATGACGGAGACCAGCGCGATGATGAACAGCAGCTGCGGGAAGGCGAGCAGCCCGTCCATCACCCGGCTGATCACGGAGTCGATCCAGCCGCCGAAGAACCCGGCGAGGATGCCCAGCACCGTTCCGAGGATCACGGCGACCAAGGCGGACAGGAAGCCCACCAGCAGGGAGATCCGGGCGCCGTAGAGGATGCGGGCGAGGATGTCGCGGCCGTTGACCGGCTCGACGCCGAGCAGGTGCTCGCTGCTGATGCCGCCCAGGGAGCCCGTGGGCGTACCGAAGAGCGGATCGATGAGGTTCTCGTGGTACTCGTTCGGGTCCTGCCCCAGGAGAGACGTGATGACCGGGGCGAGCAGCGCGATCACCACCAGGAAGAGCACCACGGCGCCGCCCGTCAGGGCGAGCTTGTCCCGCTTCAGGCGCTCCCAGGCGATCCGGCCCAGGGAACGTCCCTGTACGGCCTTCGCATCGGCGCTGACCAGCGCCGCTTCTTCGGCCGCGCTCGGGGCCGCTTCCGCGGTCGGCTCGTGCAATGGTGCCGTCATCTGGCAGGGACCCCTCTCAACCGGCGGTAGCCGGCCCGCACTTGCCGCTGTAGCGGCATTTATCAGTCCGTCGTACACAGGGACGAAAGGTCCCTGGTGCCGGAGTCTTCAACGCTTTGGCGATCTGTTGCCAGACTTGGCGGTGAAAGGATGCATAAACGTGATGCAGGCTGGAGGGTTCCGTTATCCGGACGCCGGGTAACGCGGGGCGGACGCAGCCCAATTAGGACATTGTTCATGTTCCGGTATGATACACCCCGATCTACGCGCGAAGACATGGGCCCGGCCGCTCGGGCCGTAGAGGTTTTCGGTCGGGAGCCGCCTCAGTAGCCGCCGCGGGCCGGCGGATAGCCGTAGCCGGCCGCCGGGGCCTGTGCCGAGGAAGGGGCGGGGGCGGGCGCCGCATGGGCCTCGCGGTCGTAGAAGGGGCGGGCGCTCGCCCGCATCCACAGCGCCACCGGGTCGTACTCGTCGGACATCGCCACGGTCGACACCGGCAGCCCGTCCGGGACCGCGCCGATCGACTGCTGCATCATCGCGCGCACCGAGTCGACGGCCGGCGGGCTGGTGTCGTACACGTCGAGACCGATGGCCAGATACGGCGCCCCGAGCGCGGGCTGCACCCAGGCCCGGCGCAGCGAGCGGACGGCCGGGGTGCGGTGGGCGTTCTGCGCGAGCAGGGCGTAGAACTGCGGGATCTCGATGCCGGGCTCGGACAGCCGGAGCGGGCCGGCGGGCTGGCGCTCCAGGCCGGTGGCGATGCGGCGCAGGTCGAGCCAGGGAATGCCGACGCCGCCGCCGGGGGCGTGCGGGTTCAGCCAGAGGCCGTAGTGGTCGGGGTACAGCGTGCGGGCCACGTCGACTCCGTCGACGACTTCGTAGGAGCGGTTCCAGCCGCTGGCCGAGAGCTCCTGGGCCGAGGTGACGCACGGCGCGTAGCCGTAGCCGTCGACCTCCATGTTTCCGTACTGGGCGTCGGGCGAGCCTGCCTGGCCGTGCCACAGCAGCATCCAGACCTGGCCGGAGGAGGGAGTCGCGAGCGCGCGCAGGAGTGCCTCGTAGGCGTCGTAGCGCCCGGGCGTCACCTGGCGCAGCATGTGCTCGACCTGCCCGGCCGCGATGCCGCTGGCGCTCACCTGTACCGCCCCTTCGTGAAGTTCCTCGATATGAAACCAGCTTATGTGGAGCCGACGACAGCACCTCAGGGGCTTGTCAGTAGCCCTGCTGGTAGAAGGGCCGGACCTGCTCGCGCATCCAGTGGCCCACCGGGTCGTCCGCCACGTCCAGGAGAACCAGGTTGACCGGCCAGGGAGCCGGGGCGCGGCCCAGGGCCGCGGCCAGGGCGTCCATGGGTGTGGTGCGCAGGTCGGGGGCGTCCCAGTGGGCGAGCTCCACGCCCACGAACATCACCGGGTCGGCCGTCTCGATGGCGGCCAGGCAGCGGCGGGCCGTGCGGATGACGCCGGTGGCCGCGAACTCCGCCGAGGCCGCGGCGAGGAAGTCGACGGGGTCGTCCTGCCAGTCGGGCTCGTAGAGCTTGACGCGGCCGCCGCTCGCCGGGCCGTCCAGCGGGGTGCGGCCGGTGCGGCACAGGTCGGCCACGGCGGCCGGGGGCAGCGGGACGCCCACCGTGCCGTCCGGGTTCACGGCGATGCCGACCTGCGGGGGCAGCCCGCGGGCGAACTCCACCGCGGGCGCGATGGTGTACGACATGTGCGAGCCGACGACCTGGCGGAACTGCTCCTCGGAGCTGAACACCGGCACATAGGCCTGACCGTCGATCTCCAGTGTGGGCAGGTCGAGCGGGCCGCTGTGCGAGCCGCCGCCGCTGGGCAGCGGGACCCACACGAAGCTGCGGCCGAGCACCTCGACGATGCGCCCGCCGGCCCCGGGTATGCCGAGCGAGGCGGAGAGCACCTCCTCCAGCTCGTTGCCGGGCCATCCGCCGTGCGAATGGGGGTGCGCCTGTGCCGGGAACTCCGAGAAGCCCGCTGGGAGATCCGCCGGGAAGTCCATCTGCTGCCTACCGCCTGCCGATTACCACTGGTGTGGCTGAAAGGCTATCGGGTGCGGACCGTAGGGAGGTCGGCCGTGAGGCCGATCCTCCTCAGCCCGTGAAGCCGATCCGGGTCAGTACGTTCGCCGCGTCCCGGTCGATCAGGACCGCCGAGCCGCAGCCCTGGGGCAGGTCGCCCTTCTCCGCGGAGCTGATCAGGCGAGAGGCGGCGCCGCGGTGGCGCAGGAACGCGTACCGCGACACTCCGCGGCCGCGCTCGCGCTGGCCGGCCAGGGCCGTGCCGGGGGTGACGTCGAGCAGCAGCAGGTGCAGGGTGCCGCCCCGGCGGCGGGCCTCGCGGGCCAGCCAGCGGCGCACCCAGGCCTGCGTACCGCAGTCGTGCACGACGACGCCCTCGCCGGAGCGCAGGGCGCGGCGCAGTCCGGCGTAGTGGGCGAGACGGACGAGCGGGCGGTAGATCGCGTACGGCAGGAAGCGGGACAGCCGGCCGTCCCAACGGTCGCGGGTGTCCTGGGAGTCGATCCGCAGGCCCTTGACCGTCCGCCGCATCAGCGTGGACTTGCCGCTGCCGGGCAGGCCGGTGATCACGACCAGGTCGCGGGGTCCGAAGAGCAGTGCGTGCGGGCTGTGGCCCTCGCGCTCGCGCAGGTCGCGGAGGACGGGTGCCGGGCGCGTTCCGCACGCCTCGCGGGCCGGGGCCGAGAGCTGCTCGGGCAGCGCTACGGCCGAGGTCGTGGCGTACGCCGTGGTCCTGTTCACCGTGATCGTCCTCCCCTGGGGTGGTCACGAGTTCCCCTCCCCGTCGAGTGTAAAGAGAAGGTAATACGCGGTGTCTCGTGTTTTCGTGCGCTTACTGCCACAGGCCGGTTACAGATGCGGCCTGCCGCGCACCGAAGATGCGTGCGATGATGTGCGCGCCAACTGCATACCGGCCGCTTGAATCCGCGCGGGAGAGTCCCCAGCCGTACGTAAGCCGTACGTCGCTGGGGCGCCGAAGGAGCAAGTCCCTCCCTTGAATCTCTCAGGCCCCGTTACCGCGCGGGCGAGGCACATCTGAAAAGCGGGCCGCTACGACAGTGGCTCCACCCAAGGTGCAAGTCGTGACCACCGTTTCGCGGGGTCACGTCGAACCTCTCAGGTTCCGATGACAGATGGGGAGGAACGACCTCGCCGTCATGCCTTGGGAGACGACCGTCCGATGAGCAGCACCACATCCCGTCACACCGCGCTCGATGCCCTCCATCGTGCCCTCGGCGCGACGATGACCGACTTCGCCGGCTGGGACATGCCCCTGCGCTACGGCTCGGAGCGCGACGAGCACAACGCCGTGCGCACCCGGGCCGGCCTCTTCGACCTCTCGCACATGGGCGAGATCACGGTCACCGGGCCGCAGGCCGCGCGGTTCCTGAACCACGCGCTCGTGGGCAACATCGCGTCCGTCGGTCTCGGCCGCGCCCGCTACACCATGATCTGCCGCGAAGACGGCGGCATCCTCGACGACCTGATCGTCTACCGGACGGCCGAAAGCGACTTCATGATTGTCGCCAATGCCTCCAACGCCCAGGTCGTGCTGGACGCACTGACCGAGCGTGCCGCCGGCTTCGACGCCGAGGTGCGCGACGACCGGGACGCGTACGCGCTGATCGCCGTGCAGGGTCCCGAGTCGCCGGGGATCCTCAAGTCCCTCACCGACGCCGACCTCGACGGCCTGAAGTACTACGCCGGCCTGCCCGGCACCGTCGCCGGCGTCCCGGCGCTCATCGCGCGCACCGGCTACACCGGCGAGGACGGCTTCGAGCTGTTCGTGGCACCCGCCGACGCGGAGAAGCTGTGGCAGGCGCTGACCCGGGCCAGCGAGGGCGTCGGCCTGGTCCCCTGCGGTCTGTCCTGCCGGGACACGCTGCGCCTGGAGGCGGGCATGCCGCTGTACGGGCACGAGTTGTCGACGGCGTTGACCCCCTTCGACGCCGGGCTCGGGCGCGTAGTGAAGTTCGAGAAGGAGGGCGACTTCGTGGGCCGCGAGGCGCTGGAAGAGGCGGCCGCCCGCGCACAGGAGAACCCCCCGCGCGTCCTCGTCGGCCTGGTCGCCGAGGGGCGTCGTGTCCCGCGCGCCGGGTACGCGGTCGTCGCCGACGGCAAGGTGATCGGCGAGGTCACCTCCGGGGCGCCCTCCCCCACGCTGGGCAAGCCCATCGCGATGGCGTACGTCGACGCCGCGCACTCGGCGCCGGGCACGCCGGGTGTCGCTGTGGACATCCGGGGCAGTCACGAGCCGTACGAGGTCGTGGCGCTGCCGTTCTACAAGCGCCAGAAGTAGAGACTTGAGCGTCCGTGCGCGTGACCCTGCGCACATTTCCGCTGCTCACGTGCGTTTCCAGCAGTCCCTCATTCACCAGCACTCCCCCGCGTACAGGAGAATTCAGGCCATGAGCAACCCCCAGCAGCTGCGGTACAGCAAGGAGCACGAGTGGCTGTCGGCCGCCGCGGACGGCGTCGCGACGGTCGGCATCACGGAGCACGCGGCGAACGCGCTCGGCGATGTCGTCTTCGTCCAGCTCCCGGAGGTCGGTGACACGGTGACCGCGGGCGAGACCTGCGGCGAGCTGGAGTCGACCAAGTCGGTCTCCGACCTGTACGCCCCGGTGTCCGGTGAGGTCACCGAGGTCAACGAGGACGTGGTGAACGACCCCTCGCTGGTCAACTCCGCCCCCTTCGAGGGCGGATGGCTGTTCAAGGTACGCGTCACGGAGGAGCCGGCCGACCTGCTCTCCGCCGACGAGTACACCGCCTTTTCCGCCGGCTGAGGAGTCGTACACCTGATGTCCGTTCTGAACACGCCCCTGCACGAGCTCGACCCGGAGATCGCCGCCGCGGTCGACGCCGAGGTGAGCCGCCAGCAGTCCACCCTCGAGATGATCGCCTCCGAGAACTTCGCGCCCGTCGCGGTCATGGAGGCACAGGGCTCGGTCCTCACCAACAAGTACGCCGAGGGCTACCCGGGCCGCCGCTACTACGGCGGCTGCGAGCACGTCGACGTCGCCGAGCAGATCGCGATCGACCGGGTCAAGGAGCTGTTCGGCGCCGAGTACGCCAACGTGCAGCCCCACTCGGGCGCCTCCGCCAACCAGGCGGCTCTGTTCGCCCTGGCCCAGCCCGGCGACACGATCCTCGGCCTGGACCTGGCGCACGGCGGCCACCTGACCCACGGGATGCGGCTGAACTTCTCCGGCAAGCAGTTCAACGTGGTCGCCTACCACGTGGACTCCGAGACCGGTCTGGTCGACATGGCCGAGCTGGAGCGGCTCGCCAAGGAGCACCGGCCCAAGGTGATCATCGCGGGCTGGTCGGCGTACCCGCGGCAGCTGGACTTCGCCGAGTTCCGCCGGATCGCGGACGAGGTCGAGGCCTTCCTGTGGGTCGACATGGCGCACTTCGCGGGTCTGGTCGCGGCGGGCCTGCACCCGAACCCGGTGGAATACGCGGATGTCGTCACCTCGACCACCCACAAGACGCTGGGCGGACCGCGCGGCGGCATCATCCTGGCCAAGCAGGACTTCGCGAAGAAGCTCAACTCGTCCGTCTTCCCGGGCTTCCAGGGCGGTCCCCTGGAGCACGTGATCGCGGCCAAGGCGGTCTCCTTCAAGGTCGCCGCCTCCGAGGACTTCAAGGAGCGCCAGCGCCGTACGGTCGAGGGCGCGCGGATCCTCGCCGAGCGCCTCACCGCGCCGGACGCCCGCGAGGCGGGCGTGAACGTCCTGTCCGGCGGCACCGACGTGCACCTGATCCTGGTCGACCTGCGCGAGTCCGAGCTGGACGGCCGGCAGGCCGAGGACCGCCTCCACGAGGTCGGCATCACGGTCAACCGCAACGCCGTCCCGAACGACCCGCGCCCGCCGATGGTCACCTCGGGTCTGCGGATCGGTACGCCGGCCCTCGCCACCCGCGGCTTCACCGCCGAGGACTTCGCCGAGGTGGCGGACGTCATCGCCGAGGCGCTCAAGCCGTCCTACGACGTCGAAGCCCTCAAGACCCGGGTGAAGGCGCTTGCCGCCAAGCACCCGCTGTACCCCGGTCTGAACAAGTAGTTCCTTTTTGTGGCACGCCCCGCACACTCGTCAGTGCGGGGCGCTCGCCTCCCCCTGCACCACCCGTAGTGAGGAGTCACCGTGGCCATCTCGGTCTTCGACCTGTTCTCGATCGGTATCGGCCCGTCCAGCTCCCACACGGTCGGCCCGATGCGCGCGGCCCGCATGTTCGCCCGCCGCCTGCGCAGCGAGGCCCTGCTGGACTCGGTGGTGTCCATACGAACCGAGCTGTACGGCTCGCTCGGCGCGACCGGCCACGGCCACGGCACGCCCAAGGCGGTGCTGCTGGGCCTGGAGGGCGACTCCCCGCGGACGGTGGACGTGGAGAAGGCCGACCAGCGGGTGGCGGACGTCAAGGAGGCGGGCCGTCTGCGGCTCCTCGGCGAGCACGAGATCGCCTTCGACTTCGACAAGGAGCTCGTCCTCCACCGCCGTAAGACCCTCCCGTACCACGCCAACGGCATGACTCTGTGGGCGTACGACGCCTCGGGGGCGGAGCTGCTCACGAAGACGTACTACTCGGTCGGCGGCGGCTTCGTCGTCGACGAGGACGCGGTCGGCGCGGACCGCATCAAGCTCGACGACACGGTCCTCAAGTACCCCTTCCGCACGGGCGACGAGCTGCTGCGCCTGACGCAGGAGACGGGCCTGTCGATCTCCGCGCTGATGCTGGAGAACGAGCGGGCCTGGCGCACGGAAGAGGAGATCCGCGCGGGTCTGCTGGAGATCTGGCGGGTGATGCAGGCGTGCGTCTCACGCGGCATGGCCCGCGAGGGCATCCTGCCGGGCGGGCTGAAGGTCCGCCGCAGGGCCGCCATGTCGGCGCGTCAGCTCCGGGCCGAGGGCGACCCGTTGGCGCACGCGATGGAGTGGATCACGCTCTACGCGATGGCGGTGAACGAGGAGAACGCGGCGGGCGGGCGCGTGGTGACCGCGCCGACGAACGGAGCGGCGGGCATCATCCCCGCGGTGCTCCACTACTACATCAACTTCGCGGCGGGCGCAGCCTCCGAAGGGGAAAAAGAGGACGGGGTGGTCCGTTTCATGCTCGCGGCCGGCGCGATCGGCATGCTCTTCAAGGAGAACGCCTCCATCTCGGGCGCCGAGGTCGGCTGCCAGGGCGAGGTCGGCTCGGCCTGCTCGATGGCGGCGGGCGCGTTGGCCGAGGTACTGGGCGGCTCCCCGGAGCAGGTCGAGAACGCCGCCGAGATCGGCATGGAGCACAACCTGGGCCTCACCTGCGACCCGGTCGGCGGCCTCGTCCAGATCCCGTGCATCGAGCGCAACGGCATGGCCGCGGTGAAGGCGGTCACGGCCGCGAGGATGGCGATGCGCGGGGACGGCACGCACAAGGTGTCTCTGGACAAGGTCATCAAGACGATGAAGGACACCGGGGCCGACATGTCGGTCAAGTACAAGGAGACGGCGCGGGGCGGGCTGGCGGTGAACATCATCGAGTGCTGAGGGGTTGGCCCGCGCGGGACTCAGCCGCCGCTCACCGAAGCCCCGCCCCACCACCGAACGCGTGCCGCACCAGTTCCCCCCGGCACTTCAGGGAGCCCCCTGCTGCGCGGCATCGACGTGAGCGCCTACCAGTCCTCGTCCTACGACACCGACGGCCTCGCCTTCGTCTTCATCAAGGCGACCGAGGGCCGTTCGTACGTCAACCCGAAACTCGCCGCCCAGACGAAGCGGGCCCGGGACGCCGGCCTGGTCGTCGGCTTCTACCACTTCCTGTGGCCGGGCAGCCTGACGGCCCAGGCGGAGTACTTCGTCGGCAAGGCTCCCGAGAAGGCGGGCGACATCCTGGTCGTCGACTGGGAGACGACCGGCGACGGCAGGCACGCCAGCAACGCGGAGAAAGACAGCTTCATCCGCAAGGTGAAGGCTCTGCGGCCGAACAACAGGGTGATCTTGTACTGTAATAGGAACTATTGGCTGACCGTCGACACCACGTCGTACGCGGGCGACGGCCTGTGGATCGCCGACTACGTCACGGCGGGCGAACCCCGCATCAAGGCGAAATGGCGCTTCCACCAGTACACCGACGATCCGCTGGACAAGAACGTGGCGGACTTCGCGAGCAGGGCGGCGCTGCGCGAGTGGGCCGAGGACGTCTGACATTTTGGAGAGCTTCGGGTCATGGATGGGTCGGTCAGCGCGGTCAGCAGCAACGGGACGTACTCGTTCACCAAGCCGAACCGGGAGAGCATCACACTGCTCGCGGGGCTGGGGGTCGAGGGGGACGTGCACGCCGGTACGACGGTGAAGCATCGGTTCCGGATGGCGAAGGATCCCTCGCAGCCGAATCTGCGGCAGGTGCACCTCATGCATGAGGAGCTGTTCGAGGAGGTCAGGGGCGCCGGGTTCGAGGTTGCGGCCGGGCAGCTCGGGGAGAACGTGACGACGCGGGGGATCGATCTGCTGGGCTTGCCGGTCGGGACCCTGCTGCACCTCGGGGAGACGGCCGTCGTCGAGGTCACCGGGCTGCGGAATCCCTGTGCGCAGATCGACACCTTCCAAAAGGGCCTGATGAAGCAGGTCGTCGGGCGGGACGCGGAGGGCAGGGCGCGCTTCAAGTCGGGGATCATGAGCGTCGTCGTCGCCGGCGGTGTGGTGCGGCCCGAAGACGCCGTGAAGGTCGTCCGGCCGGCCGGGCCGCACCTGCCCCTCGAGATCGTGTGACCTATCCGCGGAACTCCGGCTTGCGCTCCGGGCTCGCCTCGGCGAGGGCCTTCGTGACGCCGTCGATGCCGGCCCGCAGCCCGTACACCGGGCTGCCGGCCTGCTGGCGCCAGGAGTCGTCGAGGCCGCCCGCGTCGACCGTGTCGAAGCCGAGCTCGTCGATGAGGGCGCGCACCTTCTGCTTCGCCGCCTCGTCGTCGCCCGCGACCGGCAGCGCCATGCGGTCGGGGGCGCCGGCCGGGCGCGGGCGGTCCAGGATGTCCTGGGCGTAGGTGCCGTTGAAGGCCTTGATCATGGGGCGGCCGAGGTGCCGCTCGGTCCACCGGCTCTCCGTGAGCCCCCCGTCGTCTATCTCCGCGATCTTGCCGTCACGCTGCTGGGGGTAGTAGTTGCCGGTGTCGATCACCGCGACGCCGTCCGCCGCCTCGTCGAGCAGCCCGGCGGGCAGGTCCGGCACCGCCTTCATGGGGATCGCGACGATGACGATCTCCGCGCCGCGGGCCGCCTCCTCGACCCGTACCGGGTTCGCGCCCGTCTCCTCGGCCAGCGCGGTGAGCGTGTGCGGGCCGCGGGAGTTGGCCAGGGAGACGTCGTGGCCGAGGGCGGTGAGCCGCCGCGTGAGGTTGCCGCCGATGTTGCCCGCACCGATGATGCCGATCTTCATGCTGTGCCTCGCCCTTCTCAGGTGTGCCGCGGAGCCTTCGGCTCCTGGTCCGTGTTCACCAACCTCCGGAAGGGGCGGGCTGTTCCGTACCCGCGCCGAACGGGTGACGGAGGCGGGGTCGAGGGCGGGACACGGGGGCCGGTGGACTCAGACCCGCACCACGATCTTGCCCGTGTGCCGGTTGGAGTCCATCAGCCGATGCGCGTCCCGGATGCCGTCGAGGCCGTCGAAGACCTCGGCGACGACCGGGCGGAGGGTGCCGTCCAAGAGGCCGGAACTGATGTAGTGGGCTGCGCGGTTCCGGCCGGCCGCGGTGCCGGTGAGGGCGAGGTTGTTGTAGCCGTGGACAGTGAGGGGCCAGGCCCGGGGCAGTTCGATGGGGTGGTCGGCGTCCAGCCAGCCGTAGCTGATCAGCGTGCCGTCCGCGACCACGGCCTCGCCCAGGGCGCGGAAGCCGGGCCCGCCGATCGCGTCGAGGACGAGGTCGACGCCGTGCCCGCCGGTGACCCGCCTGGCCTCCTTCACCACGTCCTCCGCCTCGCTGACGATCACATGCTCCGCCCCCAGTTCCAGCAGGTGCCGCCGCTTGGCCTCAGTGCGGGTGGTGGCGATCGGGACGGCGCCGGCGCGGCGGGCCACCTGGATCGCGGCCGTTCCGACCCCACTGGACGCGCCGGTGATCAGCACATGGCTCCCGGGCGCCATCCGGGCCCGTTCGACGAGAGCGCCGTACGCCGTCGAGTACGTGAGCCAGACCGCGGCCGCGGTGACCGCGTCGACGCCTGTGGGGCGCGGCACGAGGGCGCTGTCGGGCATGAGGATGCGGTCGCCGTAGACGCCCTGGGAGCTGAGTTCGAAGTTGGCCGCGGTCAGCACGAGGTATGAGAAAGGGGGGCACCCCATGGGCGCCCCCCTTGTCGCTCGTGTCACTTGTCCAGGTAGGTCCAGAACTCGTCGAACGTCAGGACCTTGTCCCCGTTGAGGTCGCGGGACTTGATGATGGCCTCGGCGACCGACTCGGTGACGTTCCAGTCGCCCTCCTGGGCGAGGGCGGTCTTGAACTCGGCCGCGGTGATGAATCCGTCGCCGTCCGTATCGATCCGCTCGAAATGCTTGCGTGCCTCGTCGATGTCCGCCACCGATCCGCCCCTTCGTCGTGCATTACTGCCAGATGTCGGAGGTCAGATTATCCGGCCGTCCCAGCACGCAGCGCGGCGACCACCCAGGCGAACTCCTCACGGTGCGCGGGCGGGGTTCCCTGGCCCTTCACGGCGGTCAGCAACTCGCGGTAACGGGCGAGCCGGTCGTTGGAAGCCGACTCCATGCGTTCGAGCACGGCGGCCCGGTCGGCGTCACCCAGCAGTTCCCTTAGGATCTCCTCGGCCTCGGGCGTCCCGGGGTCGATCCCCCGCTCGCGGGCCTGCGCCCCCAACTGGACCATGCGCATGGGGAACCACACGGACCGCCCGGCAACGGTGTCGTTCCCGCGGTCGGCCGCGTTGAACTCGGCCACTTTCCGCATCTGCGCCCGGAACTCCGGGTCCTGGATGAGCTCCGCCAGCTCGACCCAGGCGTCCACCTGCTCGGGCGTCGGATCCTCCGGCAGGTCCACGGCGATGGTGCGCATCCGCTCCTGGATCGCCGGATCGACGGTGTCGAGCCCGTGGAACATCTCCTCCACGAACTCCTCCATGATCCGCTTCCGTTCGGCGGCCGACAGCCGCGCCAGTTTGTTCATCAACGTCATCTCCTCTGCGGTCGAACCGCGTCGCGCCACGGTCGACAGCACCGCACGGGTCACCTTGAGGGAGCGGATCTGCGCGTCCAGTGCCACCACGTGCGCCGCGGCGACCCGCGCGACCGTGGTCTCGCCGGACAGCACCTTGCGTACGTCCTCCAGGCCGAGGCCCAGTTCGCGCAGGGTGCGGATCAGCTCCAGGCGGGCGACGGACGCGGCGTCGTACAGCCGGTAACCGCCCGTCGACCTGGCCACCGGGGGCAGGGCGCCCTCGTCGGACCAGTAGCGGATGGTGCGCACGGACAGTCCGGTCGCACGGGCCAGCTCGCCGATGGTGAAGAGTCCGGTGCCGTCGTCGATCATGTCCGCGAGTCTGGGCCTTCCAGTGGGTGGAGACTCAAGGAGGCGTCGATGGTCGTTCTGCGGAACATTCTCGACGCGGCGGTGCGGAAAGTCTTCCCGCCGGCGGACGGCCGTACGACGGTCGTGGCGCGGGCGCCCTGTACTCCCGCGCGATACCGCCGGGGAAGCCACCTCGACCTGGTCGGCCCACTTGTGGGTGTCGCCGATGGTCTTGTTGACGTCGACGCGGCACGATCCCGGCTCCGTGGCGGCGAGTCGGGGATCTTCACTCGTGCGGCGGCGTGTCAGCCAGCCATGCGTCAACTAGCCGTGGGTCAGCGGAAGATGCCGGTGTGGCCCAGCGAGTAGCGGCCCGGCTGCGGGTAGACCGCGAGGCCGTGCGGGCCACTGCCGACGGGGATGCGGGCGAGCTGGGTGCCGGTGCGGGTGTCGATGGCGTACACCTCGGCGTCGTAACGCCCCGACAGCCACAGGACCTTGCCGTCGGCGGAGACGCCGCCCATGTCGGGGCTGCCGCCGTCGGGCAGGTGCCATTTCTTGGTGAGCTTGTTCTGCCTGAAGTCGAAGACGGAGACGGTGCCCTCGCCCCGGTTGGAGACGTACATCTCGCGGGAGTCGCGGCTGACGTAGAGGCCGTGGGTGCCCTTGCCGGTGCGCAGGAGCTTCGGCTTGTCGAACTTGTCGCCGTCCAGGACCCACATGCCGTCGGCCGTCATGTCGGCGACGTAGAACCGCTTTCCGTCCGGGGAGACCTTCACGTCCTGCGGCATGGCACCGTCGAACGGCAGCTTCTGCTGCCCGACGACCTTCATCTTCTGAGTGTCGACCTTGAGGAGTTCGCCGCTGAACTCGCAGGAGACGATGAAGTACCTGCCGTCGAGGGAGAAGTCGGCGTGGTTGACGCCGTAGCAGCTGACCGGCTCCGTCTTGACCGGCTTCATGGTGTGCGGGTCGCGGAAGACGAGTTCGCGGTCGAGTGAGGCCATGACGACGGCGTACTTGCCGTCGGGCGTGAAGTAGAGGTTGTACGGGTCGTGGACCTCCACCGGCTTGCCCGCCTTCCCGGTCTTCGGGTCGATCGGGGTGAGCGTGTGGCCGCGGTTGTTGTTGACCCAGAGGGTCTTCAGGTCCCAGGACGGCACGACGTGCTGGGGCTGCCGTCCGACGGGGATCGTCTCGATGATCTTGTAGGTCTTCGGGTCGATCACCGAGACGGTGTCGGACTCGGTGTTGGGGACGTAGACCCGGGACGGGAAGTCCTTGACCACCGGGGAGAGTCTGCCGGGGCGGTCGGCCGCGTACACGTCCTGCGGATCGAGGACGGGCGGCATGCCGGGCAGGCCCGGCACCGGCTTCTTCTTCGGCGGAGCGGGTACGGCGGCCTTGGTGACGGGGGCCTTGGTGACGGGGGCTTCGCTTGCGCCGCCCTCGTTCTCGGTGCCGCAGGCGGCCAGCGCGGCGAGGGCGGCGGCGAGGGCGAGGACGCTCTTCGTGAGGTTGCGGTACATCAGCTCAGCAGCTCCGTGGTGGTGACCGCGCGCAGTCCGCGGCGGTCGAGTTCTTCCAGTACGGCGGGGAGCGCGGCGACCGTGTCCGCGTACCCGAAGTGCAGGCTCACCACGGATCCGTCGCGGATCTCGCCGAGGACCTTGCGGGTGATGGCTGCGGCGCCGGGCGAGGTGAAGTCGAGGGAGTCGACGTCGTAGGAGAGGACGTGCGGATAGCCGACGCTGTGCGCCAGTTGCTCGACGAGGGAGGAGGCGCGGGGGGCGCGGGAGGGGCGGAACCAGGTGCCGATGGAGCCCGTGAGGCGTTTCAGGCGCTGGGCGCAGCCGGTGATCTCCTCGCGGGCCTCGGATTCGGACATCGCGTTGATGTCGAGGTGGCGGAGGGTGTGGTTGCCGAGGTCGTGGCCGCCGTCGAGGATGCGGCGGGCGAGGTCGGGGTGTTCGTCGAGCCAGGTGCCGACGGCGAGCACGGTGACTCGGCCGTTGTGTCGTTCGGCTTCGGTGAGCAGGGCCCGGGCGGTGGCCGGGTCGCCGCCGCCGTGGAAGGTGAGGGCGACGTGGGGGCGGGTGCGGGGGCCGTGGGTGACCTGGGTGGGGTGGGCGGGGTAGTGGCGGGGCGTGGGGGCCCTGCTGCCGGACGACCTGGTGACGGGGGCCGGGTGGGCGACTGCGCCGTGGGTCGCGCAGCCGGCGGCGAGGGCACCTGCGGTGGCGAAGGCGGCGCCCGCGCGAAGCGCCGTACGGCGGTTGGTCGTGGTCACCCGCACCATTTAAGGGCGGTTACGGTGGAAAGTGGGCGATTCGCCCGAACGGCGGCCGGTGCGGGTCGCGTGTGGCGGCCTTCTTTCGCCCCCGCCGCCTCTGCCCGTCCCATCCCCAGGGGTCCCGCCCCTTCGACCCGGCCAGGGGCTCGCCCTCTGGACCCCCGGCCTTCGCCCACCCACCACCCGACTCGGTGGGTCGAGAAGCGGGCCTCGCCATCAGCGGTCCGTCACCTTCATCTCGAACCAGGTCGTCTTGCCGCGCGGCAGCAGGTCCACGCCCCAGCGGTCGGAGAGTTTGTCCACCAGGAACAGGCCCCGCCCGCTGATGTCCATCTCCTGGACCGGCATCAGACACGGCAGGCCCCGTGAGGGGTCGCGGACCTCGATGCGGATCCAGCCGCGGCGGCGGCGCATGCGGAGGCCGAAGATGCGGGCGCCGGTGTGGCGCACGGCGTTGCCGACGAGTTCGGAGACGAGTAAGACCACGGCTTCCGTCAACTTGGGGGTGAGTCCCCACTGGCGCAGGACGACCACCTGGGCCAGCCGGCGGGCCGTGGCCGCGGACTCGGGGCGGGACGGCAGCGGAACCTCCACCTCCGTGGGGTTGCCGAACAGTTCGAGCGCCTTGAGTGCGTGTTCGTCCTCGACCGTCGGAGACCAGCGCGCCGCGGTCGCACGGCCCTCTCCCCGCGGCTGTTCGATACCCTCCAGCCCCGCCATGCTCCCATCATGGCCGCCCAGAGCGCCCTCCGGGGCCGTTCCTGCCGAATACGCCCCCCGGAATCCGACATTCCGAGCGGGTCGTCCGGCATATGCCGATGGCACTTCGGCGCCCCGAACAGCCCGTCCGACCTGCGGAGGTTCCGTGGGCGGCAATCGACAGACTCCCTCGACAAGGCAGGCTTAAGGCTGCCTTAAGGCTCCCATAAACCGCCCCATCGAGGTACCCAGGATCAGACACCGCGTCAATTGCAAGCGGTCAGAGGAACTTCGCCTTGCCGGGGCCTTCCTCCACGAAACTCTTCATCCCGCGGTCGCGGTCCTCGGTGGCGAACAGGCCCGCGAACCAGTTCCGTTCGACGGCCAGGCCGGTCTCGATGTCCGTCTCCAGCCCCGTGTCGATCGACTCCTTGGCGGCACGCAGGGCGATCGCCGGCCCCCGCGCCAGCTTCGCCGCCCACGCCTGCGCCTGCGTGTACACCTCGTCGGCGGGCACCACTCGGTCCACCAGGCCCAGCGTCAGCGCCTCGTCGGCCTTCACCATGCGGCCCGTGAAGATCAGGTCCTTCGCCTTGGAGGGGCCGATCAGCCGGGACAGGCGCTGGGTGCCGCCCGCGCCCGGGATCAGGCCCAGCAGGATCTCCGGCTGGCCCAGCTTGGCGTTCTCGGCGGCGATGCGGAAGTCCGCGCACAGCGCCAACTCGCAGCCGCCGCCCAGCGCGTAACCCGTCACCGCCGCCACCACCGGCTTCGGGATCCGGGCCACCGCCGTGAACGAGTCCTGCAGGTCGCGGGCGCGCAGGACCATCGCCGTGTGGTCCATGGCCTGCATCTCCTTGATGTCCGCGCCGGCCGCGAACACCTTCTCCCCGCCGTAGATCACCACGGCCCGTACGTCGTCCCGGCGGGCCGCCTCCTCGGCGAGCTCCTTGAGCCGGTCCTGGGTGGCGGTGTCCAGCGCGTTCATGGGCGGGCGGTCGAGACGGAGCGTGCCGACGCCCTCGGCTACTTCGAGATTCACGGTCATGCTGGTCAGGTTAACGGCGGCTAACGGAACCGGTCCGGTGCCGTCCGTCACAGCACCGGACCCACGCGTCGGTGAACGCTCAGGCCTTCCACTTCTCCCACGACATGTTCCAGCCGTTGAACCCGTTGTCGGGCGCGACCGTCGCGTCGTCGGAGTTCTTCACGACCACCACGTCACCGATCATCGAGTGGTTGAAGAACCACGCGGCCGGGACGCCGCTGTCGTAGCCGCCGCGCACGTCGCGCAGGCCGATGCAGCCGTGGCTGGCGTTGTAGTTGCCGAAGGCGCCGCCGCCCCAGTAGTTGCCGTGGATGAAGGTGCCGGAGGTGGTCAGGCGCATGGCGTGCGGTACGTCCTTGATGTCGTACTCGCCCTTGCCGTCGGCGTCGGTGTAGCCGACCGTCGCGCCGTTCATCCGGGTGACCGTGAGCCGCTCGCTGATGACCATCTGGCCGTTCCAGGTCTCCATGCCGGGCTTGCCGGTGGTGACCGGGATGGTCTTGACGACCTTGCCGTCCTGCATGACCTTCATCGTCAGCTTCTTGGCGTCGACGACCGAGACCTGGTTGCGGCCGATGGTGAAGGAGATGGTCTTGGCCTGCTTGCCGTAGACGCCGTCGCGGCCCTCGACGCCGTCGAGGTTCAGGTCGACGGTGACCTTGGTGCCTTCCTTCCAGTACTCCTCGGGGCGGAAGTCCAGGCGGTCGTTGCCGAACCAGTGGCCCTCGACGTCGACGGTCGGCTCGGTCTTGATGCTGATGGCCTTCTCGACGTCCGCCGGGTTGGTGATGCCCCGGGTGAAGCGGACGGAGAACGGCATTCCGACGCCGACCTTCGAGCCGTCCTCGGGGGTGAAGCTGCCGCTGAACGTGTTCTCGGGCGTCAGGGTGGTGAAGCTGGAGTCCTCGGCGGCCTCGCGGCCCTCGGAGTCCTTCGCGACCGCGTGCACGGTGTACTTCGTGGCGGCGGCGAGGTGCGTGGACGGTGTCCAGGCGGTGCCGTTGCCGGTGATCTTCCCGGCTATCTCGTCGCCCTTGGCGTCCTTGACCTCGACCTGGGTCAACTCGCCCTTGGCGGCGCTCACCTTGAGGGCGCCACTGGTGTCGACGGACTTGGCGCCGTCCTTCGGGGCTATGGAGACGACGGCCTGCGACTGTTCGGTCTCCGCCTGCGAGGACTCCTTGCCCTTCCCGTCCTCGGAGCCGGAGCCCGAGTCGGTGCCGCCGCCCCCGCCGCACGCGGTGACGGCCAGCAGCAGGACACCGAGTATCAGCGCCAACAGCCCCTTACCGCTCCGCCCCCGCGCGTCAACCGACGCCCCCGATATCGGTCGCACGTTCAAGACTTCTCCCCTCGCGGGGCCTGGTCCGGCCCCCGCTCCCCCGCGCGTACCGCCGCGCGCACCGGCGCATAGTAACCACAAGGTCAGGGGCGTCGGCGGTTCATGATTGTCACTGTTCCGTACCGACTTCAACGGAAAGGTTGGAGTAACCCGTCCCCCTGTCGGGCTACTTCACCGCGCTGCCCGCCTCCCACTCCTTCCAGTCCATGTTCCACCCTCCGAGCCCGTTGTCGGGAGCGACCTTCTTGTCATTGCTGTGGACGACCTCGACGACGTCCCCGATGAGGCTGCGGTCGAAGAACCAGCCCGCGGGCGTCTCCGAACCGCCGCCCTTGACGTCCCTCAGGCCCACGCAGCCGTGGCTGACATTGACCCTCCCGAAGGCGTCCGGCGCCCAGTAGTTGCCGTGCAGGAAGGTGCCGGAGTCGGTCAGGCGCATGGCGTGCGGAACGTCCGGGATGTCGTACTCGCCCTTGCCGTTCTCCTTCTTGAAGCCGACCGTGGCGCCGTTCATCCGGGTCACCTCGAACATCTCGGTGACGACCATCCTGCCGTTGTACGTCGTCGTCTTCGGCGCGCCGGCCGTGATCGGCACGGTGGCCAGCAGATCGCCGTCCCGCCGGACCTCCATGATGTGCTCGGCGGCGTCGACCAGGGAGACCTGGCTGCGGCCGATGGTGAAGGAGAAGGTCTTGTACTGGAGGCCGTAGACACTGGGGGCTCCTTCGACGTCCCTCAGCCGCAGGGAGACCGTGACCCGGGTGCCGGGCTTCCAGTACCGCTCGGGGCGGAAGTCCAGTCGGCCGTTGCCGAACCAGTGCGGGCGGATCTCGACGGGTGGCTCCGCGGTGACGTGGACGGCCCGTTCGACGGCCGCGCGGTGCTCGATCTCGCGGTTGAACTCCAGGGAGACGATCATTCCGGTGCCGACGGTGGAGCGGTTCTCCGGCGTCACGTATCCGATGAAGCGCTCGTCGGGGACGTGCGTCGTGAACGTGGTGTGCCGGGCCGACCGACGGCCGTGGGCGTCCAGGGCGACCGCGTCGATCGTGTACTTGGCGGCCAGGGCGAGCTTCTTCTCGTCGGGTTCCCAGGTCAGGCCGTTGTCGGAGAGGTGCCCCGGCACCGGGGACTCCTGTGCGTCCTGCGATTTGACGACCTTCACCGACTCCAGGCGCCCGTCCGGCACCCGTACCCGGATCGTCCCCTCGGGTCGCACCCCTCTGGTGCCGTCGTCCGGGGAGATGCGGATGACGTCCTCGGGTGCCGGCGGTTTGCCGAGTCCGCCGATGTCCAGCGCCCCCCTGCCGTCGGTAGTACAGCCGGTGGCCCCGGCCAGCAGTCCTGCCCATGTCAGTACGGCGGCCAGTGCGACCCTCGCGCGCCGTGCGCGCCCAGTTACGTGCCTCACGCGGTACCCAACGACCGGGCCTGCTTCGGGGAAACGTGAGTGCGACCCAAGCTCTGGGCAGAACAGTGGGGAGAACGACGCGAGGGGGTACGGCGGTCGGGATGCCGCGCACCCTTCCCAGGTCGTTCCATGAGCCGTGGGAGGCTGACAGGTGTCCAGCGCAGCCGAGCAGGAGGCGGTGGCCGAGGACGGGCGCACCGCCGCCGTCGTGAACGGCGCGCGCCGCACCGCGCCACCGCCGGCCGTGCCCGTGCGGCCCGGGGCGCCGACGCCGTTGGGCGCCCGCTTCCGGGTCGGCCCGGACGGGGTGGCGGGCACCAACTTCGCCCTGTGGGCGGGCGGGGCCGAGGCGGTCGAACTGTGCCTGTTCGACGAGGCGGGCAAGGAGACGCGGGCCCGGCTCACCGAGCTGACCCACGAGATCTGGCACGGCTTCGTGCCGGGCGTGATGCCCGGCCAGCGCTACGGCTACCGGGTGCACGGCCGCTGGGACCCGTGGACCGGCGGCCGCTGGAACCCGGCGAAGCTGCTCCTCGATCCGTACGCCCGCGCGGTGGACGGCGACTTCAGTCTTCCGCCGGAGGTGTACGGGCACGTCCGCGACTGGCCCCAGCAGCAGGTCGCGGACACCGTGCGCGACGACCGGGACTCGGCGCCGCACGTCCCGAAGGGAGTCGTGGTCCACGACGACGACGACTGGGCGGACGACCACCGCCCGAAGACGCCGTGGGCGGACTCGGTGATCTACGAGCTGCACGTACGGGGCTTCACACGGCTGCACCCGGGCATCCCCGAGGAGCTGCGGGGCACGTACGCCGGACTCGCCCATCCGGCGGCGATCGAGCACCTCGTGAAGCTGGGCGTCACGGCCGTCGAGCTGCTCCCCGTCCACCAGTTCGCGCACGAGGACCATCTGCTGCGCAAGGGCCTGAAGAACTACTGGGGCTACAACTCGATCGGCTACTTCGCGCCGCACGCGTCCTACGCCGCCTCCGGTACGACGGGACAGCAGGTCGGCGAGTTCAAGCGCATGGTCCACGCACTGCACGAGGCGGGCATCGAGGTCATCCTCGACGTGGTCTACAACCACACGGCCGAGGCGGGCGAACTGGGCCCGACGCTGTCCCTGAAGGGCATCGACAACCGGGGGTACTACCGGTTGCAGTCGGACGCCCGCCGGTACGCGGACTACACGGGCTGCGGCAACACCCTGCACGTGGTCCAGCCGCACGTCCTCAGGCTCATCACGGACTCGCTGCGCTACTGGGTGACCGAGATGGGCGTGGACGGCTTCCGCTTCGACCTGGCCGCCGCGCTGGCCCGCTCGATGCACGACGTCGACATGCTGTCGCCGTTCCTGGCCGTGATCGCGCAGGATCCGGTGCTGCGGCGGGTGAAGCTGATCGCCGAGCCGTGGGACGTCGGCTCCGGGGGCTATCAGGTCGGGGCCTTCCCGCCCCTGTGGACGGAGTGGAACGACCGGTACCGCAACGCCGTGCGGGACTTCTGGCGGGGCGCGCTGCCGGACGTACGCGATCTGGGCTACCGCCTGTCGGGGTCGAGCGACCTGTACGCCTGGGGCGGCCGCCGGCCGTACGCCTCGGTCAACTTCATCACCGCGCACGACGGTTTCACCCTGCGGGACCTCGTGTCGTACGAACGCAAGCACAACGAGGCCAACGGCGAGGGCAACCGGGACGGCACGGACGACAACCGGTCTTGGAACTGCGGGGCGGAGGGGGAGACGGACGACGAGCGGGTACGGGCCCTGCGGCGCCGCCAGTTGCGCAACCTCCTGACGACCCTGCTGCTGTCGACGGGCGTGCCGATGCTGGTCGCGGGCGACGAACTGGGCCGCACCCAGCGCGGCAACAACAACGCGTACTGCCAGGACAACGAGATCAGCTGGGTGGACTGGAGCCTGCTGGAGGACCCCGGCTGGAAGCCCCTGTTCGACCTGACCGCCCGCCTGATCGACCTGCGCCACCGCCACCCCGTCCTCCGGCGGCGGGCCTTCTTCTCCGGGCGGGCGCACTCGGCGGACGGCCTGCGGGACCTGGCCTGGTTCACGGCACGCGGCACCGAGATGACGGAACGGGACTGGTACGCCCCCGCCGCCACCCTCGGCATGTACCTCTCCGGCCGGGACATCCCCGGCCGCGACGAGCGCGGCGCCCCGATCCTCGACGACAGCTTCCTCGCCGTCCTGCACGCCGGGGACCGGCCGGCGAGCTTCGTCCTGCCGGGGCCGCCGTGGGCGGAGCGGTACGAGGTGGTGGTGGACACGTCGAGGGAGGAGCAAAGGGAGGCACCCGCGGTCGAGCACCGGGCGGGGACGGCGATCACGGTGCCGGCGCGGGCTGTGTTGTTGCTGAAGGTGGTCGGCTGACGCATCAGCCGATCGGTCGACGCCACCGTAGGACCCCCACGGCTTCGTCACGCCTTCCTCACGTCTTCGTCGTACGACCCCTCGAACGCGCAGGTCGTAGGACCACCGGCCGATCCGGGTACGGCCAAAACTCGGTGGGCGATGTCAGTGCCGATCCGTAGGCTCGCTGCTGATGGCGACGACACCTGTAACCACCAAGGACCCCGAAAAACCCGGCGACCGGTCGGCCGTGCGCTCGCTGCTGCGGCTGTGGCCGTACGTCCGGCCCGTGCGCGTGCGGCTGTTCACCGCCGCGTTCGTCGCGGTGCTCGCCTCGTGTGCGGGACTGGTGATTCCCCTTGTGCTGAAGTGGATGGTGGACGGGCCGGTCGCCCACGGGGACTCCGCGGGGGTGTGGCTCGGGGCCTTGTACCTGCTGCTGCTCGGGCTCGCGGAGGCGCTGCTGTTCGGGCTGCGGCGGTGGCTGGTGGCGCGGCCGCTCGCGGGGGTGGAGGCGGGCATGCGGGCCGATCTGTACCGGCATCTCCAGCGGCTGCCGGTGGCCTTCCACGACCGGTGGGCGTCGGGACAGCTGCTGTCCAGGGGCACCACCGACCTGATGCTGCTGCGCATGTTCCTCGCCTTTCCGCTGACGTTCCTGCTGGTCAACGGTGTGACGATCGTCATCGGCGTGGTCATCATGCTGATCCAGGACTGGTCACTGGGGCTGGTGATCCTCGGTCCGGCGATCCCCGTGATCGTCACGTGTGCGGTCTTCGAGACGCGGTACACCGAGGTGGCCCGGCGGGCGCAGGACCAGGTGGGCGATCTGACGACGGTGGTCGAGGAGAGCGTGCTCGGCATCCGGATCATCAAGGGGTTCGGACGGCACCGGAGTCAGGAACGGGCGTTCCGGGAGCTGTCGCGGCGGCTGCGGGGGACGGAGCTGCGCAAGGCGGGGCTGCTGGCGACGATCTGGGGCGTCATCGTGACGTTGCCGGAGGTGGCGATCGGGGTGGCGCTGGTGCTGGGGGCCGTGCAGGTGGCGGATGGTTCGCTTTCCGCCGGGACTCTGGTCGCCTTCTTGTCGACGGCACTTGCGCTGCGGTGGCCGGTGGACTCCATCGGGTTTCTGCTGGCGATGAGCCAGGAGGCGGCTACGGCCACCGAGCGGTACTTCGAGGTGATGGACGCGGAGCCGGAGGGTGCGGCTGGGGCGGGGCTGGTGTCGGGGGGTGGGTCGCGCAGCCCGGCGCTGCGGGGTGCCGCCCGCGCCCACCCTCGCCCACCCTCGACTTCGCTCGAGCGGGGGGACCCCCATCGCCCCAGCGGCACGACTGCCCGCGGGCTGACGGCGTCGGCTGCTCAGGGACTGTGCTTCGACGGTGTCTCGTTCCGGTATCCCGATGCTCCCGCCGACTCGCCGCCCCTTCTCGAACGCATAGATCTCCACATCCGGCCCGGTGAGTCCATGGCGCTCGTCGGCGCCACCGGGAGTGGCAAGACCACGCTCACGGCGCTTGTGCCGCGTCTGCACGAGGTGACGTCCGGGCGGATCACGCTGGATGGTGAGGACATCACCGCCATGTCGCGGGAGGAGCTGCGCTCGAAGGTGGCCGTCGC
Source organism: Streptomyces sp. NPDC006602 (assembly GCF_042870385.1). Lineage (NCBI taxonomy): Bacteria > Bacillati > Actinomycetota > Actinomycetes > Kitasatosporales > Streptomycetaceae > Streptomyces > Streptomyces sp. NPDC006602. Next base: position 16,177 of record NZ_JBIAHG010000007.1, on the reverse strand, counting down.
CTTCGAGGAGCCGACGCTCTTCTCCGCCGGTGTGGGGGACAACGTACTCATGGGGGCTCAAGGCACCGCGGGGCAGGACGAGTTGGAGCGGGCGCTGGCTGTGGCGCAGGCCGACTTCGTGTACGCCTTGCCGCAGGGCACGGACACGCAGGTCGGCGAGCAGGGGCTCAGTCTGTCGGGCGGGCAGCGGCAGCGGCTCGCGCTGGCCAGAGCGGTGGTGGGCCGGCCCCGGTTCCTGGTGCTGGACGATCCGCTGTCCGCTCTGGACGTGCACACCGAGGCCGCCGTCGAGGCCGCGCTGCGGGACGTCCTCGATCGGACCACGGGTCTGATCGTGGCGCACCGCCCGTCGACCGTCCTGCTCGCCGACCGCGTCGCCCTGCTCTCCGGCGGCCGGATCGCCGCCGTCGGCACCCACCAGGAACTGCTGCGCACGAACGCCGAGTACGCCCATCTGATGGCCGGGACCGAGGAGGCAGCCCGATGACGGCGCCGGCGACCACGACCACCGCACCGGGCGAGGAGCAACAGTCCGCCGACGAGAGCGCCCGGCGGGGCGACGACTTCGACCGCGACGTCCTGCCCACTCCCCCGGGCGCCACCGCCACCCTGCTGCGCTCCCTGCTCGCTCCGATGAAGGCCCGCGTCGCCGTCACGACGCTCCTGCTGCTGTTACAGCAGGCGGCGATGCAGGCGGGCCCGCTGCTGGTGGCGTACGCCATCGACAGTGCCGTTCCGGCGTTCCGCGAGCACGACAACGGCCCTCTCGTCGCGGTGGGCGTCGGCTATCTGCTGTGCGCGCTCGCCTCCGGCGCCCTGCAGTCCACGTTCGTGATCGCCGCGGCCCGCGTCAACCAGGACGTGCTGCTGGACCTGCGCGGCCGAATCTTCCGCCACGCGCAGGCGCTGAGCGTCGACTTCCACGAGCGCTACACCTCGGGCCGGCTCATCTCGCGCTCCACCACGGACGTGGAGTCGCTGCGCGAGCTGCTCAACGAGGGCCTGCAGGAGCTGGTCGGCGTCGTCCTGTCCTTCGCCTACATCTCGGCGCTGCTGCTCTGGCTCGACCTGGGGCTCGGCGCGGTGGCGGTGGCGTCGTTCGTGCCGCTGTATCTGCTCATTCGGAGCTACCGGCGGCGGGCGGGGCGGGTGTACCGGGCGCGGTCGACGGCCATCGCGGCCGTGATCGTGAAGTTCGTCGAGACGATGAACGGCATCCGGCCGGTGCGCGCGTTCCGCCGCGAGGCGGTCAACGACGCCGACTTCCGGGTGCTGAACACCCGGCACGAGCGGACCAACGGCGACGCGCTCCTCGAGATGGCCCGCTATGTGGTCTGCTCCCGGCTGGTCGCCAACACGGCGGTCGCGGTGATCGTGCTGTGGGGCGCGCACCGGGTGGCGGACGGTTCGCTGGAGCTGGGGGTGCTGGCGGCCGCGGTGCTGTACCTGCGGCGGCTGTACGACCCCATCGACCGGCTCGGGATGTTCCTGAACTCCTACCACTCGGCGGCCGCCTCCCTGGAGAAGATCGCCGGACTGCTCGCCCAGACGCCGTCGGTGCCGGAGCCCGCGACTCCCCGGCAGCTGCCGCCCCTCGAGTCCGAGCACCCCGGCCGCGAGGTCGTCTTCGACGGGGTCCGCTTCGCCTACCGCACCGGCGGCGAAGTCCTGCCCCGCTTCGATCTGACGCTGCCGGCCGGGCAGACGGTCGCGGTCGTCGGCTCGACGGGCGCGGGCAAGTCGACCCTGGCCAAGCTGCTGGCCCGCTTCTACGACCCCTCCGACGGCCGGGTGCTGCTGGACGGCGTCGACCTGCGCGACCTGGCCGTGCCCGAGCTGCGGCGCGGGGTGGTGATGGTGACGCAGGAGGCGTTCCTGTTCTCCGGCACGGTCGCCGAGAACATCGCGATCGGGCGTCCGGACGCCACCCGTGAGGAGATCGAGGAGGCCGCGAAGGCGATCGGCGCCCACGACTTCGTCACCGCGCTGCCCGACGGCTACGACACGGACGTACGCAAGCGGGGCGGCCGCATCTCCGCCGGACAGCGCCAACTCGTCGCCTTCGCCCGCGCGTTGCTCGCCGACCCGGCCGTGCTGATCCTCGACGAGGCGACCAGCTCGCTCGACATCCCGGGCGAGCGGGCGGTGCAGCGCGCGATGGCGACGGTGCTGAAGGGGCGTACGGCCGTGGTCATCGCGCACCGGCTGTCGACCGTGGAGATCGCGGACCGGGTGCTGGTCATGGAGCACGGGCGGATCGTCGAGGACGGCAGCCCGGACCAACTCATCGCGGGCAGGGGCCGTTTCGCGGATCTGCACAGGGCGTGGCGGGACAGTCTGGCGTAAGGGCGGGGCGGTCCGGCACTGGCGCGGGGCAGTCCGGCGCAGGAAGCGGAGAGAGATGATCGACGCGTACGAGGATCCCGGCACGCCCGACTGTCGCGGCGGCGGCCGGTATCTGTGGTGGCTGGTGAGGTGCCAGCCGGGCCGGTCCGCCGCCGGGGCGCTGCTGGGCAGTACCTGGATGGTGCTGCTGGCGGCGACGCCGTATCTGATGTCCCGGGCGATCGACGACGGTCTCGAGCCGGGCCACATGGGCGCGCTGGTCGGCTGGAGCGTCGCGCTGTTCGCGGTGGGGGCGTTCAACGCCTGGCTGAGCATCATGCGGCACCGCACGATGACCCGGGTGCGGATGGACGCCAACTTCCGCACGGTCAAGGTCGTCGTCGGGCAGGCGGTCCGGCTGGGCGCCGCGCTGTCCCGGCGGGCCGGGGCCGGGGAGGTCGTCACGATCGGCGTCGGCGACGTGCAGACGATCAGCCAGTCGCTGACCGTCGTCGGACCCGGGGTCGGCGCGGTCGTCGCCTATCTGGTGGTCGCCGGGCTGCTGCTGTCGGTCTCGACGACGATCGCCGTGGTGGTGCTGCTCGGGATCCCGGTGATCGTCCTGCTGGTCGGGCCGCTGCTCACCCGCCTCCAGGGCACCGAGACGGAGTACCGGGAGCGGCAGGGCGTGCTCACCGCCCGCATCGCCGACCTCGCGGGCGGGCTGCGGGTCCTCAACGGGCTCGGCGGCAAGGGGCTGTTCGCCGACGCCTTCCAGCGGGACTCGCAGCGGCTGCGGGCCCAGGGCTACCGGGTCGGGGCGGTGACCAGCTGGGTGCAGGCGCTCGGGGTGGGGCTGCCGACGCTGTTCATGGCCGTCGTGACCTGGCTGGCGGCCCGGCTCGCCGCACGCGGGGACATCACCGTCGGCGAGTTGGTGTCGGTGTACGGCTATGTGGCGGTCCTGGTGGGGCCGGTGGCGTTCTGGGTGGAGTGCGGCTACCAGATCAGCCGTGGTCTGGTGGCGGCCCGCCGGGTCGTACGGTTCCTGCGTCTGGAGCCGATGGCGGACACCGGCACCCGGGACGCCCCCGCGGAACCCTCGGCACTGCACGACCCCGAGTCGGGCGTGCGGGTGCTGCCGGGGCGGCTGACCGCGCTGGCCTGCGCCCGCCCGGCCGACACCTCGGCCGTGCTCGACCGCCTCGGCCGGTACGTCCCGTCGGCGGTGACCTGGGGCGGGGTGCCGCTCGACGAGATCGCGCTGGCACAGGTCAGGCAGCGGATCCTGGTCGCCGACCACGAGGCCGACCTGTTCGCGGGCACCCTGCGCGAGCTCGTCGGCGGCGACGACGATGGCGACGAGGAGCGCATCGCGCGGGCCGTGCACACGGCCGTCGCCGAGGACATCGTGCAGGGCCTGCCGGACGGGCTGGACTCGGCGATCGACGCGCAGGGCCGCAACCTCTCCGGCGGCCAGCGTCAGCGCGTGCGGCTGGTGCGGGCGCTGCTCGCCGACCCCGAGGTGCTGCTCGCCGTCGAGCCCACCTCGGCGCTGGACGCCCACACCGAGGCGCGGGTGGCCGAGCGGCTGCGGGCCGCGCGCGAGGGCCGTACGACGGTCGTCACCACCACCTCCCCGCTGGTGCTGGACCGCGCGGACACCGTGCTGCACCTGGTCGACGGCAAGGTCGCGGCCACCGGCAGCCATCGCGAACTGCTGCTCCGCGAGCCGGGATACCGGGCACTGGTGGCGCGGGACGCCGACCTCACGGACACCGCCGATCTCACAGACGCAGCTGACGTCACAGACACCGAGGAGGCCGTACGGTGACCGGCTCGACGACCTCTTCCGGACAACTGCCCGTCGCCGAACCCGCCGACGTGCGGCGGGCCTCCGTGCGGCTGGTGAAGGCCGACCGGCGAGCCTTCACGGCGACCCTCGCGCTGAACGCGCTGGCCGCCGTCGCGGGGCTGGCCGGGCCGTGGCTACTGGGGCGGATCATCGACGACGTGCGGGGCGGGGGCGGGGTGTCGGCCGTGGACCGGCTGGCGCTGGCCCTCCTGCTGTGCGCGGTGGCGGAGTTGCTGCTGGCCCGGTGGGCACGGTACGTCGGGCACCGGTTCGGGGAGCGGACGCTGGCGCGGGTGCGCGAGGAGTTCGTGGACCGGACGCTGGCGCTGCCCGCGTCGGTGGTGGAACGGGCCGGCACCGGCGACCTGACGGCGCGCGGCACGGCCGATGTGGCCACCGTGGGCACCACGCTGCGCGACGCCGGTCCCGAACTGCTCATCAACGGCGTGCAGTTCCTGTTCGCGCTGGTCGCTGTGTTCGTCATCGACCCGCTGCTCGGAGCGGTCGGCGTGCTGGGCCTGACGCCGATCTGGTTCGCCCTGCGCTGGTATCTGCGCCGGGCGCGGGACGGTTATCTGGCCGAGGGCGCGGCCGTCTCCGAGGTCGCCGAGATCGTCGCGGCGACGGCGTCGGGTGCGCGAACGGTCGAGGCCCTGCGCCTGGAGGAGCGGCGGATCAGGGCGAGCCGGGAGGCCCTCGAAACGTCCCGCCGCACCCGCTTCCACACCCTCTACCTGCGCACCGTGTTCTTCCCGGCGGTGGAGGTGTCGTACCTGATCCCCGTGGCCGGGGTGCTGGTGATCGGCGGGATGCTGCACGCGGACGGCGTGATGAGCCTGGGCGCGGTGGTGGCGGCGGCGCTGTATCTGCGGCAGATGAGCGAGCCCCTCGACCAGATCCTGGTCCGGGTGGAGCAACTGCAGAGCAGCGGCGCCTCGTTCGCCCGCGTGGAGGGGCTGGCCCGGGCCCCGCGCGCCGACGCGGCCGACGCCCCCGTCCCGGCGGACGACCTGATCGAGGTGACCGGCGTGCGCTACGCCTACGACCGGGGCGGCGAGGTACTGCGTGGCGTGGACCTGACCGTGCGCCCCGGGGAACGGCTCGCGGTCGTCGGGCCCTCCGGCGCCGGCAAGACGACCCTGAGCCGGCTGCTGGCGGGCGTGGACGCGCCCAGCACCGGCACGGTGACGGTCGGCGGGGTGTCCGTCGTCGGCCTCGGCCCCGAACAGCTGCGCCGCCAGGTCGTCCTGGTCACCCAGGAACACCACGTCTTCCTCGGCACGGTCCGCGACAACCTCCTGCTCGCCGAACCCGCGGCGACGGACGACGACCTGTGGGCCGCGCTGGAGGCGGTCGGCGCGGGCGCCTGGGTACGGGAACTGCCTGACGGCCTCAACGCCACGCTGGGCGAGGGGGGTTGCCGTACGGACGGCTCCCAGGCACAGCAACTCGCCCTCGCCCGGGTCGTCCTGGCCGACCCGCACACCCTGATTCTCGACGAGGCCACGGCGCTGCTCGACCCGACCACCGCCCGCCACACCGAACGCGCCCTGGCCGCCGTGCTCGAGGGCCGCACCGTCATCGCCATCGCTCACCGCCTGCACACCGCCCACGACGCGGACCGCGTGGCGGTGATGGAGGACGGCCTGCTGACCGAACTCGGCACGCACGACGAGCTGGTGGCGGCGGACGGGGCGTACGCGGCGCTGTGGGGGTCGTGGCACGGGGACCGGCCGCAGTCCGCGTAGGGGCGAACGGCCCGTGGTCCAGTCAGTAGTCCGCGCGGTGGCAAACGGTCCGCATAACGAACATGAACAACCGGGCAACGAACGATTTCCGGCCAACTTTCTGACGCGCTCCTGACAGAAACCGTCATCTCCTGCGACTCTTCCCACGGCCGCTTCACACAGCAACCCCACAGCACACCCGTGTGACGCGGCGGACGTGGTTTCGCGCACCGCCCTGCTCTGCCCGGACGGCCCACCCGCCGACCGGTCTCCCCTGGCCGCGCGACCCGCGGCCACGCAGAAGGAGTCAGTGTTGAGAGACAGTTCCTCCCACAGACGCACCTCCCACACCCGCGTCACCAACCAGCGCAGGGTCGCCGCAGTGGCCCTCGTCGGCGTATCCGCCCTGATCGCCGCGGCCGTCCAGTCGGGCGCCGCCACCGCAGCTCCTCACAAGGCACCGTCGGCCGCCGGCAAGGTCATACCGGGCTCGGAGACGGTCAAGCTGACCCCCGCCCAGCGCGCCGAGCTGCTCCGCACAGCCGAGTCCGCCAAGGCGCAGACCGCCGAGGAACTCGGCCTGGGCGCCAAGGAGAAGCTGGTCGTCCGTGACGTCCTCAAGGACGGCGACGGCACGGTCCACACCCGCTACGAGCGCACCTACGACGGCCTGCCCGTCCTCGGCGGCGACCTGGTCGTGGACAGCACGAAGGCCGACGCGACCGAGGCCGTGGTCAAGGCCACCCGCGCCGCCATCAAGCCGGCCACGACCACGGCCAAGCTGCCCGCGGCCAAGGCCGAGACGCAGGCCCTGAAGGCCGCCGAGGCGGAGAAGGCCAAGAGCCCCGACGTCAACCGCGCCCCGCGCAAGGTGATCTGGGCGGCCGACGGCAAGCCGACCCTGGCGTACGAGACGGTCGTGGGCGGCTTCCAGCACGACGGCACCCCGCAGGAGCTGCACGTCGTCACGGACGCGGCGACCGGCGCGAAGCTGTACGAGTGGGAGGCCATCGAGACCGGCACCGGAAACACGGTGTACAGCGGCACGGTCACCCTCGGCACCACGCAGTCCGGGTCGACGTTCAACCTCACCGACGGTGCCCGCGGCGGCCACAAGACGTACAACCTCAACCGCGGCACCTCCGGCACCGGCACGCTGTTCTCCGGCCCGGACGACATCTGGGGCAACGGCAGCGCGTCGAACCTGGAGTCGGCCGCCGCCGACGCGCATTACGGGGCGGCGCTGACCTGGGACTACTACAAGAACGTGCACGGCCGCAGCGGCATCCGCGGTGACGGCGTGGGCGCCTACTCCCGGGTCCACTACGGCAACGCGTACGTCAACGCGTTCTGGGACGACAGCTGCTTCTGCATGACGTACGGCGACGGCTCGGGCAACACCAACCCGCTGACGTCGATCGACGTGGCCGCGCACGAGATGACCCACGGGCTCACCTCCAACACGGCGGGCCTCAACTACAGCGGCGAGTCCGGCGGTCTGAACGAGGCGACCTCCGACATCTTCGGCTCGACCGTGGAGTTCTACGCCAACAACTCCTCCGACGTCGGTGACTACCTCATCGGCGAGGAGATCGACATCAACGGCGACGGCACGCCGCTGCGTTACATGGACAAGCCCAGCCAGGACGGGGCGTCCAAGGACAGCTGGTACTCCGGCATCGGCTCGATCGACGTGCACTACTCCTCGGGCCCCGCGAACCACTTCTTCTACCTGCTGAGCGAGGGCAGCGGCACCAAGACCATCAACGGGGTCACCTACAACTCGCCCACCGCGGACGGCCTCGCGGTCACCGGTATCGGCCGCGACAAGGCGGAGAAGATCTGGTTCCGCGCGCTGACCACGAAGTTCACCTCGACCACCAACTACGCGGCGGCCCGCACCGGCACCCTCGCGGCGACGGGTGAGCTGTACGGCACGACGAGCGCCGAGTACAAGGCCGTGCAGGACGCCTGGGCGGGCGTCGCGGTCGGCGCGCGCTCCGACGGCGGCGGTGGCGGGGGTGGCGGCACCTCCTTCGAGAACGCGACCGACGTATCGATTCCGGACAACGGGGCGGCGGTCAACTCGTCGATCACCGTGTCCGGGCGGACGGGCAACGCGCCGTCGAACCTCGCGGTGGCGGTCGACATCGTCCACACCTACATCGGTGACCTCCGGGTGCAGCTGATCGCCCCCGACGGCACGGCGTACACGCTGAAGGCGTACGGCACCGGTGGCAGCGCGGACAACATCAACACCACGTACACGGTGAACGCCTCCTCCGAAGTCGCCAACGGGACCTGGCAGTTGAGGGTTCAGGACAACGCGGCCCAGGACACCGGCTACATCAACTCCTGGAAGCTCACCTTCCCGTAGGCCCCGCACCCCCTGAGGGCCCGAAGACGGGGCGCCGCCCCGGTGGTTCAACTCCCCGGGGCGGCGCCCTCGTTCACATCCCTGAAACATTTACCGGCCAGTGACTTTCGGCCAACATCACGTGGAGGCATGACATGTACGCGGCACTGATGCCACTCTTCCCCCAACCGCCGCACAACTTCCCAGCAGCCCCCCACCGAAGGAGCTTGTGTGTCCTCCGTCTACGCGCGTCACCGCCGCACGACCCTGGCCATCGCCACCACCGTCGCCGCCGGAGCCCTGCTCACCACCGGGCTGACCGCCGTCACCGCCTCGGCCCAGACCCCGGCGGACAGCACCGGCAGCGCGAAGCCGCTCGCGGCCCCCACCACGCTCGCCCCGGCCGCCCGCACCGCGCTCATCCAGCAGCAGCAGGACACCGCGGCCGGCACCGCCCAGGAGATAGGCCTCGGCGCCAAGGAGAAGCTGGTCGTCAGAGACGTCGTCAAGGACGCCGACGGCACGCTGCACACCCGCTACGAGCGCACCTACGCGGGCCTGCCCGTCCTCGGCGGCGACCTGGTCGTCCACGAGTCGAAGGCCGGCACCACCCAGGGCGTCACCAAGGCGACGAAGACCACCATCAAGGTCGCCTCGCTCAAGCCCGCGATCGCCGCGACCAAGGCGGAGAAGCAGGCCCTGACCGCCGCCGAGTCGGCCGGCTCGGAGAAGACCGAGGCCGACGCGGCGCCCCGCAAGGTGATCTGGGCGGGCAACGGCAGCAAGCCGACCCTCGCCTACGAGACGGTCGTCGGCGGCCTCCAGGAGGACGGCACCCCCAACCAGCTGCACGTCATCACCGACGCCGCCACCGGCAAGAAGCTCTACGAGTACCAGGGCATCGAGACCGGCACCGGCAAGAGCCTCTACTCCGGCAGCGTCACCCTCGGCACCTACCTGTCGGGCTCGACGTACCAGCTGTACGACACCTCGCGCGGCGGCCACAAGACGTACAACAAGGCGCACGGCACCAGCTCCTCGGCGGGCACCCTGTTCACCGACGCCGACGACACCTGGGGCACCGGCGCCGCGTCCAGCTCGACCACCGACCAGACCGCGGCCGTCGACGCCGCCTACGGCGCGCAGACGACCTGGGACTTCTACAAGAGCACCTTCGGCCGCAGCGGCATCAAGAACGACGGGAAGGCCGCCTACTCCCGCGTCCACTACGGCAACGCCTACGTGAACGCGTTCTGGGACGACAGCTGCTTCTGCATGACGTACGGCGACGGCGAGAGCAACACCCACCCGCTCACCTCGCTGGACGTGGCCGGCCACGAGATGACGCACGGCGTCACGTCGAACACGGCGGGCCTGAACTACTCGGGCGAGTCCGGCGGCCTGAACGAGGCCACGTCCGACATCTTCGGCACGGCGGTCGAGTTCTACGCGGCCAACTCCAACGACGTCGGTGACTACCTCATCGGCGAGGAGATCGACATCAACGGCGACGGCAGCCCGCTGCGCTACATGGACCAGCCCAGCAAGGACGGCGGTTCGGCCAACTACTGGTCGTCGACGCTGAAGAACCTGGACGTCCACTACTCGTCCGGCCCGGCGAACCACTTCTTCTACCTGCTCAGCGAGGGCAGCGGCAGCAAGACCATCAACGGGGTCGCCTACAACTCCCCGACGTCCAACGGCTCCACCGTCACCGGCATCGGACGCGCCAAGGCCGTCCAGATCTGGTACAAGGCGCTGACCGAGTACTTCACGTCGACCACCACGTACGCGGGCGCCCGCACCGGCACCCTGAGTGCGGCGTCGGCCCTGTACGGCTCCACCAGCACCGAGTACAAGGCGGTGGCGGCGGCCTGGTCGGCGGTCAACGTCAGCTAGTCCATGGGACTGACGGGCGGCACCCGGGACGAAGGCATACCCGGGTGCCGCCCTACTCTTGGTTGCCATGCCCTTGATGGACTTCACGTACGACGACGTCGGCGCCACCCGCCAGGACGGCTTCTGCCCGCCCGGCTTCCACCCCCTGCACGTGCGCGCCCGCATCGGCGAGGGCGAGGAGGTCTTCCGCAGAGCCTCCGAGGCGGTCCTGACCTGGGAGATGCACCGCGAGCTGGGCGTCGGCGTCGACGCGAGCGCGGACCGCGCCGCCCCCGACGTCGACGTCACCGTCACCCTCGCCGGACTGATCAAGGCCCCATGCCGCGTGGTCTGGACGGTCGAGGAACCCCGCCGCGCCGGCTGGGCGTACGGCACGCTGACCGGGCACCCGGAGTGCGGCGAGGAGTCCTTCGTCGTGGACCGCACCGGCGACGGCACGGTCTGGCTGACCATCTCCGCGTTCAGCCGGGGCGCCAAGTGGTACGCCCGCGCGGGCGGCCCGGCGAACCGGGGGTTCCAGCACGTGTACGCCCGCCGGTGCGGGGCGGTGCTGCGGCGGCTGTGCGCGCCGGTCGAGAAGATCTGATCCGACCCACGCGGCACAGCCCCCGCCGCCTCACCTCATCAGCACCCCCGCCGCCCGGGCCGCCTCACCGCATCAGCACCCCGGCCGCCTCCACCACCTCCTCCGACGGCAGCGCCACGAGCCCCAGCTCCGCCGCGGAAGCCAGCAGTGGGTGCGCGGGGAGAATGCGGACCGTGTAGCCGTACGGCCCGGTGCGGTCCAGGGACAGCGGACCCTCGTACACCCACCGCCCCTCCGGATCCGAGCCGCCCGCCGGTTTCAGCGGGACGGTGGTGGCGTCGGTGATGCGATCCTCCTCGTCGACCCGGCCGGAGACCGCCTGGACCTCGACGTCCTCGGGGGCGAGCCCGCCGAGGGCGACGCGCACCCTCAGGCCGAGGGTCGTGCCGAGTTCGGCGGTGGTCGTGGCGGCGGTCGTCTCGACGTGGTCGACGGTCACCCCGTGCCAGGCGGAGCGCAGCCGTGACTTCCACTCCGCCAGTTCGCGGGCGGCGTCGGGGGCCATCGTGCGGTGGGCGTGGGCGGCCGGGGCGTAGAGCCGCTCCACGTACTCGCGGACCATGCGCCCGGCCAGCACCTTCGGGCCGAGCAGGGTGAGGGTCTGGCGGACCATCTCGATCCAGCGGTCGGGCAGCCCGCCCTGCCCGCGCTCGTAGAAGCGCGGGGTGACCCGCTGTTCGAGCAGGTCGTAGAGCGCGGCGGCCTCTAGGTCGTCGCGCCGGTCGTCGGTGTCCACGCCGTCGGCGGTGGGGATCGACCAGCCGAAGTCGGGCTGGAACCACTCGTCCCACCAACCGTCCAGCACGGAGAGGTTGAGACAGCCGTTGAGCGCGGCCTTCATACCGCTGGTCCCGCACGCCTCCAGCGGCCTCAGCGGGTTGTTCAGCCAGATGTCGCAGCCGGGATAGAGCTTCTGCGCCATGGCCATGCCGTAGTCCGGCAGGAACACGATCCGGTGGCGCACCCGCGGATCGTCCGCGAACCGCACCAGCTCCTGCACCAGCCGCTTACCGCCGTCGTCCGCCGGGTGCGCCTTGCCCGCGACCACGATCTGGATCGGCCGCTCCGGGTGCAGCAGCAGGTCCATCAGCCGGTCCCGGTCGCGCAGCATCAGCGTCAGGCGCTTGTACGACGGGACGCGCCGCGCGAACCCGATGGTGAGGACGTCCGGGTCGAGCACGCCGTCGATCCAGCCCAGCTCGGCCGTGCCGGCCCCGCGTTGCCGCCAGGAGGCGCGCAGCCGCTCCCGCACCTCGGTCACCAGCTGCTCGCGCAGGTTGCGCCGCAGCTCCCAGATGTCCTGGTCGGCGATGTCCGCGACCGCGTCCCAGCGCTCCGAGCCGCCGACGGTCATGGCGTCCTCGGTGCGCTGCGCGCCGATCTGCCGGGCGCCGAGCCTGAAGACCTCCGGGGCGACCCAGGTCGGGGCGTGCACCCCGTTGGTCACGGAGGTGATCGGCACTTCCTCGGCGTCGAATCCCGGCCAGAGTCCGGCGAACATCTCCCGGCTGACCCTGCCGTGCAGCAGGGAGACGCCGTTGGCGCGCTGGGCGAGGCGCAGGCCCATCACGGCCATGTTGAAGAGGTTGGGTTCGCCGCCGGGGTAGGTCTCCATGCCCAGTTGCAGGACGCGGCCGACGTCGATGCCCGGGAGTTCGGCGTCGGGGCCGAAGTGGTGGGCCACCAGCTCGCGGTCGAAGCGGTCTATGCCGGCCGGGACGGGGGTGTGCGTGGTGAAGACGGTCCCGGCCCGGACCGCTTCGAGAGCGGAGTCGAAGTCCAGCCCCCGCGCGCACAGTTCGGCGATCCGTTCCAGGCCGAGGAAGCCCGCGTGCCCCTCGTTGGTGTGGAACACCTCGGGTTCGGCGTGGCCGGTGAGCCGGCAGTACGTCCGTACGGCCCTGACTCCTCCTATGCCGAGCAGCATCTCCTGGAGCAGCCGGTGCTCGCTGCCGCCGCCGTAGAGCCGGTCGGTCACCCCGCGTTCGCCGAGGGCGTTCTCCTCGATGTCCGAGTCGAGCATCAGCAGCGGGACCCGGCCGACCTGGGCCAGCCAGATCCGGGCGCGCAGCTGCTTGCCGCCGGGCAGGGCGAGGGAGACCTGGGCCGGGGTGCCGTCGGGCTCCTTGAGCAGGGCGACGGGCAGCTCGTTGGGGTCGAGCACCGGATAGTGCTCCTGCTGCCAGCCGTCCCGGGACAGGGACTGGCGGAAGTAGCCGTGCCGGTAGAGCAGCCCGACGCCGATCAGCGGGACGCCGAGGTCGCTGGCCGCCTTCAGATGGTCGCCGGCGAGGATGCCGAGGCCGCCGGAGTACTGGGGCAGGGCGGCCGTGACGCCGAACTCGGGCGAGAAGTAGGCGACGGCGGCGGGCAGGTCGGCCGTCTGTGTCTGGTACCAGCGGGCGCCGGTCACATAGTCGTTCAGGTCGTCGGCGGCCGCGGTGAGCCTGCGCAGGAAGCGGCGGTCATCGGCGAGTTCGGTGAGCCGCTCGGGCCGCACACTGCCGAGCAGCCGTACGGGGTCACCGCCCGAGGCGGTCCAGCGCTCGGGATCGACGGACTGGAAGAGATCGCGGGTCTCCGCATGCCAGGACCAGCGCAGATTGCGCGCGAGGTCGCTGAGCGGCCGGAGGGGTTCGGGGAGCACGGGTCGGACGGTGAATCGACGGATCGCCTTCACATTCCACCTCAAGCGGGCGTGAGGAAGAGGACGCACGGCGGTGTGCGCCCGTCGGCAGCTTCGAAGGTATAGGGCACGGGGCCTCCGTAACCACGGCGCGTTCTTGTGGGCCGCGTTTCCGGCCGCACCGGATGACCACTGACCCGATTTGGCCGATTCCGCCACCGTAGGCGCTCTTGTCGTACTTCACACCGCACGACAGGCTGCCAAGTGGCGTACCGGCCCGAGAAGCCGCGCACGCGGTGACCCCGGCTGTCGTACGCCGTGTTGAAGAGGGGGTACAGAGCCATGGCACGGACGCGAACACGGCGTCTGCGCGTGGCGGGGGGCCTGACCGCGGTGACCTGTGCCGCGGCGCTTTCGGCCATCACCCTGCCCGCGCACGCCGTACCGGAGGGGCGGATACTCGGCGCCGGACAACCCGGTTCCGTCGGCGGAAGTTACCTGGTGACACTCGAGGGGGGAACGAAGGCCCCGTCGGCGGCCGGAAAGGGCATAGCCGAGAAATACGGGGCGAAAATCAGCCATACGTACGGCACGGTGTTGAACGGCTACGCCATCAGGGCCGACGAGAGACAGGCCGAGCTCCTCGCGGCCGACCCGCACGTCGCCTCGGTCGTCCAGGACACCCGGGTGACCCTGGACCACGTCCAGAAGAACCCGCCGTCCTGGGGCCTGGACCGCATCGACCAGGCGAACCTGCCGCTGAACAAGAGCTACACCTGGCCGGAGTCCGCGGGGGCGGGCGTCACGGTCTACGTGATCGACACCGGCATCCGGATCGGCCACAAGGACTTCGGCGGCCGGGCGAGCTACGGCTGGGACTTCGTCGGCGGCGACAGGAGCGCCGGCGACGGCAACGGCCACGGCACCCATGTCGCCGGCACCGTCGCCGGGACCAGGTACGGCGTCGCCAAGAAGGCCAAGGTCGTCGCCGTACGCGTCCTCGACAACGCGGGCGCGGGCACCACCGCCCGGGTCATCGCCGGCATCGACTGGGTCACCAGGAACGCGAAGAAACCCGCGGTCGCCAACCTCAGCCTGGGCGGATACCACAACGCCCAGCTGGACGCCGCCGTACGCAACTCCATCGCGTCCGGCGTGACATACACGGTTGCCGCGGGCAACGACGGCCTGCCCGCCTCCCTCTACTCCCCCGCGGGCGTACGGCAGGCGATCACGGTCGGCGCGACCGACAAGTCGGACGCCAGGGCCAGCTTCTCCAACCACGGCTCGGCCCTCGACCTGTTCGCTCCCGGTGTGTCGATCACGTCGGCATCGACCGCGGGCGACACCGCCTCGGCCACCTCCTCCGGTACGTCGATGGCGTCGCCGCACGCGGCGGGCACGGCCGCGCTCTATCTCGCGGACCACCGGAAGGCCACTCCGGCGCAGGTCGGCAAGGCGCTTGTCGACATGGCGGAATCCGGGAAAATCTCCGGCCGAGGCCTTGGATCGCCGGACAAGCTTCTGCGGGTACCGCGCTGACCGGGACCGACTCCCGCACCGGCCCCGTTCGGCCAGAACGGGGCCGGTCTTATGTGAAGACATACGCGTGAGTAGTTAACAAAGTGCCGGATTGCTCACCCGAATAGGGTGGGAAGGCTCCCCCGGTACGCCCCTCATGAACAGGGACACCACGCAGGACCCACCTCCCCACATCCATCCGCCCACCCACGTTGACGCGGACAGGAGCGGTCATGCCCGCCACGCACCACTCGTCAGCACCCCTGACACCGAGCACCGAAGAAGTACCCGTGCGCCCGGTCGACGACGGTCCGCCGGCCCCGGAGCCACCCTCCGCGGGCGACACCGCCACGGCCGTCGGACGCATACCCGTCCTCGACGTCCGCCCGGTCGTCCAGCACGGACGAAGGCCCGCCAAGGCCGTCACCGGCGAGACCTTCGAGATCTCGGCCACCGTCTTCCGCGAGGGGCACGACGCGGTCGCCGCCAACGTCGTCCTGACGGATCCGGAAGGCCGCCTGGGCCCCTGGACGCCGATGCGCGAACTGGCACCCGGCACCGACCGCTGGGACGCCACCGTCAGCGCGGACGCGCCCGGCCGCTGGACGTACACCGTCGAGGCGTGGGGCGATCCCGTCACCACCTGGCGGCACCACGCCCAGATCAAGATCCCCGCGGGCATGGACACGGAACTGGTGCTGGAGGAGGGCGCCCGGCTGTACGAGCGGGCCGCCGCCGACATCCCCAAGAAGGGCAAACGGCAGGTCCTGCGCGCCGCCGTCGCCGCCCTGCGCGACGAGACCCGCCCGGCGGCGACGCGGTTGGCTGCCGCGTTGACGCCGGAGGTGGACGCGGTCCTGGCCCGGTATCCGCTGCGGGAGCTGGTGACGGCGTCGCGGACGCTGCCGCTGCTGGTGGAGCGGGAGCGGGCGCTGTACGGCTCGTGGTACGAGTTCTTCCCGCGTTCGGAGGGCACGTCCGAGCAACCGCACGGCACGTTCCGCACCGCGGCCCGCCGCCTTCCGGCGATCGCCGCGATGGGCTTCGACGTGGTGTATCTGCCGCCGGTCCACCCGATCGGGCAGACCTTCCGCAAGGGCCGCAACAACAGCCTCTCGCCCGGGCCGGAGGACGTCGGCGTGCCCTGGGCGATCGGCTCCCCGGAGGGCGGCCACGACGCGGTGCACCCGGACCTGGGCACGATCGAGGACTTCGACTGGTTCGTGCGGCAGGCACAGGGGCTGGGGATGGAGATCGCCCTGGACTTCGCGCTGCAGTGCTC